>QHCC01000018.1 GCA_003243915.1 Pseudonocardiales bacterium | reverse complement strand
TCGACGTGCGCGACGATCGCGACGTTGCGCAGATCGTTTCGCTGTCCCATCAGGATTCCTTTGCTATGCGGATGTGCTCAGTGAGCGCGGGTACGGCGCGGGCGCCGCTCGCCGTGCTGAGGGGACGGTGCGCCGGCGTGCGGGCGGCGGTGGGCATGACGGGCGCTGCGCTCGGACCGGCCGACGTGCGGCGCGCTGCCGTCCGCTCGCGGCGAGACGGCCCGCGGGCGTGCTTGGGCGATGGCGACACCACTCGGGGTCAGCGCGCCGGTCACCCGGTGCACCGCCGGATCGCCGGCCACCGCGTCGCGCTGCTCCGGGTGGACACCCGCGGCGCCGAGCATCTTTCGCACGTCGCGCTCCTCGGCCGGAGTGCTCAGCAGCACGACGACACCACTCTCGCCGGCCCGGGCGGTGCGGCCGGAGCGGTGCAGATAGTCCTTGGAGTCGGCGGGCGGGTCGACGTGCAGCACCAGGCTCACGTCGTCGACGTGGATGCCGCGGGCGGCCACGTCGGTGGCGACGAGCACGGGTACCGAGCCACTCCGGAACGCCTCGAGCGCCTTGTTGCGCTGCACCTGCGAGCGACCACCGTGCAGTACGCCGGCCGAGACACCGATGCGGGCCAGGTTTCGAGCCACCCGGTCGGCGCCGTGCTTGGTGCGTACGAAGCACAGCGTGCGGCCCTCGCGGGCGGCGATCGCGGCGACCAGGTCGAACTTCGCGTCGAACGGGACCCGGAACAGATGGTGGGTCATCGTGTCGACGGAGGCCTCGACCGTGCTCAGCGCGTGCACGGAGGGGGTGTCGAGATACTCCTCGACGAGGGACGCGACGTCGCCGTCGAGCGTCGCGGAGAAGAGCAGTCGCTGCCCGCCGCGCGGGGTCTGGTCGAGCAGGCGACGCACGACGGGGAGGAACCCGAGGTCGGCCATGTGATCGGCCTCGTCGAGCACCGTCACCTCGACCGCACCGAGGTTGCACGAACGACGCTCGATCAGGTCTTCGAGCCGGCCGGGTGTCGCGACGAGGATGTCGACGCCGCGCTCCAATGACTGGATCTGCTTGCTGATCGGCAGCCCGCCGGCGACGAGTCGCACGGACACGCCGCACGCCGAGGCCAGCGGCGCCATGGCATCGGTGACCTGCATCGCCAGTTCGCGGGTGGGCACCAGGACCAGTCCGCGCGGGCGGCGCGGCTGCGACTGCGCCCCCGCGAGGCGGGCGATCAGCGGCAGGCCGAACGCCAGCGTCTTGCCGGAGCCGGTGGCGGCGCGACCCAGCAGGTCGCGCTCGGCGAGCACGTCGGGGATGGTGGCGGCCTGGATAGGGAACGGCGCCGTGATCCCGTTGCGCGACAAGGCAGTGACGATGGCGCGCGGCAGTCCCAGCTCGGCGAAGCTGGGCAGGTTCTCGGTGGGGACGATGCTCACCGGCAGGGAGTCCCACAGCGAGCGGTTCCCGACCGGACGGCGCGGGGCGGACGAGCCGTGCGAGGTAGAGCGGGGCGCGGCATTGCGGGGAGCGGTAGAGCGGGGCGCGGCAGTGCGGGGCGCGGCAGTGCGGGGCGCGGCCGGGCGGGGCCCGGAGCCTCGCGAGGCGGAATGAGCAGAAGTGGAGCGAGGCGCGGCGGAACCGCGCGAAGAAGTGCGGGGCACAAATGATCCTTCGGGACAGTGGCACGTCCCGGCAATCCGCGTGCGGTGACGCGGTTCTGGCACGAGCCCGACGCGATGATCGCGTCGACGATGAAGCTGCATACGCGGGCAATCGGTGCCCGCCAACTCCGTTCAGTCTACGTGTTGCGCGCTCGGGCCGGGACCACACGCGCCGCGGGCGCGCCGCAGCACGAGATCCACGTGCCCCTCGGGGCTGCGCGGGGCCGCAACCGTGGTTCATCATCTCGGCATGAGTTCTGCGGAAACCGACCCGATGACGCCGGCCTATCGCGCCGTCGTCGCGCTCTGCGCACCGGTCATGCTGCGGTGGTCGCGGTTGCGGGTCCGGGGCCTCGAGCATTTCCCGGCAAGCGGGCCCACCCTGCTCGTCGCCAATCACGACAGCTACTGGGATCCGATCGCGATCGCCGTCGCGGCCCGGCACCACCGGCAGGTGCGGGCACTCGCCAAGTCCACGATCTGGAAGTTCCCCCCGATCGGGTGGCTGATGGACGGAATGGGGCATATCCCGATCGATCGCGGCAGCGGCGACGCGGGAGCGATCGCGACCGCCGTGCGCGAACTGAGAGCCGGGGCGTGTATCGGAGTGTTCCCGGAGGGGACGCGTTCGCTGGGGCGGGAACTGCGGGCCCGTAGCGGAGCCGGGCGGCTGGCCCTCGCCGTGCCCGAGGCGATCGTGGTGTGCGCCCGCGTCACGGGCACCACCGACATCGTGCGACTGCCCGAGCGGCCTTCGGTCAGCGTCGAGTTCTTCTCCCCGGCCGGCGGCCAGCACAGGCCGGGCGAGAGTGCTTCGGAGCTGACGATCCGGCTCCTGGCCGAAGCGCGCCGCGGTGCACCACGGACAGTCCCGGGCCGCCGCCGCACCGCCGCCACGTTCCGGGCCCGTCTCGAGGCCTCCTGAGCCCTCGGCGCGCGTCCCTTCGCTCAACGTCCCTTGACGGACATGTCGGATTCGAGCAATGTGCTGGCAATCCTCTCTCAGCCACTCTGGAGATCCCTTGCCCAGGAATCGATCCTACGTCATCGCCGCTGCGGCTGCCATCGCCGCCCTTCTCCCCGCGAGCGCCTCGGCCGCGAGCCCCGCGCACGCGCCGAGGCTGCCCGTTGTGCTGCATGTCGGGCAGATCGACCGGCAGGACATCCCGCCGCTGCCCGGGTCCGAGCCCGACACCCTCGTGGAGCCCGACGTCGCGGTGTCGCCGGTCAACCCGCAGATCGCGGTGGCAGCGGCCCACGACGGCCGCTATCCCGACGGAGGTGCGGTCGGGATCTCCTACGCCTGGACGCACGACGGCGGCACCACCTGGCACCACGCGCCGCTGCCGGGCATCACCAAGTCTGTCGGCGGGAGCTGGGAACGCGCCTCCGACCCGGTGATTGCGTTCGGTCCGGACGGCTCCGTGTACATCTCGGTGCTGGTGTTCGGCCTGGACTGTCCGAGCGGTATCACGGTGTCGCGCTCGACCGACGGCGGCAAGACGTTCGGCAAACCCGTCTTGGCCCACTACACGGCAAGCTGTGACTACAACGACGACAAGAACTTCCTCGTCGTCGACAACGGCCGCTTCAGCCCGCACCGCGGCCGGCTCTACCAGTTCTGGACGCCATTTCTCTTCGACGACGCCGGCAACAACACCGCGGCGCTGCAGGTCGTGCGGTGGTCGGACAACCACGGCCGGACCTGGAGCCCGACGGTGAACCTGACCGAGGACAACACGTTCAGCCAGAACTCCCAGCCGATGGTCAAGCCGGACGGCACGATCGTCGACACCTACCTCGACTTCGGCACCACGGGTGGCCACGAGGGCCCGGAGAGCCGGATCGGCCACGGCGACGCGGTGCGGGCGACACCTACGGCCGCGCCGCCGGCGGACATGATCGTGGCACGCACGTCCCACGATGGTGGGGCGACCTGGAGCGCGCCGTCGACCATCACCACTGCCGCCGGCGAAGGGCCGGACGGAATTCGCTGCTGCCTGCCGTCGGCCTCCGCCGACCCGGTGACCGGCCGCCTGTTCGCTGCCTGGATCTCGCCGCACTCGGACGCGGTCATGCTCGCGCAGTCCTTCGACGGAACGCATTGGTCGGCGGCGGTTCAGGTGACGCACCCGGCCGCCGGGCGCGACTACATCAACGTCGACGTCGCCGCCTACCGGGGCGAGGTGTTCGTCACCAACAGCACGCGGGACACCACCATCGAGAACGGCCGCTTCGTGCGCCAGCAGTTGTCGGTGTCCTTCGACGGGTCGCACTTTGCGGCGCCGATCCGGCTCGGGCCGCTGTCCGACCTGAACTACGCGGCCTTCGCGGGCGGCAAGTTCCCCGGTGACTACATGGGGACGGCCGCGACGAACGGGCGGGTGTACGCGGTGTGGGCCCGCTCGTCCAAGCCCGCCGACCCGGCCGCGACGTTCCACCAGACGCTGTTCGGCGCGACACTGGTCTTCTAGGATTGCCCTGAACAATCCGGTGCCGGTCGACTTCCAACAGCTCACGCTCATCGACACGGGAGGCGGCCCGATGGACCTCGACGACCAGATCGCGAAGACCCGCAAGGAGTCCGCGCTGCGCGAGGAGCAACGCAGCCTGCCGTTGCCTGCCGGCGTGACCATGGTCAAGCTGAACAAGCAGGTGACCGGGCTGCGTGTCGGGCCGGAGGGGCTGGCGACGCTGTCTGCCCCCGAGGGCGTCCGGGCGCCGATCGGGCGGCCGGTCACGGTGAAGCGCGGCAAGCTGATGCACAGCCGGGTTCGCATCAAACTCGACGACGGCTCCCGGCTGACCGTGCGTCCCTACCTGCCGCGCGAGAAGGGTCTGATCGACTGCGGCAAGCGGGACTCGCTGTACCGAGGCAGCAGTTCGAACTCTGACGACTTCCTCGTGGCGATCTTCCTGCTGGTCGTCATCGTGGTCGTGTTGCTGCCGGCCATCTACCTGTCCGTACGTGAGCTCGCCGGCCTGTCGCCACGCTGCAAGCTCGCCGCATCACTGCGGGACGAGCTCAACACGACCCTGGTGTCCCGCACATCGTAGTTGCGGTAAACGCCCGCACCGGCGACCAGCCGAACGCGATCAGGCCTCCTGCCCGCCTGCCGCGCGGCGATCATCGGATGAGAGGCTCTGCGACGTGACTGTCCGCGTGCGGCTGCTGCTCGCGAGTGCCCTGATGCTGTTCCTGGAGCTCGCGCTGATCCGCTGGCTCGGAGCCAACGTCGTCCACCTCGCGTACTTCTCGAACTTCGTGCTGATGGGTTCCTTCCTCGGCATCGGGCTGGGGTTTCTGCGGGCGTCAGCACCCGGGCGAGGGCCACGCCCCATGCCGCTGTACTCGTTGGTCGTGCTGCTCGGTCTCGTCGGTTTCGTCAGTGCCTATCCGGTGTCGGTGAACCGTGACAGCAGCCAGTTGATCTTCTTTACTTCGGGGACGACCAGTGGGCCGCCGATCTGGCTCACCCTGCCCGCGGTGTTCCTCGCAGTGGCAGCGGTGCTGGCCGGTCCGGGCGAGCTCGTCGCCTCCTGCTTCTCCCAGCTCGAACGCCTCGAGGCCTACCGCCTCGACCTGCTCGGCAGCCTGCTCGGCATCACGGCCTTTACGGCTCTGGCCTTCCTCGGCGCTCCCCCGTTCATCTGGTTCGTCCTCGTGTCGCTGGGCTTCGTCGCCTTGCTCGGACGCCAGGCGAGCTCGGTGAGTGTGGCGCTGCTGATCGCGATGGCGATGATGTTCATCTATCCCCTGCGCCATGACACCGGCGTCTTCTGGTCGCCTTACTACAAGGTGACGACCGCCGCAGTCGACGACGGCAACGGCGCAACCGCCTGGACCATCGATGTCAACAGCATCCCCCACCAGCGACTCACCTCGGCGGCCACTCGCGCGATTCAGGAGCCGTGGTACCTGCAGACCTATGACCAGATTCCGCGCAATCCCGGAAACGTCCTCATCGTCGGGGCCGGCACCGGTACCGACGTGGCGATCGCCCTGAAGCAGGGCGCACGACACGTCGACGCAGTCGAGATCGACCCGACATTGCTGCGATTCGGCCGCCAGCACAATCCCGACCACGTCTACAGCGATCCGCGGGTCACCGCCCACGTCGACGACGGCCGGGCCTTCCTCGAACGAACGCATGCGAAGTTCGACCTGATCATCTTCGCGCTGCCCGATTCGCTCACCCTGGTATCGGGGGCCAGCTCATTGCGCCTGGAGAGCTACCTGTTCACCGAGCAGTCGATACAGGCGGCGCGTGATCACCTCGCGCCCGGTGGCGCGTTCTCGATGTATAACTTCTACCGTCAGCAATGGCTCGTCGATCGGCTCGCCGGCACGCTCGACGATGTCTTCGGTCACGCTCCGTGCCTCTACGAGGCGCAGAACGCCGCCGCGCTCGCCGTCATGACGGCCGGCCTGACCAGCGCGGATCAGTCCTGCGCCCAGACCTGGGCCCGACCCGCGTCCACGCCGCCGCCGGCGACCGACGACTCGCCGTTCCTCTACCTCGAACACAAGAGCATCCCGTCGCTGTACCGCTCGGCGCTGCTGCTGATCATTCTGGCCACCGTGCTCGCCATCGGCTTCGTGTTGCTCATGAACGCGGCCGCGGGTGGCCGCGGAGCGCTGACCCGGGTACGCGGCCAGCTGCGCGGCATGTGGTCATACCGCGATCTCTTCCTGCTGGGCGCGGCGTTCCTCCTGATGGAGACCAAGAGCGTGACGGGCTTCGCGCTGCTCTTCGGCACCACCTGGATCGTCAACTCGCTGGTCTTCGGCGGCGTGCTGCTGGCCGTGCTGGCCGCTGTGGAGGTCACCCACCGCGTGACCACGCCGCCGCTACCGGTCACGTACGCGTTGCTGATCGGCGGTCTCGCGCTCAGCTGGCTCGTGCCGGCGGGCTGGCTGCTGACGCTGGACGTCGTCCCGCGCGCGCTCGTGGCCATTGTGATCGGCTTCCTCCCGATCTTCGCGGCCAACATCATCTTCGCCAAGCGGTTCGCGGCAACCGCGGACGCCCCACTGGCGTTCGGTACCAACCTGCTGGGCGCGATTGTCGGCGGCTGCTTGGAGTACCTGTCGCTGGTGTTCGGCTACCGCGCGCTGCTCGTCCTGGCCGGCGCGCTGTATGTGAGCGCCTACCTGGTGATGCCCCGGCCGCAGCCGCCGACGACATCGCAACCGGTCGACGACGATCGACGGCAGCCGACCGCGACAGGGCCGGCCGTACCGCCGATGCAGAGTCCGGCCTGATCGACTCGGACCGACACGGCTGAGCGTCAAGCGACAGCCAATCAGTGCGCGCGCCGGGTGGAGCTACGGACCGTGGAGATCGCTCAAGCGGCACGCGACTGGGCGGCCGGCTCGGCGTCCGGCGGCGGCGCCAAAGGGGCTGGGTTCTGGGACCCGCCTGCTCCGGACCCCAACGCCACCGTCGCCAGCCACCATGCCGTCATCGCCTCCGGGGTCACTACCTCTGGTGCGGCCTCAGCGAGGTGCCTTCGAATTGGCGGCGCGTACGAGGGGCAGAGCTAGCGCTTCGGTACGACTCGGACGCAGGTCAGGGTGCCGTCGCGGAACGCACAATCTGTTCGGCAGTCCAGACGATTTGTTCTACCGCGGCTTTGCGTGATAGCCCGCCGAGGTCGACGAGCCAGATGAAGACCTCGAGGGAGACGACGGAAGTCAGCGCAAGCGTCACGCGCCGCAACGGCCGCGGCCGGAGCTCGGAGTGTAACGGCGCGAGGGCGTCCTGGAACCACATGATTCGCCGGCCTCGGCGCAGGGGCAGTTCGGCGCGGGTGCCCGATTCTTCCAGCGAAATTCGCAGCTGAGCGCGAAGGGCGACCTCGTTCGCGACGATCGAGTCGAGAATGCCGCGGGTGACCAGGCGAACTCTCTCGACGACCTCTTCTGGGGCCCCTTCGGGCAGGAGGCTGCGCGTCTCGATGATGGGGTACGCCGATCCGAGCAGCGCACGCTGGTCTGGGAAGTACCGGTACGCGGTCGCTCGCGACACCCCAGCCTGGGCCGCGGCATCCTCGACGGTTGGGATGACGCCCTGCGACATGAGCTCACGCGCGGCTTCCATGAGTGCGGATTGGGTCCGCGCCTTCTGCCGCGTTCTTCCGCTCTTGACATATGAGACTTGACTACTCATGATGAGACCATAGTCGCATAAGACTCCCTCCGATGAGCGACGACATGCATGCGAACGTGCAACGGCAAAGCCAGGGAGACCGGGACAGGTTCGACAAGGAGAACATCATGACCATCGGTTTGTCTGTCCGCATTGTCACCTGCTCCTTGGTCTTCTTGTCTTCTTCGGCGCTGGTGGCTTGTGGCCGCAGCACGAGCCCGTCCCCGAGCGCGCCTGGCACCGCGGCCGCCGTCGCGACTACGTCAGCGACCGCGTCCCGATCCGCTTCGCATCCGCCGGGCGGCCCCGCACCTGCGAAGCTGATCGGCAGGTGGAGCCGGGTGGTTACCGCTGACGGCAGTTCAGCCGTCGTGACGTTCGCTGCCAATCGCTTCCGGGTCGCTGACCGGCTGGGGGGCGGCCACGGCGAGATCGTCGTCAACGGCAACGAGATCGACTTCTTCAACGTCCAGGAGTGCGGCCTCTTCCTGCCAGAGGGGGTGGGCCGTTACCGCTGGATCCTCAGAGGGACCACGCTGCATTTCGTCCCGCTCAACAAGGACCCTTGCCCCGTGCGTGACGACCATTTCGCCGATCAGGACTTCACCAAGATCAGTAGCTGACGGCCGGTGTGACAGGTCAACTCGCGGATCCATCCCCTGACAACACGACCGTGCGTTCGAGCGGACGTGAGGCACGGCAATGCGTGCCGATGCGGTCTGCGAAACGCAAATCGCTGCGGGCGAGGTCAGCCTGGACGCTTGCC
>QHCC01000017.1:283-18629 GCA_003243915.1 Pseudonocardiales bacterium | reverse complement strand
AACAACTACTCGATCAACACCGGCAACGATCACTACGGCGCCTACCAGTTCGACCTGTCGACGTGGCGCAGTGTGGGGGGTTCGGGCTACCCCAACCGGGCCTCGGCCGCCGAGCAGGACGCCCGCGCGCTGATCCTCTACCGGGAGCGGGGCTGGCAGCCGTGGCAGTGCGCCGGCATCGTCGGACTGCGAGAGGACGGTGACGCGCGCTCCGGGCGCATCAGCGACATCAAGGTCTCCGGGTCGCCGTCGCGGCCGTCCTCCGGCGTGCCGGCGTTCCCCGGTTCGCGCTGGTACCACTTCGGTGACCGCAGCGTGTCGATCAAGCGGTTCCAGGATCAGCTGCATGCCCGCGGTTTCTTCCCGGTGGGCACCGGCGAGTACGGCCCGCACACCCTGGCCGTGGTCAAGCGACTGCAGAGCCTGAACGGGCTGGTCCCCAACGGCTTCATCGGCCCGAACACGTGGCGGCTGGCCTGGACCGGAAAATACTCCGCGGCGGGGGCTGCCACGGCGGTGCCGGCGTTCCCGGGTCCGCGCTGGTACCAGTTCGGTGACCACAGCGCGTCGATCAAGCGGTTCCAGGATCAGCTGCATGCCCGGGGTCTCTTCCCGGTGGGCACCGGCGAGTACGGCCCGCACACCCTGGCGGTGGTCAAGCGACTGCAGAGCCTGAACGGGCTGGTCCCCAACGGCTTCATCGGCCCGAACACGTGGCGGCTGGCCTGGACCGGAAAATACTGACCGGCTGGCGCCTGTCCCTAAGCAGCCACTCCCCGGACAGCGGGATGGCGGGGATCATCCACCCGGACGACGACGTCGGCGGTGTCGGCCGGACGCACGTCGGCGTCGTATCGGTCGAACGCTGGCAGCGTCCACTGCCGCTCGGCGTGGGTGCGGCGCACCCGCCCGGCCGCCGACGTGGACAGGTGGACTGTCGCGTCGAACGGTAGGCCGCGGCCAAGCAGGAGTTCGCCGCTGACTATCACGATCGCGCCGGGCTCCGCGTGCCGGGCGGGGACGCGGGTGGCCCGGTTGGTCGCGGGATCACGCAGTGACGGCAGGTAGCTGCCCGTGCCGTCGGGGCCCAGCGGGTCGAGGACCTCGCGGCACAGCGCGCCGGCGTCGAGCCACTCCGCGAACGATTCGACGTCCTCGTGGCCGTACTCCAGGCGCAGCGAGGCGTCGCGCCAGAACGACTCGGCGGCAATGTGGTCGGCGGCTCGGCCGCGCGCCCGCAGGGGAGCGATCAGGGCATTCGCGAGCGAGGCGGGTGCTGCGCACCGCGGCCCGTCGACGGCAACTCGCAGGGCTCGGTCGTGCGCAGCCAGACCGCTGAGGTGTTCGGCCAGCAGGTGGGCCAGCCGCCCGGGCTCGACTGGTCGATAGGCGCCGGTCAAGCCGCCAGCTGCGCCTTGACCTGGGCGATGCTCGGGTTCGTCAGTGCGCTGCCATCCGGGAACACGACGGTCGGCACGGTGCGGTTGCCGCCGTTCACGCTCATGACCAGGTCGGCCCCATCGTCGTCCAGTTCGATGTTGACCTCGGCATAGGCGATGCCAGCGTGCTCCAGGCCGGCCCTGAGGCGCGAGCAATAGCCGCACCAGGAGGTGGTGTACATCGTCAGCATCAGCGCCTGCGCCCTTCGGTGGAAGTCACGACACTGTGCTAACGCGGGCGGGACTGCCGGACATTCCACGCAGCGGATAGCCCGTTCCCCGCGGTACCGGTTGCCCACGCCCGAACCGACGGCCGGGGAAATCCTGCTCCGCTGCTGGGCGGCACCGATCCGTCGCGCGATCTGCCCACCCGGCGCACCGGGCTGTCGCAGGCCGCTGGCACGATCGGGGCGTGACCGAACCCGATCCGGCAGAGGCGGTGCTGGCCGGGCTCGACCCGGAGCAGCGTGCCGCCGCGCTCGCCGTGCGCGGACCGGTCTGCATTCTGGCCGGCGCCGGCACCGGCAAGACCCGCGCCATCACCCACCGCATCGCCTACGCCGTGCGCTCGGGAGCCGTCCCGCCTACGCAGCTGCTGGCCGTCACCTTCACCGCTCGGGCAGCGGGAGAACTGCGCACCCGCTTGCGCAAGCTGGGTGCACACGGCGTCCAGGCACGCACGTTCCACGCCGCCGCGCTGCGCCAGTTGACCTACTTCGCGCCGCGGGTACTCGGCGGAGGCATGCCCGAGGTCGTCGACCGGCCGCTGCGGCTGGTGGGCAACGCGGCCGCCCGGCTGCGGCTGCGCACCGACCGCGTCGAGCTGCGCGACCTGGCCGCCGAAATCGACTGGGCCAAGGCGGTCCTCGTCACGCCCGACGACTACGCCGCCCGGGCTCGCGCGGCGGGCCGCGAGACCTCGACGACGCCGGACACCGTCGCCAAGGTCTACGCCGAGTACGAGCAGACCAAGCAACGCGCCGGCCAGCTGGACTTCTCCGACCTGCTGCTCGTCATGGCCGGTGCTATCGAGGAGTATCCCGACGTCGCCGAGGAGATCCGTGCGCGCTACCGGCACTTCGTCGTCGACGAGTACCAGGACGTCTCGCCGCTTCAGCAACGCATGCTCGACGCCTGGCTGGGCGGACGCGAGGACGTCTGCGTCGTGGGCGACGCCAACCAGACCATCTACTCCTTCGCCGGTGCCACCCCCGAGCACCTGCTGGGCTTTCCCCGCCGCTACCCCGAGGCCGTGGTCGTGCGCCTAGAACGCGACTACCGCTCCACGCCGCAGGTGGTCGAGCTCGCCAACAAGCTGGTGCGCGGCAATTCCGACGGCGCGAAGCTCACGCTCATCGGCCAGCGCGCCGACGGCCCGGCGCCGGCCTTCGCCGAGCACGACGACGAGCCGGCCGAGGCCGTGTCGGTGGCCGCGCAGTGCCGGGTGTTCATCGACGCCGGCACCCCGGCGGCCGAGATTGCGGTGCTGTTCCGTATCAACGCGCAGTCCGAGGTCTACGAGCAGGCGCTGGCCGACGCCGGCGTGGCCTACGTGCTGCGCGGTGGCGAGCGGTTCTTCGATCGGCCGGAGATCCGTGAAGCCCGCCTGCTGCTGCGCGGCGCGGCCCGGGCCGGTGCGGACAGCGACGACGGTGCCAAGCTGCCCGATGCGGTGCGCTCGGTGCTGTCGAGCCTGAACTGGCACGCCGAACACCCGCCGCCCGGTGGCACCGCGCGCGAACGCTGGGAGTCCTTGAGCGCGTTGGTGACCCTGGCCGACGACCTCATCGCCACGATGCCCGAGGCGCAGCTACCCGAACTGGTCGGCGAACTCGACGCCCGCGCCGGCGCCCAGCACGCTCCCACCGTGCAGGGCGTCACGCTTGCTTCGCTGCACTCGGCCAAGGGCCTGGAGTGGGACGTCGTTTTCCTGGTCGGGCTCACCGACACCACCGTGCCCATCCAGCACGCCACCACCGAGGCACAGATCGCCGAGGAGCGCCGGCTGCTCTATGTCGGCATCACCCGGGCCCGTGAGCGGGTCGCGCTGTCGTGGGCGCTGGCCCGCAGTCCGGGGCAGCGCCGCGCTCGGCGCCCCAGTCGGTTTCTCGACGGCCTGCGCCCCCACGCCACCCGCGACGCCGCGCCCAAGCCGGGCAAGAAGAAGGGGCCCGCACCCGAGGCGGCCGACGCCGAACTGTTCGGCCGGCTGCGGGCCTGGCGCAAGGCGCAGGCCGACGCGCAGGGCTCGCCGCCTTACATCGTCTTCAGCGACGCCACCCTGGTCGCGATCGCCGACGCCCGGCCCCCGTCGAGGGCGGCGCTGGCCCGCATCTCCGGGGTGGGGCCGATGAAGCTCGAGCGTTACGCCGAGCCGCTGCTGGCCGTCCTGGGCGGCGCCGACCCGCACAGCGTCGATCCGGTCGCGACGCCCTAGTGTCCCGCGAGTCACTCGTCGACGAACTCGCTGGCTCTTTCGGATCCGGCGGGCACGAGCGCAGCGGCCCCGGCCGCCACCAGCATCAGGACGGCCGATGCGAACAGCGCCTGGTGCACCCCGGAGCGGAAGGCACCGGTTGCCGCATCCACGATCGGCTTGAACAGCGGCGGCGGGTGAGCGATGTCGAAACGCCTGCCCTGCCCGCCGCCGCCCGTCTCGACGGCGTTGATGATCAGCGATTGCAGCGAGCCGGTGATGCCGAGATCGCGCAGCCGCCCGGCCAGGTCGCCGGTGAGATGGGAGTTGACCAGGGCGCCGAGGGCGACGACGCCGACCACGGCACCGATCTGGCGGCTGGTGTTCGTCGCCGACGCCGCCATGCCCGAGTGCGCGGCCGGCACATGGCCGAGTACGGCCGACGTCAGCGGCACCACGGCGATTCCGAACCCCAGTCCGGCCACCGCCAGCACGATCGCCAGCGGGGTGAACGACGGCTGCGCGGTGAGGTAGTGCCTGGTCAGCACGATGCCGGCCGCCCCGACGACACAACCGACGATCATCGGCACCCGCGAGCCCACCCGGCCGACCCAGAAACCGGTCAGCAGCGAACCCAGCACGATGGCCGCCGCCATCGGTGAGAAGGCGCCCGCCAGCCGCCAGCCCGAGTAACCCACGGCCACGTCCAGGTACAGCGCCGTGAAGAAGAAGATCGAGAACACCCCGAAGTACACCGCGAAGGCCACGAACAGCGCGCTGCTGACGATGGGCGCCGCCAAGTACCGCAGGTCGAGCATGGGGTTGCGCGCGCGACGCTCGACCAGGACGAAGCCGACCAGCGCCAGGCCCCCGAACACGAAGAGCGCGACGACGCCCGGGGCGGAGTACCCCGACCGTTCGCCGGAGATGCCCGCGAAGATCGTGGCGCCGAGCGCAGCGGTGCCCAGGACGAACCCGGCGATATCGAGGCGGCCCGGCTGCGGGTCGGCACTGTTGGGTACGAACACAGCGGTCGCCACGAGCAGCCCCGCGCCCAGTGCCAGGTTGAACCAGAACACCGTGCGCCAGTCGCCGACACCGACCAGCACGCCGCCGATCACCGGCCCGAGGGCCAGGGCCAGCCCGGACACCGCGGCCCAGGCGCCCAGCGCCCGCGCCCGCAGCGCGCGGTCCGGGTAGAGGTGCCGGATCACCGACAGCGTCCCCGGCTCGGACGCCGCCGCACCGACTCCCATCACGGCCCGACCCGCGATCAGCGTCCCGACGTTCGGGGCCAGGGCGCACAGGACCGATCCGCCGCAGAAGATGACGATCCCGACGAGCATGACCCACTTTCGACCCAGTCGATCGCTGAGTGAGCCGGCGATGAGCATCAGGCTGGCGAAGACCAGTGCGTAGCCGTTCACGACCCATTGCAGGGAAATCACGCCGACACTCAGTTCGGACTGAATACTGCCGAGCGTGACGCTGACGATCGTCGTATCGAGGAATGTCAGGAACAGCACGGCCAGCACGGTGACGAGAGCCGCGCCGCGTGATCCCGCGGAGTCACGCGACGCGTTCGGGGCGCGCAGGATCGAGATCACGGCGACGCTCAGCCCGGGAACCTGCGGCCGGCAACCGCCAGCACAGTGAAGTCGATCATGAAAGCCCCTCCCGGAGCCGCCTGCTCCCCCTACCGAGTGTCTACGCGAGGTCTGCGTCGGAGGCCGCTCAGACCGGCTAGTTTAATTGCTTGCAGGTTTGTCGTAGCCTTCGTTAGCCTGCAGGAGAACCGCACGCGCCTGATGATCTTGTGCGTTGCCGAAGGAAAGGGGGTGGCCCAGTGCTGATGACTACGTACGCGACGGCGGCCGCCCTGCGCTCCTGCAGCGAGTCGCCGTTCGTGGCGCCGGCCGGAGCAGCGTCCTGGCAGGTCCCCGTGTCGATCACGGGCGACGCACAGAGCGGTTTCGCAGGTGCATCCGGCATCGGCTCCCACGACGCCACGTTCCTGGTCATCAAGCCGCTGCCGACGTTCGGCGCCGATACCCGCGTCACCGCCATGCAGGACCGCCCTCCTCGAGGGGTGCCCCGCTGATCACGATCAGCGACAGGCTCCTCGAGGCCGCGGCTCCCAGCATGGGAACCGCGGCCTTTCTGTTTGTCCAACTCGATACCCGACCCAAAACCGAAGGAGGTGACCCGACGTGTTGACCAGCCTCGCACCAGAGGATCTCGTTCCTGACCCGATCGGGCTCGACCCGCTCGCCAAGGAGTGTCCGGACGACGTGCCCTGCCGGGTGCAGGACCCCGACCTGTGGTTCGCCGAGACGCCCGCCGAACTGGAGCAGGCCAAGGCCCTGTGCCTGGACTGTCCGGCCCGGCTCGCGTGCCTCAGCGGCGCTCTCGAGCGTCGGGAGCCGTGGGGTGTCTGGGGCGGTGAGATCTTCGAGCGTGGCGCGATNNGCGATCGTCGCCCGCAAGCGCCCCCGTGGCCGTCCGCGCAAGGACGACCGCATCGAGGTGGCTGCATGACGAGCGCCCTCACGATCGGCAACCGCCGACCCGCCGCAAGGACGAACGGTGCAGCGCGAAGGTGCGCGCTGTGCCTACCGAACCGACTCATCACGACCACGCCCACGACAAGGAGCATCGAGATGTATTCCATGCATGAAGCGCTCGCGCGAGAACGAATGCGGGCGCAACATCAAGAGGCGCAGCACCAGCGCGTCGTCAGCGAGCTGGCCGCGGCCAGTCGCTGGCATCGATTGGACCTGCGCGGCCACGCCGCGGGGCGACGGGGGCGCGCCGCCAAGCAGCGCGACGCCCTCCGGGACCTCTAGGTCTGTCTCGGCCGCGCGGCGTCGCCGCGCGTGTTCGGCCGTCGACGGCCGCCGGATCAGCCGATCCGGCGGCCGTCTTGCGTTACCACCACTCCTGGTCGAGCTTGGCCTCGATCGAGCGGACGTAGCGGCGGGCACATTCCCCGCACACCCAGCGGGTGCGGTGTCCGTCGCGTGTCTCGATCACGTCGGCGCACCAGGCCAGCGGGGGATCGCCGTCCCCCTCGGCGTCGGCAACCCTGCCGCAGATCGAGCACGTCTCCTGCACGCTCTCATTCCAACCTGCCGGCGCCGACACGTCCACACGACACGACCCGGGGGCGTTGGCAGGTAGTTCAGCGTGCGCTCACCACAGCGACATCGAGCGTTCGAAGATGCCGGCCAGGTCGTCCTCGGTCACCGGCCGTGGCGCCGTGGCCAGCAGCCGCTGCTGCTTGAGCGAGCCCTCGACGAGCTCAGGCACATCCGCGGCTGCGAACCCGACGGCCGCGATCCCGTCGGGAATGCCGATATCGCGCATCAGCCGGGTCAGCACCCCCGCGAGCAGGGCGGCGGGATCCGAGGGCATGTCAACGGACGGGTCGAGCAGGCGCGCGGCGCGCACATGCCGATCCGGCGCGGCGTCGAAGGTGAACCGGAAGGACTCCGGTGCGGTGAGCGATACGGCCATGCCGTGCGGCACCAGCGCCGCACCGGCGGGGTAGTCGGCGGGATGGTAGTCGTGAACCTGCCCGGCGATCGGGTAGGCGTTGGCGTGCGGGATGTGAACGCCGGCGTTGCCGAAGCCCAAGCCCGCGAACGTCGCCGCCAAGGCCATGGAGCCGCGGGCGGCACGGTCGTCGCCGTGGGTCACGGCCCGCCGGAAGCTCGACGCCATCAGGGAAAGCGCCTTCTCCGACCACATGTCCGAGATCGGGTTGGAACCGCAGTACGGCACCCGCTGCGCCGGCTCCTTGCGCGCGACCGCCGTGTAGGCACGGGCGGTGTAGCTCTCCAGCGCGTGGCACAGGATGTCCATGCCGGCCGACGCGGTGACGCCGGCGGGCTGCGTGAGTGTCAGGGCCGGATCGACGACTGCGAGTGTCGGGCGCAGCCGCGCGTGGCTGATGCCGGACTTCACCCGCTGCGCAAGCACATCCATGACGCAGATCGTGGTGCTCTCGGCGCCGGTGCCGGTCGTCGTGGGCACCGCGACCAACGGATGCAGCGGGTTGGTGGGCGCCCGGCCGCCGCCGACCGGTGCGTTGACGTAGTCGATCAGCTCGCCGGGGTTGGTCAGTAGCAGGTCGACTGCCTTGGCGGTGTCGATGCTCGAGCCCCCGCCGACCGCCACGAAGGCGTCCCACGGTCCGTTCGCGCGGGCCCAGTCGATCGCGACCTGCATGCTCTCGTCGGTCGGTTCGATGCGAACGCCGTCGAACACGACCGCCTGGACGCCGAACTGCGCCATCTGCGCCGCGACGCGCTCGGGAACGCCGGTGGCGGCGACACCCCGGTCGGTCACGACCAGCGCCCGGCTCGCACCCAGCTGCGCCAGGTCGTAGCCGATCTCGTCGGAGGCGCCGTCGCCGAACTTCAGGGCCGGGGCGCCGTAGGTGAAGACGCTCTCGGGAGCCGGCTGGGTGCTCACGCCGCCGGCTCGGCGAATCCGGGCTGCCACTGCTCGGCCAGCGCGCGGTAGGGCGCAGTGGCCCCGAGCTGGCAGAGCACCCCGATGGAGCCGAGCGTGACCCGATGGATGAGCAGGTAGGACGGCGGCAGGTTGAACTGCCGCCCGACGCGGGCGTCCTGGCTGCGCGGGTCGGCGAGCCGATTGGCCTGCTGGCGCATCCACCGGCGGCTGAAGGTGAACGTCGGCGTCACCAGGGGGGCGACGATCGGGCTGAGGTAATCCATGACCTGCTGCGCATCGACCGCGACGCCGGAGCGCAGGAAACCCTGGGCCCGCATCTCGCTCATGACGCCGTGTCGGTCGCCGTCCAGGGCCAGCCGGGTCAGCCGGCCCAGCGGTTCGGGGAAGCCGCCCGGCAGCCGCGCGACGGCGCCGAAGTCGACCACGCCGAGGCGCCCGTCGGCCAGGATCCGGAAATTGCCCGGGTGCGGGTCGCCGTGCAGCAGCTTGGCCCTGGCCGGTGCGGAGTAGTGCAGCAGGGCGAGCAGCGAACCGGCGTGGTCGCGGTCCGCGGCGCTCCCGCCGGCGATGATGCGCGACAGCGGGGTGCCTTCGAGCCACTCGGTGACGATCACCTTCGGGGCGCTTGCGACGACGCGGGGGATGGCGATATCGGGATCGTCGGCGAACGCGGCGGCGAATCCGCGCTGGGCGTCGGCCTCGAGGGCGTAGTCGAGCTCCTCGAGCACTCGCTCCTTGAGCTCGGCCAGCAGCGGCTTGACCTCGAGCCCCGGTGACATCCGCCCGAACAGCCAGGCCATCCGGGACAGCTGGGTGAAGTCGGCCAGCAAGGCCGGACCGGCGCCGGGGTATTGCAGCTTCACGGCCACCGCGCGCCCGTCGGCCCACACCGCGCGATGCACCTGGCCGATGCTCGCTGCCGCGGCGGGGACGTCGTCGAAGGATCGGAAGCGATCGGGCCAGCGCCGGCCGAACTGCTCGTCGAGCACCCGGTGAACGGTCGCCGTAGGCATGGGCGGGGCAGCTTCCTGCAGCTTGGTGAGTGCCTCGCGATAGGGCGCGGCGGTGTCCTCGGGCAGGGCGGCCTCGAACACCGACAGCGCCTGTCCGAGCTTCATCGCACCGCCCTTGAGCTCACCGAGCACGCTGAAGAGTTGCTCTGCGGTGCGGGCCTGCATTTCGGCGCTGACGGCATCGGCGGACTTGCCGCTGATCCGCTTGCCCAGCCCGACCGTCGCGCGCCCGGCAACGCCCAGCGGAAGGGATGCGAGCTTCGCCGTTCGGGCCACGCGCCGCTGCGGGATATCGCTCACTCGGTCATTGTGCCGCAGGCGTCCGACCACAATCGCAATCTGGGTGGGCCGGCCAGCTTCGGCGTCGGATCCGCCAGTCGGGCAGCTGCAGCTCCAGGGTGCCCTCGATGGCTGCGGCCTCGTCGCCGTCGAGGTAGGCCAGCGCCTGCAGCGCGGTGATACCGCCGACGACGGTGGCCAGGGCGACGTCGGAGGCCGCACCGTGCCGCCGGGCGACGGTGAGCTGGACCGCCAGCGCGCTCCAGGCGGGGTCGCGGTCGCGGCGGTGCAGGTCGGCGCAGCGTAAGCAGCTGGTGAGCCCAGGGATGACCAGCGGCCCGACTACGCCGTGGTCCGCGCCCAGACGCACTGCCAGGTGGGCGCACCCGCGCGCGTGCAGCCCGTCGCGACGATCACTGTCGATGGGCACGTCGACGGCCAGGACGACGAGGTCGGGGCGCTCGCCGATCGGCAGCGGGGTGGTGTCGGCGTCCGGTGCGGCCCGTCGCACTGCGGCGCTGGCCGCGGCGACGAACCGCCTGCCCTCGTCGGCAGGGCCGACACCGCCGGGCATCGCCTGATATAGCCGCACGTCGTCGGCGTCGACGAGATGAACGCGCCCGATGCCGGCGGCGGCAAGCAGGGCGGCAACGTGCGCGGCGACCCGCCCGTTGCCGTGGATCGCGACTGCGCAATGCCGGCGGGCATTGAGCCGTTCGGCCGCGCCCTGGCCGTGTCGCGCCGTGAGGGCGGCCAGGTCGGCCGCAAGTCTCGGCTGCGGGGCCGCCAGCCGGGCATCGCTGTCGGTGGCACCGTCGGGGTCGACACGCGGCCAGAGGTAGCCCGCGGCAGCCAGGCTGGTCAGGGAGTGCCCGGCCGCGTCGTCGCCGACCGCGGGCGCGGCGGCCGCCGGAACCGCCGCACCGCCGCGCGCAGGGCCGAGGCGGCGCATAAATGTCGAGTCGACGCCCTCGACGAGCACAGCGCGCGCGCCGAGCTCGAGTTGGACGACGTCCTCGGAGCGCCACAGCAGCCGCACGGCTGGGTTCAGCATCACGTCGAACGGGCTGCTGCGGGCCATGGGGTTCACGGTGGCACGGCGGAACTGCCTCAGGCGGTTATCCACAGGTCGGTGGTGGACATGTCGTGACGTCCGGCAAACCCTGACGCTCAGCTTCACGTGAATGTCCACACCTGTGGATAACTCTGTGGGCGGAGTCCGAATAGCCCGACCGAGGCTGTGGAAATCGGGGGCGGTCTGTGGATTGCGGCGGCTGTCCCATGCGGGCGTTAACGTGGGCGTCATGCGTGTCGCTGGCGAGGTCACGGTCGAGGTGCGGCGTAGTGCACGCCGACGTCGCACGGTGTCCGCCTACCGTGACGGGCAGCGCATTGTCGTGCTGATCCCCGCCGCGTTCACCCGCGCCGAGGAGGCCCAGTGGGTCGCCAAGATGGTCGCCCGGCTCGACACCGGCACCCGCCGCGGCACCCGGCGCGCGGGCACTGATGCCGAGCTGATGCGGCGCGCAGGTGCACTCTCGGCCGACTACCTGGGCGGGCGCGCCAAGCCCGCCGGCGTCCGGTGGGTGGTCAACATGCGCACCCGCTGGGCCTCGTGCACGCCCGTCGACCGCACCATCCGGCTGTCGGACAAGCTGCGCGACATGCCCCCGTGGGTGCAGGACTACGTGTTGCTGCACGAGCTGGCGCACCTGCTCGTGCCAGGACACGGCCGGGACTTCTGGTCTCTGGTCAATCGCTTCCCGCGCACCGAGCGAGCCCGCGGTTACCTCGACGGCATCAGCGCGGGCGCGAACCTGCACATCGCCGACGACCTCGCCGGTGATGTCGAGACGCCAGGTGCGTCATGACGCCGCGGGTGTCTCCGGGGCGACGATGTCGAGGCGCCGCGTGCGTCATGACGCCGCGGGTGTCTCCGGGTCCGTGGGCTGCACATCCTCGAAACCGGTGAGCTGCTCGCCGCCGATCGTGTCTGCGAAGCCGAGCGGGTCGTCGAGGTCGTCGGCACTTGGCAGCAGGTCGGGGTGCGACCAGATCGCGTCGCGCCCGCTGACGCCGTGCTTCTCGGTAACGCCCCACCACAGCGCGGCCGCCTCGCGCAGCCGTCGCGGTCGCAGCTCCAACCCGACCAGCGTGGCGAAGGTCTGCTCTGCCGGACCGCCGGTGGCGCGCCGGCGGCGGGAGGCCTCCCGCAACGCTTCGGCGCCCGGCATGCGCTCGTTCGCTGCGGCGGCGACCACCGCGTCGACCCATCCCTCGACGAGCGCGAGCAGCGTTTCGAGCCGACGCAGCGCAGTGCGCTGCTCGGGCGTCTCCTCGGGCGCGAACAGGCCGCCCGCCAGGGCATTCTGCATGCTCTCCGGATTCGATGGGTCGATGTCGCTCATGGCGCGTTCGATCGCGGACATGTCGACACTGATTCCCCGCGAGTACGCCTCGACGGTGTCGAGCAGCCGCTGCCGGAGCCACGGCACGTGCCCGAACAGCCGCTGGTGGGCTGCCTCGCGCAGGGCGAGATAGAGCCGCACCTCGTCGGCGGGCCGTTCCAGGCCGGCACCGAACGCTGCCACGTTCTGCGGGATGAGCGCGGCGACGCCGGTCGGCCCGAGGGGGACGCCCACGTCTGTGGACGCGACGACCTCCTGGGCCAGCCCGCCGAGCCCCTGCCCGACCTGAGCGCCGAACATGAGGCCGCCGACCTGGCTCATGATGCCGGCCAGCGGGTTTCCGGCGCCCATCTGCGCCAGCTGCTCGGCCGGGATCGCCGAGGACATGGCGGCCACGACCCGCGACGCAACGGGGTCGCACAGGGCCGCCCACACCGGCAGCGTCTTCTCGATCCATTCCAGCCGGGTCCACGACTGCACCGATGCGACTCCCGAGGGCAGGTCGGTGACCTCGTCCAGCCAGAGGTCAGCGAGCCGCACCGCGTCGGCCACCGCAGCGTCTTCGGCGGTGCTCACCTCCTGCTGCTCGCCGCCGAGACTCGAGACCGCGAGTTGGCGGGCCAGATCCCAGTTGACGGGACCTCCGGACCACGACATCAGCTTCTGTAGCTCGGCGAACAACGGCATGGCCCCCGTCAGGTCGCCACCGCCACTGCTACCGGCCTCACCGTCGTCACTGCCGAATCCGAACGGAAGATTGCTGCTGCCGCTACTCATGTCTGCCACGGTAGTAGCGACGAGCGATGCACGCCCTTTGTTCCCCCCGGGACCTGTGTTGCGCCGACGGTGAACGTCCTAGGAGCGGTAGCGTCGCGATCGTGGCCTGGGCGATGTGGTTGTCGGTTCCGGTGGCCGCGACGGTGCTCGCGTCACTGTGGACGTGGTGGCGGGGCCGCCCGGAGCGGATCCCCACCGGGCACGCGGCCATCCGGGCCCACCGCGACTACCTGGCTGCCTTGGTCGTTCCGACGCGCGGCGCGACGCGCGTGGCGCCCGGCGCAGCCCGACCCCGTCGCGCGGCCGTGCGCGACTGACGGCGCGCGGCGCGGCGCCAGATAGGGTGCCGTGGTGAGTCGTCGTCTGCGCACCCTGCTCGTGGGCGGGGTCCTCTTCCTGGTGCTGTTCGTCCTGGCGCTCACGATGCCGGTGCCCTACGTCATCCTGTCGCCTGGCCCGACCTACAACACGCTGGGCACCGACGACTCCGGCGACACCATCATCGTCATCAACGGCACGACGGCCAAGGCAACGAGCGGGCACCTGAACCTGACGACCGTCAACGTCTCGACCCAGCCACTCACCGCATTCGCGGCCCTCGACGGCTGGCTCCTGCACGACGAGGTCGTCGTGCCGAAGGCCGCGATCTACCCACCGGGCACGAGTCAGCAGCAGGTCAACGCCCAGAACCTCCAGGAATTCACGCAATCGCAGGACAGCGCGACGGCCGCAGCATTCTGCGAACTCGGGTATGGCAAGGGCTTCGGGGTGATCACCGTCGATCCGAAGGGACCTGCACGCGCAGTGCTGCATCCGGGCGACCGGCTGCTCGAGCTGAATGGCCGACCGATCGACTCGAGTGAGAAGATCGCCGCGGTGCTGGGAACGCAAACGCCCGGCACCGCCGCGAAGGTGTCCGTGACGCGCGCGGGCAAACCGGTGGTGCTCACCGTGGTGCTCACCACCCCGCGCGCCGGCGGCAAGGGAGCGCGGCTGGGGATCACCGTGGACAACGGCTGCCTGGCGCCGTTCGAGGTCGACCTCGGGCTCGGCAATCAGATCGGGGGTCCGTCCGCGGGGCTGATGTTCGCCCTGGGGATCATGGACAAGGTCGGCACCGTTGATCTCACCAAAGGCATGTTCATCGCCGGCACCGGGACAATCGATCCCGACGGCAAGGTGGGCCCCATCGGTGGGATCGCGCTGAAGATGATCGCCGCGCGACACAAGGGCGCGACGATATTCCTGGCTCCGGCCGGCAACTGCCCCGAGGTGCGGGCAGCGACCCCGAAGGGGCTGACGGTCGTGCAGGTCGACACCTTGCACGCGGCGGTGAAGGATCTGCTGGCGCTGCAGGCGGGACAGGCCACCCCGCGCTGCTGAGGCCGGCTACTCGAGCGTGGCCAGCAAGGCCGCCACGAGGTTCGGCGCGAGGTCGGGTCCCGTGAGCAGCTCGTCATCGGCGGCCCCGTCCGCGCCCCTGAGCCGGAGCACCGCGGCGCTCGTGCCGCCGCGCAGCACTGCGACCACCAGTCGCGCTTCGCATCGCAAGGGGTGACTCGCCGCGGCGGCGGGGTCATCGGCCACCTCGTCCTGTGCTGCCGGGGGCAGCATCACGATCTCTTGGCACAACGCGCAGCCGGCCACCGAGCCGGGCCACCCGATCTGGGCGAGGGCCTCGTCCAACGGCCCGTCCGGCAACCCGTCCTGCTCGATCGGCGTGAGCGCGTCGCCCGCATCCTCGCCCAAGCCCAGCCTGGCCGCGGTGTCCGGTTCGTCGACGGCGAATTGCCCGGCGCGCACCAGCGCGAACAGCACCGGCGCATGGTCCCAGCCGGAGTCACCGACGTGGGCCTCGATCTCGGCGGCGGCTGACTCCAGGAAGACGGGCTCGGGCACCGTCCCATCGTGCAGCACGCCGGTCGGCGGCCGAGCGGAACCCACCGGCCGGCCGGTACGTTGTGATCAGAGCTGACCGTTCCGCGTCGAGGAGACTGCCCGTGGCCATGCGGCCGCCGATTCCGAGCCTGGCCCTGTCCCGACGGTGGAAGATCGCCCTCGCGGTGGCAGGCATCCTGATCCTCGCCTTGATCGTGCTCACCTCGCTCACCGGGATCTTCGTCAACTGGCTGTGGTTCGGCGAGGTCGGCTACCGCCAGGTCTACCGGACCGTCTTGTGGACCAAGGTGATCCTGTTCTTCGTCTTCGGGCTGACGATGGCGATAATCATCGGCGCGAACCTCGTCGTCGCCTATCTGCTGCGGCCGCCGTTCCGGCCGATGTCACCCGAGCAGCAGAACCTCGAGCGGTACCGAGTGATGGTCGAGCCGCGCAAGAAGCTGGTTCTGGCCGGCGTTGTCGGCATCGCGCTGCTCGCCTCGGGCCTGTCGGCTCAGGGCCACTGGCAGACGTGGCTGCTCTGGCTGCACGGCTCGTCCTTCGGCCAGGTGGATCCCCAGTTCCACCGCGACATCTCGTTCTTCGCCTGGGACTACCCCGCGTACCGGCTGATGCTCGGCTTCGGTTTCACCGCAGTCCTGTTCGCGCTGATCCTGTCGGTGGGCGTGCACTACCTCTCCGGGGCGATCCGGCTGCAGACCCCCGGCCCGAAGATCACCCTGGCGGCGCGGCGGCACCTGACTGTGCTCGGTTTCGTGTTCGTGTCGCTGAAGGCGGTCGCCTACTGGCTGGATCGGTACGGCCTGGTGTTCTCCTCCCGCAGCAAGTTCACCGGGGCCTCCTACACCGACGTGCACGCGTCCCTCCAGGCCAAGACGATCCTGTTCTCGATCGCCATCATCATCGCCATCGGCCTGATCGCCAGCATGTGGCTGCGCAGCGCGATACTGCCGGGGATCGGCTTCGCGGTGTTGCTCATTCTCAGCATCCTGATCAGCGGCATCTACCCGGCGATCGTGCAGCAGGTGTCGGTCAGGCCGAACGCCAGCTCGAAGGAAAAGCCCTACATCGCGCGCAACATTCAGGCCACCCGCAAGGCGTACGGCATCGAGACAGACAAGCAGGTGAGCTATAAGACCTACGACGTGACCTCGTCACCTGACCCCGCGCAGATCGTCTCGACCAACCCGACCATCGACGATATCCGCATCCTCGACCCGAACCGGCTCTCGAGCACATTCACCCAGCAGCAGCAGATCCGTAACGTCTACGGCTTCGCACAGAAGCTCGATGTCGACCGCTACGCCACCAACGGCGTCATGAGCGATTACATCGTCGGTGTGCGCGAGTTGCAGGCCAGCAACCTCGCCGGCACCCAGAACAACTGGATCAACCAGCACACCGTCTACACCCACGGCTACGGATTCGTCGCCGCTGCCGCGAACACCGACGTCACCAACAACAAGAACCTGTACACGGAGAGCAACATCCCGCCGAGCGGGCCGCTTGGTCTGAAGAATCCGGCCACGTACTACGGCGAGCTGCTGCCGAACTACTCGATCGTGGGAGCCCAGGGTGGCGCCCAGGAGTACGACGGCAGCGACGCGGCCAAGGTGACCTACGCCGGCGGCGGGGGCGTCTCGCTGGGGAACTTCGTCAATCGGCTGGCGTTCGCGGTCAATTTCAAACAGACCAACTTCCTGCTCAACAACGCCGTGAGCGCGAAGGGCGCGAAGATCATCTTCAATCGTGATCCTCGGCAGCGGGTGCAGAAGATCGCGCCGTTCCTGAAGGTCGACGGAGATCCCTACCCGATCATCGACTCCAGCTCGGGCAACATCGTGTGGATGGTCGATGGGTACACCACGATCTCCAACTATCCCTACTCGGAGCGCCATTCGCTCGCCGACCTCACCACGGACTCGTTGTCCACGACAGGCAAGACGGCCGGTCAGCCCAACGACCAGATCAACTACATCCGCAACGCGGTCAAGGCCACCGTCGATGCCTACACCGGAAAGGTGACGCTCTACCAGTGGGACGACAAGGACCCGGTGCTCAAGGCGTGGATGTCGAGCTTCCCCGGCCTCGTCCAGCCGAAGTCGGCAATGCCCGCTTCGGTGCTCTCGCACGTGCGTTACCCCGAGGACCTCTTCGAGGCACAGCGGTCCCTGTTGGGTGCCTATCACGTCGACGACGCGGTGACGTTCTACAACGTGGGTGACAAGTGGACGGTGCCGACCGACCCCGCCGACACCCAGGCCAACCAACCTCCGTACTACGTGCTCGCTTCGCCCCCGAGCGGCGGCAGCACCACCGCGCAGTTCCAGCTGACTAGCCCGATGATCGTCAACAGCAAGCAGAACCTGGCCGCCTTCGTCAGCGTGAACAGCGATCCGGGCCCGAACTATGGCCAGATCACCGTGCTCAAGGTGCCGACCGGCGCTGTGACGAACGGGCCGGAACAGATCTCGAACATCCTCACGACCAACTCGGTGATCACGAAGGACCTGTCGCTCTTCAACACTGCCGGCGGCGGATCCAGCGTCGTGCACGGGAACCTGCTCACACTGCCGGTCGGGAGCTCGTTCCTGTACGTCGAGCCCCTGTACGTGCAAGCGGTGCAGGGCAAGGGCAGCTATCCGACCCTGCAGCGGGTGCTGGTCGTGTACGGGGATTCGATCGGTTATGCGGCGACGCTGGCCAACGCTCTGAGCGACCTCAAGCCGAACCACTCGACCGGCGAGACGATTCCGAGCAACGGCGGCACTGTCCCCGGCGGCGGCCCGTCCACGCCGCCGACCTCGTCCAGCCCGCCGTCGGGCACGTCGCCGCCGCCTACGACACCGCCCGCGGTCGACCAGAAGGCGGCGCTGGCGCAGCTCAACGACGCGTTCCAGAAACTCGAGCAGGCCAACCGAACCGGCACCTTCAACGATCAGGCGCAGGCGCAGGCGACGGTCCTCACGCTGCTGCAGAAATACCTCGCGAAGTACGGCCCGCTACCGTCCGGAGCCACCACGCCGTCCTCGCCGAACCCGTCGGGCACGAAGAGCAGGTGAGGCACCGGTTTGGAGGCCCGCGGCCGGGCCAGGTAGGCTGAACGCAACGGCGCGGGGTGGAGCAGCTCGGTAGNNCAAATCCTGCCCCCGCTACAACGCAAGGCAGCAAATACAAGGGCTCCAGTGCTTCGGCACTGGAGCCCTTGATCATGTGACCCTCATGTGACCCTGACATTTTGCGGCACGGGGCGACGCCACGTGGCACTCCGTGCACTCACGGACGTCGGACCGACCCATTTGTCGGCCCATTTTCGACGACGGTCCCGCCGCTGGGCGATGCCGGTGGCGGAACGCCAGATCCGTCGATGGGCGCGGCTTCAGCAGCGGATGACACGGCGCGGAGATGAGTCGAAATGGCGCGCTGTGCTGTCGCGGTTGACGCCCGACGGCCGGGCACTCGAGCGGGCGGGTCTCGCGGGACGGCGGCCTGGAGCGCGGACTCGTCACGTCGGCGCCAATCGGGAACCGGTTGCCGTTCCCTCCGTACGCAGCATCCGCTTGGCGCGGTGGTCAACCGGCCCTCGGTGTGGTCTGACCGATGAATTTTCCGGGCCGTGTTGGTCTGTACGCCGAA
>QHCC01000017.1:0-137 GCA_003243915.1 Pseudonocardiales bacterium | reverse complement strand
CCTTGCGCTGTACGGGCGCAAACTGTGGGAGACGATGAGCTCCCACTGGCCGACCGCCGACCAGCAGCCTGGCGCCACAGCGGCGCAGATCGAGTTCGCCCGCCGCTGGCGGGACATGCCGAAGGTGGTGTTCTCCT
>QHCC01000016.1 GCA_003243915.1 Pseudonocardiales bacterium | reverse complement strand
GCTCGGCGGGGACGCGACGATCGTGCAGGAGGTAGGCGAAGTCGCGGGTGCGGGCGCCGATGTGTGCGACGTGCCGCAGGCGCGCGGTCGGGGCGCGTCGGACGCCGAGGGCGTCGCAGACGTCCTGGCCGTGCGCCCACGTCTCCATCAGCCGGGCGGTGGCCATCGACGCCGCGCTCATCGGCGGCCCGAACCACGGCAGCTTCACCCCGGCGGGCACCGCCGCCAAAGCCGTGGCGAGGGCGGTGCGGCCGGTGCGCCACCCGGCGAGGAGCTGCGCCGGCGCCTGGGCGGCGCGCTCGGCCGCGGCGCGATCGACGAATCCGTCGTAGCTCGCCAGCGCCCGCTCGATCTCGAGCTGGAAGCGGGCGGGATCGCTTGCCGCCAGCATCGCCACGTCGTCGGTCCACGCCAGGTGGCCGATCTGGTAGGCGATCGACCAGCCCGCGGCGGGGGTCGCCAGGCCCCAGTCGCACTCCGGCAACGACGCGACCGTGCGGTCGAGTTCGTCACCTTCTGCCACGAGGTCGGCGACGAGGGCGTGCAGGTCGGCCACGGGGCCGAGCCTGGCATGCCACTGCGAATAAATCAATGATGCTTGCTTGTTTTCTTCCACGCTTCGGTGATCATCACGCGGTATCCATGCCGGGGTGGGGACGTCGACGGGCTGCCAGGCGAGCGGGCCGTTCGAGCCGGGCTGGGGCACCTGCGCCCCAGCGAATGGTCAGGCGGAGGGGAGCGGATCCAGCAGTCCGGTGCCGACGGCCCCGAGGGCAGCGCCGAGGCCGAGGCCGCGCACCACGCCAGCAGTGCCACGATGCCCTCGCCTGCGTAGCGACCTGGCTGCCACGAACGCCAGCGTGCCTCCGACCGGTAGGTCCGAGCGCCGCAGCGGAGTGGACCCGACCCGCTCATCCCACCAGGGTGAGGACGGCGACTCGTGCGCGTGCCGGGTTACTGCGACGCCCGCGGCCAGTCCGAGTGCCGCCGCCATGATCGGGAGTTTGCTCATGGTGCCAACGTAGCGATCTCAGCGGTGCGCGTCAGCAGGGGAATCGGGACAAATCTAGACCAGGTCCGCACTGGCGTGAGTTCGCGTCGGTCTCCTCGGCCTTGAAGCGTGCAGCGCGGCCCGACGAGCGACCGGTGACAACGACCGGTTGACATCGACAACAGCGGGTTGTCATAGTCGTGGGATGACGAGCAATGACGGCGCCGGGGCGCACGACGAGGCCTTCCGGCACCTCAACGAAGTACGAGCGGAAGCACTGAAACACGCCCGCTTGGCACGACAGCTCGCGGGCGAGCGTCGCGACATCGTTCGCGGCCTCATCAGGGAGGGCTTCTCGCAGGCCGACATCGCACGGCAGATGGGTGTCACGCGGCAGGCCGTCCAGAAAATGCTCGCCCTCTGAACAACTTCAGCGAGCATCGTCAGCGAGCCGCCAGCGAGCAGTGCCCAGCCAGGCCGAGCCACCAGGGAGCGGCACCGATGCACACCGGTGCTCCGATTCGCTGCGACCGAGGGCACGTCGGGCACTATGAATCCAGGGCCGATGGCTCAGGAGGTCTCGAACGGCCAGCCGCGCTCGTCGCCCGCCTGTAGCTGCCGGGCGTGGGCGTGCAGGTTGTCCGCCGTTTTCGTGACGACCTGCGTGACGTCGACTCCGGTCTGGTCGGCGAGCAGGTAGACCCCGTAGGCCAGCTCGCCGAGCCGCGTCGGCCAGTCCGGCGGCGGCCGGAACGGGCGGCGGCCGCGGTCGGTTATCGTCGTGACGGTCGCGCTCAGCGAGCCGAGCAGGGTCTGCACTTCGAGCAGCAGCGTCGGTACCGGGGCGTGCAGGTCGGCCGCGTCGGCGCTCTGCGCCACGACTTGTTGAACGTCCACGGTCACCGGGGTCCTCGCTTCGCTGCGGGCACCGGCGGGGATCGGCTCCCCTGGGCCCGTCGATTCCTACGCTGGCTCAGTCACCCCAAGCCCCCTAGCAACTCAACCTTAGTACGCTGGCCGCGTCCAGATCCCACAATCCGAGGACGCCCGTGAGCACAGCGCGACCAGCGCGGCTGCGTGTCGGCATCGTCGGTGCGGGCCGGGTGGGGACGGCGCTGGGTGCGGCACTTGCCCGCGCCGGCCACTCGGTGGTGGCCGCGAGCGGGGTATCGGCCGAATCCCTGCGGCGCGCCGAGAGAGTGCTGCCCGGCGTGCCGATCGTGGCGCCCGACGAGGTGGTCGCGCTGGCCGACTTCGTCCTGCTAGCGGTTCCCGACGACGCGCTGCGAGCGCTGGTGGCCGGCCTGGCCGCTACCGGCGCATGGCGCGGGGGGCAGCTCGTCGGGCACACGTCGGGCGCGCAGGGGATCGGCGTCCTCGATCCTGCGGCGGCGCGCGGCGTCCTTGCCCTGGCGCTGCATCCGGTCATGACGTTCACCGGCCGTCCCGAGGACGTCGAGCGCGTCGAGGGGGCGACGTTCGGGGTCACTGCGCCCGACGAGCTGCGCCCGGTCGCCGAATCGCTGGTCGTCGAGATGGGCGGGGAGCCGGTGTGGGTGCCCGAAGTCGCCCGCCCGCTCTATCACGCGGCGCTCACAATCGGCTCGAACCACCTGGTGACGCTGGTGAACGACGCGCTCGGGATGCTCGACGGCGCAGACGTGGAGCAGCCCGCGCGGCTGCTCGCGCCGCTGCTCAGTGCCGCGCTCGACAACGTGCTGCGCCTGGGGGACGCGGCACTCACCGGGCCGGTGTCGCGGGGCGACGTGGCCACGCTGGCCACCCACCTGCGCACGATTGCCGCCGAGGCCCCGGACGTGTTGCCGTCCTACCTGGCGATGGCGCGCCGAACTGCCGAACGGGCTCATGCCTCCGGCCGCCTGAGCGAGCCCCAACTCGCCGCGGTGCTCGAAACGCTGGCGCAGCCGTGACGACGCTTGTGCATTCGCGCGCCGAGTTCGTCGGCGCCCGCGACGGCCGCACCGCTCCGGTCGGGCTGGTGCCCACGATGGGTGCCCTGCACGCCGGACACGTCGCCTTGATCGAGCAGGCCCGCGCGGTCTGCGAGTCGGTGCTGGTCACCATCTTCGTGAATCCCCTGCAGTTCGGGCCGGCAGAGGATCTTGCGGTCTACCCGCGCACGCTCGCCGACGACGTCGCGATCTGCGAGCGCGCAGGGGCCGACATCGTGTGGGCACCGGCGGTGGCCGACGTCTATCCCGGCGGTGCCCCGCAGGTCCGCGTCGACCCCGGCCCGCTGGGCACCGACCTCGAGGGCGCGGTGCGGCCGACGCACTTCACCGGCGTCCTCACGGTAGTGGCCAAGCTGATCAACCTGACCCGGCCGGCGCTCGCCTTCTTCGGCGAGAAGGACTACCA
>QHCC01000015.1 GCA_003243915.1 Pseudonocardiales bacterium | reverse complement strand
CTTACCGACACCGCAGCAGAGCCCGCTGGCGGGTATGGCGACGCTGCCGACGAGCCCTGGGCGAAGGCTAGGGTCATCAGGAATAGCCCGAGCACGGCGAGAGCGCTGAGCGCGCGTCGTACCGGCAACACCATGGCGTCCCTCACGTCAGAAAAAGCCTGCCCGGGAGCGTATCCCACAACCACCACTCCCGCCCGTCGACATCACATCCGTCCAATCGGATATATGCGGAATCCGGCTTCGCTCAGCCGACACTCTTCTTGACCTCGTCGAAGATCCACCGGTACGTGCGCTCGAGGCCGTCGGTGAGTGTGGTCGAGGGTGCCCAGCCGTAGCGGCGCTCGATCTCGGTGTTGTCGCTGCTGCGCCCGCGCACGCCCTGCGGGGCGGAGAGGTCGTACTGCCGATCGAGGGTGATGCCGGCGATGCCTTCGACGATATCGACCATCTGATTGATGGTCACCAACTCGTCGCTGCCGAGGTTCACCGGATTGGGGTCGTCGGCATCGGTGATCAACTGGGTACCGTGCACGCAGTCGTCGATGTAGGTGAAGCTGCGGGTCTGCTTGCCGTCGCCCCAGATCGAGATGGTGGTGCCGCCGGTGATCACAGCCATGGCGACCTTGCGGCAGATCGCGGCCGGCGCCTTCTCGCGGCCACCGTCCCACGTGCCGAACTCACCGTAGACATTGTGATAGCGCGCCACCCTGGTCTGCAGGCCGTAGTCCTCGTAGAAGTGCCGGCACATCCGCTCGCTGAACAGTTTCTCCCAGCCGTAACCGTCTTCGGGCATGGCCGGGTAGGCGTCGGACTCGCGTAGCGGCACAACATCGGGGCTGGTCTGGTGCTCGGCGGCGTACACACAGGCGGAGGAGGAGTAGAAGTACCGCTCGACGCCGGCGTCGTTGGCGGCCTGCAGGACGTGCGTGCTGGTGAGTACCGACAGCATGCAGGCGGCCTTGTTGTTCTCGATGAAGCCCATGCCACCCATGTCGGCGGCCAGGTTGTAGACGACGCCGGCACCCTCGACCGCGGCACGTGCATCGGCGAGCAAAGAGACATCGCCTTGGACACTTTCGGCACCCGGGTGCAGTTGGCACCACTCGTCGAGCGGCTTGGTGTCCAGTCCGCGCACCGAATTGCCTTGTGCCAGCAGGGCAGCGACCAGATGCCCGCCGATGAACCCACCCGCCCCGGTGACAACGGCGTCGACGGAACCCACTAGTGAACACTCCCGGAAATTTGCGATCGGCCAGCGGCGCGGACAGCGTAGAACCTACTACTCCCTGGCGTTGGCCTCGTCTTTGATCTTGTCGCTCTTGCGCGAACTACGTGCCTCCCGACGTGAGTGCGTGGCCCCATCGACCTCGGAGCGGTAATAGGTGTAGCCATATTCATTGTTCTTCTTCGACGGCACGCGATTCAGGACAACACCGATCAAGTTCGCATCGACCCGATCGAGTGTGTGGACAGCGCGCTTGACGTGCGCATCGGTCGTGACGGCGTGACGCGCGACCAGCAGCGTTCCGTCTGCGATGGCGGCCACCTCGGAACCGTCGGCGACCGGCAGAAGCGGGGCCGTGTCGACGACGACGTAGTCGACCTTGTCGAGCAGCGAGCGGATGACGTCACGGACGTAGGTCGATGCCAGCACCTCGCTCGGGTTCGGCGGGGTAGGTCCTGAAGTGAGCACATAGAAACTGGACCCAGCGTTCTGCATCGCCTCGGACAACTCGATCTGATGGATCAGCACGCTGGTGAGGCCGACCGGGCTGAGCAGGCCGAGCACCTTGGCGACCGTGGGCCGACGTAGGTCGGCGTCGACCAGGCACACGCTGAAGCCCGCCTCGGCGAGTGTGGACGCGAGATTGATGGCCACCGTCGTCTTGCCCTCGGATGGGATCGAGCTTGTGACGGCGATGACCCGCGGATGCGCATCAAGATTCGCGAACTGAAGATTGGCACGCAACTGCCTATAGTTCTCCGCCCGCATGTTGCGGGTTCCGGCCCGCGTCGCGATCGGGTGCCGTGATGTCTTCGGGTCCTCGACGACGACACCCATGGTCGGCGAACCAGCCGCCTTGGCGAGCAGGTCGGCGTCCTTGATCCGGTTGTCGAGGACATCGCGCGCGACTGCCAGCGCGGCACCCACCAGCAGGCCGAGGAATACCCCGAGTGCGATGTTTAGCACTGGCTTCGGGCTGACTGGTGAGCTTGGGGCGGTAGCCGGGTCGGTGATGAACAGCCGCACTGAGGGTTTGGACGAGCCCGTGGACGTGGAGTAGCCCTGGGCCACGGTGACGAAGGCCCGAGCCGCGGAGTTAGCGATCCTCGCGGCCTCTCCCGGCGAGGCATCCTTTGCGTGGATATCGACGATCGACTGTGCCGGAGGGGCCGTCGCACTGAGCTTCGCCTTGAGATCTGAATCGCTGATCTGTAGGTCGAGGTCCTTCTGCACCGCGTGCAGCACGTCCGGGGCCCCGACGATCGAGGCGTAGGTCTGCACCTGCGCCTGGGCGAAGGCCGCCGCCTGGTACTGCGCGAGCGGATCCGAACTGCCGTTCGAGGATACGAATATCTGGGCGGTGGCCTGATATGTCTTTGGGGAGAGGGCTGTGATGAGGACGGCCATCCCGGTCGCCGCGATGACGAATAGTGCGACCAACTTCCAGCGTTCCTGCAGGATGCGCAGGTAGGCCCGAAGAGTCACGGGGGCACCTCTCGTTGCCGGCTACGGTGCCGGAGGGGTCGACTGTCATATCCAAGGTAGATGTTAGCTATTGATTCAATTTACGCCCCACGGGCGCTAACGAGACCACACCGCGGCGGTCGGCACGTCCCGGCCAGACAGACGATGTCCGAGGATGGACCCGTCCTGCGTATTCTTTGTCCGGCGGCTGCACTACTCGGCCACCCCTCACGCTTATGGGGGAGCATGATCAACCGGTTCGGCGGCGGGGTCCTGGTCGCCCTGGTTCTGATGGCCATGCTCGCCGTCGAGTGGGTGGGCCTGCCAGCCGGGACGATCGGCGTCGTCCTGGTCGGCGGCGTCATTGCTCTGGCCGCCGTCCTGCTGCTGGTACGCGCGGAACTGAGACGAGCGGGCGTCATTGCCGCATGCGCCGCGTCCTTCACGTTGACGTGGAATGGCTGGTACGTCGGACCGGTTCGGCCGGGAGACGTGCTGGTGCTGGTCGCGTTGATCTGTTTGGTGGTCGCCGACCCGTCAGGAGCGCTGCGCACCCCGCCATGGTGGGTCAAGCAGTTGGGTGGGGTGGTCTTACTAGTCGCGGCGATAAACGTGGCCTTTCCAGCGGATGTGAATTACCTCGCGCGCCGCGTCGTCCTCACCGCGACCGGGCTCCCGGCAGCACAGATCGCAAGCGTGGCGGGCACCAACCTCGCCGTCGCATTCAAGTTCGTCGTGGCCGTGGTAGCGATCCCGATGGCCTTCGTAGGCGCCGCTCGGGTGGATCGAAGCGCCGTGCGGTGGCTGGCCGTCTCCTTCGTAGGTGGCGCGGCGCTCTCCGGGACTGCCGCCTCCCTGGACTACCTCGGCGTTCCGGTGGGCCAGATCCTGACCGGAATCCCGCGCGTGCCGGGCCGGCAGTTGGGCTTCTCCGATCACCCGAATTTCCTGGCTGCCGGTTTGGTGCTGGGCATTCCACTCGCCTATTGGCTGCTAGCCTCGCGGCAACGCCATGACAAGCTACTGGGCTTGGCAACGATGCCCGGCCTGCTTTTCGGCGTCTTCGCGAGCGGCTCGCGCGGCGGGGCGGTGTGCGTGGTGCTGGCGCTGGCGCTGAGCGTCATCCTTCATCCTCGCACCCGCGGATATGCCCCTGGTATCTTGCTGGCCGGCGCCATAGCAGTCGGCGCCATAGCAGCCTTCGTCCCGTCCTTCGGCCTGCAGATCCTGCGGGTGACCCGGCTCAGTGGCGGCGTGGCTACGGCGGGCAGCGACACAGTTCGCGCGGCTGTCGGAGCGCAGGGCCTGCGTGACTTCCACCATTCGCCTATTCAGGGCATCGGGTTGCAGGCCTCCTTCGACGCGTCCCAGGTCTACATCCAGGAATTGGCTTCCGGAGGGTTGCTCCTTTTCATCGCGATGTCGGTCTACTCGCTCGGCGGAATCATCGCCGCGGCGCGATTGATCCGTCGTGACGATCTTGCCGCGGGACTACTGGCGGCACTATTGGCAACGCTCGCGCTCAATGTCTTCGAGGCCGATCTCACGGATCGTTTCTATTACGTTCCCGCAGCAATCCTCGTGGCCCTCATCCATATCGCCAAACGGGATGCAGTTTCCCCACAGCCTGTCGTGCGGTTACAACCGGAACCCGCATGACGGTGCCCGCGCCACGAGTGAAGGACACCGATGAGTGAGACCAAGGGCCTGCGGCTGGTGGCATACGAAGCCAGGCGGGTCGCGCAGACCTACCGTACATTCGCGAACTGGCCCGCTTTGCTCGCCGACATGGGCGGTGCCAGGGTCGGCCGCGGGGCCGAGGAGCTCACATTCGTCACCCGCAGCGGGCTGCGTGTGACATGCCCGAACGTTCCGGGGGCCCGGCTCCCGCTCTACGAGCAGTACGCGGACGATTGTTACGACATCGACTGGTTGCTCGGCTCGTCCCGCGACGCGCCGGTGCACGTGATCGACATCGGCGCACATGTCGGTGCTTTCGCAATCAACCTGGCCGCGAGCCGGCCGGCCGTACGCATCGAGTGCTACGAACCGTCTCCCCAGAGCGCGAAGTACCTTCGTCGCAACGTGGACCAGAATCGTCTCTCCGACCGCGTCACGGTGCATGAATGCGCTCTGGCCGCCGAATCCGGATCCGCGCTGCTTGACGACAACAGCAGCGCTAGCGTCCACAACGGCCTGCTCTGCGCCGATGGGCGGTTGGTCGACGGCAACGACGCTCTCGGCTCGCGTGGCACAGTCACAGTCGCGACGTCGACCTTCGACCAGGCGGTCAGGGCCGCCCGGGGACCCATCGATGTCGTCAAGATGGATTGTGAGGGTGGCGAGTACAGCCTCGTCTACGCGTCATCGCTGGCTAGCTGGGCGTCGGTTCAACGGGTCGTCATGGAGTACCACCCGGTCGCCGGGGAGTCGTGGGCAGCGCTGCGGGCGTGGCTCGGACAAGCCGGGTTGACGGTCGTGAGACACGAGTCGAACGCGCCGAGCCTCGGTACGGCCTGGCTCTCGAGAACCGGCGAGGAGCGCCGAGCGGGCGGGGGGTAGGCAATGCGGATCGCGTTCCTCCTCAATGGCATGACCGGCTATCTCGACGCCCAGTATCGGCAGCTGCACCAACTCGGCAACGAATTGCTGATCGTCACGCCGGACTCGAACGCCCTGGGCGAGGCGATGGCCGACACCTCGTTCCGCCTGCACGTCGAGGAATACGCGCGCCTGATCACCTGGCAGGCGCAGCCCGCATCGGCCGAACTCGTCGAGCTGGTCCGGGCGTTCGAGCCCGACGCGGTCCTGATGACGTCGTGGAACTACTCCGACGCTTACCGGGCCGTCATGAGGAACGTGCCGGCCACCGTCGTGCGCATATTGATCATGGACAATCTCTGGCGCGCGGCGCCGCGGCAATGGCTCGGGCGCGCCACCCATCGTTTCTACGTCGACACCGTCGCCGACGCTGCGATGGTGCCAAGCGACCGCTCGGAGTTTTATGCCAGGCGACTCGGTTTCGCGGCCGAAGACGTCATTCGCGGTTCGCTGTCAGCCGACGTCGAATTGTTCGGCTCGCCGCAGCGGTCGGGCGAGGAAATCGCGTCACGGCGCTGCTTTCTCTACGTTGGCCGACTGGTTGCACACAAGGGCGCCGACGTGCTGGCTGCGGCCTACCGCGAATATCGCAGCACCACCGAGGATCCATGGGATCTGCACGTCGTCGGCGCCGGGCCGCTCGACCCGCTGTTGCGCGACATCCCCGGCGTGACGATGCATGGCTTCCTCCAGCCGCCCGAGGTCGCCGACTTGATGCGTGCCTCCGCGTGCCTCGTGCTGCCCTCGCACATCGAGCCGTATGGGGTTGTCGTGCACGAGGCGGCCGCCGCTGGGCTGCCGATCCTGTGCTCGGACTTCACCGGCGCCGTCCCGGGGATGTTGCAGGACGGGTACAACGGCTGGGTCGTGGCGGCGGGAAAGGATGCTCTCTGGGCCGAGGCGATGGCTCGGATGAGCTCCCTGTCCCCCGAGCGCCTCGCCTCGATGTCGGACGTCAGCCGAGCGATCTCCACTCGGCTGAGCTCGGCCGGGTGGGCACGCAACCTGCACGAGGAGATCGAGCGGCGCCGCCGCGCCGGCGGTGGCCGTCTAGTGTCATCGCCGTGACCGTGCACCAGGGGCTGCGTTCGCGCGTCTACCGGATGCGTCGCATTGCGCAGACACCGAGAACGTTCGACAACTGGCTGCCCATCCTCGTCGACATGGCACGCGGGCGGATTGGCCGGGGGCCCGAGACACTGAGCTTTTCGACGCGGTCCGGGTTGCGGATCGATTGCCCGAACCGACCCGGGGCCCGCGTCCCGATCTATGAGATCTTCGCCGAGGACTGCTATCGGTTGACCTGGTTTCTGGGCCCGCTGCTGCACAGGCCGATTCAGGTCATCGACGTCGGTGGTCATGTGGGCACGTTCTCGTGCCGGCTGGCGCAGCTGCATCCCCGGGCGACGATCCGAGCGTTCGAGCCGTCGCCGACGAGCGCGGGATTCCTGCGCCGCAACGTCTTGCAGAACGGGCAGGGAGACCGGGTCACGGTCTACGAGCAGGCGCTTGCCGCCACGAGCGGATTCGCAGTGTTCGACGACAACGGCGGTGGCAGCGGGCTGAACGGGCTCGTCTCCACTGGCCACAGTTCTGGCACCGGAACTCTGACGAAGGTGGAGACGATCGCCTTCGACGACGTCATCGCCGCAGAGTCGGTGCCTACCGACATCGTGAAGATCGACTGCGAGGGTGGCGAATACGATCTCGTCTACGGCTCCTCCCCGAACAGTTGGGCATCGATACAACGGGTGGTCATCGAGTACCACCCCGTCGATGGCGAGTCGTGGGACGAACTGCGCGCGTGGTTCGACGCCGTCGGCCTGAAGGTGCAGGCCGAGTCATCGGTCGACGGGTACGGCTGCGTCTGGCTCTCGCGCGAACCCCTGGCACCCGAGAGCCACTGAGCGTGGTTCGGCTGCCGCCGCGCCTGCGGCCGCTCTTCCCGTACCTCAAGCCCGCATATGTCCGCGCTACCCGCACTCTCGCACCTGTCACGCAGTGGATTAGCCGCCGCAACAAGGGCTTCCTGCCAACCGGTGTCGTTCACACGATGGAGCAGGCCGCGGCCACTTCGGGCGGACGCTGCGTCACGGCGCGACCTGCTGAGACGATCACCCGGCCTCCGATGCAAGGCATCCCGGCGGATCTGCCACTGTCCGACACCAGCGACGGCGAGGCCTTCGGACGGGTGGCCGTTGTCGAGCTTCCGCACGCCCGGGTCGCCGGGCCACACCGCGCGGTCATTTCCGGACGCGGCGATCTGGTTGACGAGATCAGCCGATACTTCGGGACGACGCAGCCCTACGAGCACCCGCTGTTCCTCAACCCACTCCTTGGTCGACCGCTCGACGTCGACGGGCGTCTCGGCGTACTCGCCGCGCGCGGGGACTCGAACTACTACCACTTTCTGATGGATGTAATGCCGCGGATTGGGGTCCTGGAGCAATGCCCAGAGGTCGAGCCGCCCGATCGCTGGTACGTCCCCGCGCAGATCCGGTTTCAGCGCGAGTTGCTGGACCTGTTCGACATCACCGCGGACGTACGGTTCGACGCCGCGCAGCACCCACACGTGCGCGCCGACTGCCTCGTCGTTCCCGGCTTGCCGGCGACCAGCGAGCAGAACCCACCCTGGGTGGTCGAGTTCCTGCGCCGACGGCTGCTCGATCACCTCGACGTCATCGGCCCGCAGCGCCGCATCTATCTGACACGGGGTGGGTCGGCGAACAACCGTGCGGTGGTGAATGAGAGTGGAGTACTCGCACTGCTCAGGGCACGCGGATTCCAAGCTGTCGACCCCGGTGCGCTATCAGTCGCTGATCAGATCCGCACCTTCGCGACCGCATCGGTTATCGTTGCACCGCATGGCGCCGCGCTGGCCAACCTCGTCTTCGCCAGCCCCGGCGCGAGCGTCGTGGAACTGTTCCCCGCCGGCTGCCTACTGCCCGACTACTGGCGCCTGGCCAGCGGTGTGCCCGGACTGCAGTACCGCTACCTGTCCGCGCGAGGTGGGCCGCGTCGCCCAACTAGGGCAAGCACAATCGTGCGTGACATCGACGTGGACCTCGGCGCCCTGTCCACTACGCTCGATGGGCTGGTGTGACTTCCCGGCATCCCACCGACCCTCGTCGATCCTGGGATGCCTGGACTAATATCTGGTGAGTGTCAACGCCCGGTCTCGACGCAGAGCCGAGCTTCCGCGACCTTGTCTTCTCGGATCTCCTAAGGCACAGGCCCGACGAGCATCCGACCTGGCTTCGTGTCCTCACGCTCTGCCTTAGTGTCCCCGGTCTCATCGCGTCAGTCATCATCCGGGCACAGGAGTGTCTCTTCCGATCGGGTCACATCCGACCCGCAAGTGTTCTGCGCAGTCTGGGCGTCATGATGGTTGGAGCGGACGTTTCCCCTGGGGCGCGGTTCGGGCCCGGGCTGTACCTCGCGCACCCGGTTGGGCTAGTAATCGGTGCTGGCGTACGCGTCGGCAATGACGTGACCTTCGCTGGAGGGGTCACCATCGGCTCGCGCCACGCTGACGGTCGCGAGCCCGTCCAGTACGGGCAAATTGGCGACGGCACGATCCTGTCCGCACACGCGATCGTGCTCGGGGGCATCACGATCGGTCGGCACGTGCTGATTGGCGCGAACTCAGTTGTCCTATCCGACGTTCCCGACTTCGCGATTGTCTCGGGCGCACCGGCCCGCCAAATCGGCAGGCGCGAGGTTCCTGCCTGATCGGTTCGGATACGACTGGTCACGGATTGCGACCCGGTTGCCACCCCGCAGTAGGTGCTCGACAATGGAACAAGCCACGCCCGTCGCCGCCGCAGTGTCGACGCGCATGACAGCGACGCAGTCTCCAGCTACGTTTCTGCGCCGTGTTCGCGCGCTCTGTTCCACGATTCAAGGTGTCCCTGTGTGGCCGCCCAATTCATTATTTCGCGACAGAGGGCCTCACCGATCAGCCGATGCACGGTCACCGAATAGTGACCGCCGTCCGGCTTTGGCTCTTCGTCCGCGAGTTGGTCGGCCAACACGTTGGATACGCTGAAAATCCGTACGTTCGGCTTGTCGATACCGCGGACCATGCTCGCAAAGTGCTCATTCATGACCGCCGTGCGCTCAGCCAAACCAGGCATCCAAGCCTGCCAACGGCGCCCCGGAGGCAGGATTTCCATCACGAGCACGAGTGGACTGCCCACGGTCTGTATGTGTGTGATGAGCCGTTCAACGTCTGCGGCCACTCGACGCAGGCGCCATCCCAACATGGTCGAGTCCAAGGCGGCGTCGCTACGCGCTTGAAGCTTTGCGAGACCAATCCAGATCGCTCGCAACACCGTTCGGCGATAGAAGGTGCGAATCCGACCGGGGCGCGACCGCTTGCTGTTGGCATGCCGCTCCAGCCACCGCGGCAAGAACAGGTGGATGGACTCGTAGTGCCCATAATGGAGTATCACGACATCTGGCGACCAACCGAGAACCTCCCGCTCCCAACTTCGCAGCGCCATTCTGGCGAGGTCCGACGGCACAGCGTTGACCCGCACCTCGGCGGGTTGCCCCGCCGAAAGTAGCCCAGCCTCGAGAACGCGACCCAGGGCAAAGTCGGTGCGCGGCCCTCCAATTTCAGATGTGAGAACCACCTCGGAGGCGCCCTTGACCAGAACTCTGATCGGCAACCGGACGGCTTCGGGCATCAAGACGCATCGCTCCTACGAATCGTCACCCATCCACTCAAGCAGAACGCCGGCGACTACGACAGCGCAACACTTGGCGATCTCTTCATGCTCGAATGCCAGCCGACCTTCCGGGCGACGAACGCGGTCGCCCGGTCACCCGAGCGAACGACTCCAACTTCCGCGAGATCACTGGCTCGAGGCACCGTGACGCCGCCTCGTCACTCGGCTAGGGTAACGCTTCGACAAATTGGCCGACGCGAGCACGGATCGATCGCGTTCGCACGTCGCACCGATTCCTCCACCTCACGGGGACCTGACCATGGATACAAGTGTCCGACGCGCACAGCACGGAGAAGACGTGCTGCTGGCTGAACGCTTCTCAGCCAAGCATGGCGGGGGTTTCGTCGAGGTAGGCGCACTCGACGGCGACTTCCTTAGCAATTCCTACTATTTCGAAAAAGCTCTCAACTGGACAGGAGTATTAATCGAAGCAAATCCGAGCCAGGCCGAGCTATGCCGTCGCAATCGCCCGAGATCACAAGTTGTTAACTGCGCAGTCGTGGCGCCCGGGGCGCCGCCCAATGTAGCGTTTCAGGTGGCTGAAGGCAACGAGGCATATTCGACGTTGTCGCCCAATAGACTCTATGCTGGTTTGCTAAGAGAACGAAACATCTCCACCACTGGCGTTGTCGTCCCAGCGGCTACCCTGGATACGATACTTGAGAATGCACAAATATCGTCGATAGACTTCGTTACGATCGACGTTGAGGGTCACGAGCACGACGTGGTACGCGGCTTCGATCTTAGGCGGTGGTCACCGACGGTCGTACTCGTCGAGAGCGCCGGCGGTGCGCCGAATATATTCATTGCTTTGCGCATGTTTCGAGCCGGCTATGCGAGATCGCGTCGCGTCGTGATCAACGACTGGTACGAACCCGCACCCCCGTTTACGAGGGTCCGGCGACTCGTGGTGTCCTTCGTGGTATCTGTGCCTGACATCGCACGAATGCTAGTCCGGGAATCGCTGCGTTCCGCAGGCGTACTCGACGGCTTGCGTGTGCGCCGCGCCAGGCGTCGAACGAGGTGACAGGAGGGAACGAATGTCGGACCAGACTACTAAACCAAGCCGCCACATGGGCTTCACCGAACTCGTGTTCTCCGATCTGCAGGTCTACCGACCCAATGAATCGCCAACATGGCCGCGAGTGCTCGCTCGATGCCTAGTTCTTCCCGGTCTGGCAGCGGGCGTACTTCTGCGCGCCCAGCAACACCTGTTTGAGTCTGGCCAGGTCAGATTGGCTTTTCTGTTGCGGATTGTTGGTGTCGTGATGTTCAGTGCTGACTTCTTTCCGGGTGCGCAGGTCGGCGCATCCCTGTACCTTCCCCATCCGATGGGTGTGACAATCGGGGGTGGCCTGCAGATCGGAAATAGCGTAACGATCTTGCAAGGCGTCACGGCCGGGATTTTGCACCCGACCAGTAGCCCGCCCGGGGAACGCACCGTGATCTGTGATGGCGCAATAGTCTGCGCTAATGCCGTACTCGTCGGCGAGGTGCGCGTTGGAAGGAATGCGCTAGTAGGTGCTAACTCTGTCGTGTTGTCGGACGTCCCGGATTCAGCAGTGGTCTTCGGTATTCCCGCTCGACAAAGCGGTGCTACAGACTCTGATTCTCCGATGTCTCCCCGCGCCGCGTACATAGAGCGAATCATCCGAGAGTCATCGCCGTAGTGTTAGCTCATTGGCCGGGCTGCCGCGGCGCACCGCGGCCGTCGCGCAGTTCCTCACCGACCCCGCGCAACAGCTACATCACCGGCCAGGTGCTCGTCGTCGACGGCGGCCTCACCGACTGACACGCGGCCCGTCGCGTGGCAGATACCCGCGCGGTAAGCGAGAATCGGTGATCGACGGGCCGCGGTCGTGTGTGTCGCCGCCCTCACGCACCGCCGATCTTCAGGAGCACAATCATGCCGGTCACGGTGATCGTCGAGCCGGACCACGGCGGCCACCGTTTCCAGGCCGTGGCGAACGTGGCCCAGCTGGCCGCGCGAACGGACGAGATCATCCTGCTCACGTCCGCTGGTGCCGCGAGCACCGACGAATTCCGAACCTTCCTGCCTGAAATGCCGCTGAAGGTCGATGACCGTTTCGACGGCATCTACCCGCCCACCCGAGTGATCGCCCGGGCGGTCGCGGAGATCTGCCGTACGAACACGGTCTCGACGGTTGTCGTGATGGATGCCGACCAGTCGCTCAAGCGCTGGTGGTACGTCGCGGCACAGGAGTTCCGCGGACTTCCGCGGCGGCCACGAGTGGTCTTCATGCTCACCCGCTACCCGGCGAGGCTGAGACTGAGCGACCATTTCGGCTGGGCGCTGCGCCTGTCCAAGGGCACGCTCGCCCTCGCGGCCATGGCTACCGGCACGTTGCATCGGGTGGCCGGCTTCGCCGGGCGCGAGGACCTTTCGCGCGGCTGGTTGGTCAAGCGCGCCCGCGACCCCGCAATCTGCACCGCCCATTCCCGCGACCAGGCGCGGCTGCGGACCGAGCTCGACCTGCCCGCTGACCGCAGTCTCGTCGGGTTGTTCGGCGTGCTCACCGCGCGCAAGAACGCACCGCTCGTGCTTGACGCCGTCCTGGCCTGCGGGCCGGACGCCGACCTGCTGCTGGCCGGCAGCATCGCGCCCGACGTCACCGCCTGGCTGGGCACGTTGCCACAGTCGCAGCGCCGGCGCGTCATGGCGCGCGACGGCTTCCTGTCCAATGACCTGCTCGACCGCCTGGTCGCGGCGAGCGACGTCGTGGTGATCGCGCTGACCAACAACGGCCCGAGCGGCATCATGGGCAAGGCACTTGCTGCCGAGGTTGCGGTGGTCTCGGCAGGTTCGGAGGTCCGGGCCCGGGAGCTGCAGGCGACGAGAGGCGGCGTCATTGCCGACCTCACCGCCCAGAGCATCGCTGCCGGATTACGCACGCTCCTGGCGCCGGGTGCAACGCACATCCGCGCTGACGCGGTTCCTCCGGCGACCGGCGATGCCTTCGCCGCGGCCTTGCTCGGCACCGAGGGACGTCGCCCACTCCGGGTTCGACGCTCGGGCAGGAAGTAGACCCGCCGCCCGCGGGCCCGCAATGTCCTCGCTCAGGCCAGTAGTGCAGAGCGCGCTCGCGCGCGCGTTGTCATTCTTTCCCACCGCCGTGGCGACCCTGGTAACCAGTCGGCTGATCATCAACCACTTCAGCCTGTCGGCATTCGACAGCTACGCGCTGATCATCTCGCTGATCGCGCTCATCCCGTTGCAGGATCTCGGTGTCGGTGCCGCCGTGACGTCGTCCTTCGCCGAACGTGGCCCGCGCGATCAGCACTCGGTGCGGGTTGCTCTGACGGCCGCTCGGATACTCGCGCTGTCGACTGTTGGCCTGGCGATCGGGTCGCTACTGCTGGCTCTCTTCGGGCTATGGCCCACTCTGCTCGGTGCCGCTTCCGGGCCCAATTCTTTCGTCGCAGTGGCGATGGTCGTCTATGCCGTCAGCTTCCTGCCCGGGCTCGGGCAGCGGATGTTGCTCGGCGTCGACCGCAATCACCTCACCGTGGTCATCCAGACGTTGTTCACTCCGTTGATCCTGCTCGGCACCGTCGTCGTCATCATCGCCGATGTCGCCAGCGGCTACCTGATGATCGTGCCGCCGGTCGCGATCGTTCTGGTCAACCTCGTCACGCTCGGTGTCGGCGTCCGGAGCACGAACTTCCCATTGCTGAAGGTGATCCGCGAGATCCCGCGCCCCCGCCGCTTTCCCGGCAGGAGCATCCGCGCGATCTCGGGCCCGATGTTGTTGATCACGTTGGCGGTGCCGATAGCGTTGCAGTGCGACCGAATCGTGCTGAGCCACGTGGCGTCGAAACAGGCGGTGGCCAACTACTCCGTGGTGGTGCAGATCTTCGCCCCGATAGCGGCCCTCATCGCTGCAACGGCCCAGCCGCTGTGGCCGATCTACACGAGGGCACGCAGCCAAGGGCAGCGCGGGCCGGCACTCGCGCGGGTGCTATCCATCTTCTGCGGGGCTACCGCTCTCGTGTCCACCTGCCTGGTGTTCGCCGCTGACCCCATCGGGCATCTGATCGGTGGCGGCCACATCAACCTGGGACTGATGCTGCCTCTCGCCGCTGCGCTTTCCGTGACAATGCAAGCTGCTGCCTATCCAGTGGCGATGGCACTGATGGATCCTCGGGGCATTCGCTTCATCAGTGTGTGCACCGTGCTGGCGCTGCCGATCAACGTCGGCCTGTCGATCATCCTGGGCAAGCAGATGGGCGCGCCCGGGCCGCTCCTGGCGACATTCATCGTAGGTGCGCTTGTTCAGACCGTCCCGGCCATCATCTATGCCAACCGCCGGGGGCCCAAGGGCCGACACCGCCACGACCCGAAGCGGGCGCCTGACGCCCTCACGGTGCAGACGATTTCTGCGATGACAGGTATCGAGCTGTCGATCCCGAAACAGTCCACGAGTGCGCTCGGGTCCGACCTCGCCGGGTAGCGTGCTCGCTGTGAACCGACGTCTGCGCGCCGTTGTTCGGTCGTCCGTACGCACGGTGAACACCCCGGTGGCGACGGCCAGGTTGCGCCGAGTGCTGCGCGACGCGCCGCGTCCGATCCGCCTCGAAGTCGGCGGCCTACAGCGCCGGTCGGGCTGGGTCGTAACGAATGTCAACGCAGTGGCCCGTAACTACCTCGACGCCACGAAGCGTTGGCCGCTGGAGGACGGCTCGGTGTCGCACGTCTATGCCGACAACGTCATCGAACACCTGCCCCTGCCCGCGGGGCGCGCGCTGCTGGTCGAGGCCCACCGCTGTCTGCGGGCGGGCGGCGTAATCAGGCTCGTGACCCCCGACATCCGCACCCACGTCGAGCTGTATCTCGCCGGGCGTGCGTCGGTGAGCGGGGCGGTGGGATCGACCTACCGCGACCTCGGCCTGACCGTCGAGCATCCGGTCGATCTCATCCGAATCCCGATCGGGCAGTTCGGGCACCACGAGGGCTACGTGTACGACTTCGAGACACTCGATGCCGAGCTCATGCGGGCTGGCTTCCACTCGACGGCCAAGTGCGACCTCGGCCAGAGCGCGCATGCCGACCTCGTCGGGCTGGACCAGCGCGCCGACGAAGGCGGGGCTCAGATCGCCGTCGAAGCCACGCGCTGAGTGACGTCCGGAGGCTCCGATCGCCGGCCCGTTGGCTGCAGTGGCTATGCGACGCCGACATCGCGCCGGAAGAACGTGCCGTCGAGTTGCAACAGGCGTCGCGTGCCGGGCTCGACGAAGCCCGGCTCGACGAACCACAGGTCCAGTCCGCATTCGCCGAGACGTTCGATGATCTCCGGGAGCAACGCCTGCCCGTCGTAGAGGGCCACCAAGGACATCTCGGTGCGCACGGCGCCGAAACCAGGCAGCGAATTCGCCGCACCGTCCAGGACCGATTTCTCGTAACCCTGCACGTCGATCTTGAGCAGGGTGGATTCCGGGACGAGCGCGTGCCGGGTGACGATGTCGTCGACCGTCGTCGCGACAACGTCCTGCGTTGCGACGTAACGCGATCCCGGCGCGGCCGTGGCGTGCCGGTCGAGCATGGGCAGCGCCGAAGACGATACGGAGTTGCCGGCCACGTTGATCCTCAGCGCCCCGGCGTGATCCGATACGGCGGCGCGCTCGGCCGTCCAATGCGCATCGGCACGAGCGTGAGTCAGCAGCTCCTCGAATGCGGCAGGTAGCGGCTCGAGCGAGACGATGCGCCCGGCGAACTTGGCCCGCCGCAGGGCGCGACCGAACTGCCCGGTATTGGCCCCGATGTCGAGGACCGCGGTGATGCCGTGTTGCGCCAACCCGTGGACGAAGCGGTACCTGAAGTTTTCCCGGGTCAGATCGAACCCGGCCCGATTCACCAGCGAACGGATCTGCCCGATCGCCCGCACCGCCGCGGTGGGCATCAACGCGGTCCGCTGTGGAGCCCCGGCGTATCAGGCAGCAGGTCGTTGCGGACGAACAGTGCGTCGCACTGCAGCATCCGCCCGGTTCGCGGATCGGCGAAGCCCGCATCGAGGCCGTACATCGCATATCCCGCGCCCGCCAAGCGGTCGGCTAGTTCGCCGAACAGTTGCTGGCCTTCATAGAGGGCAACGAACGAAAGCTCGAGTTGGACGGCGGCGAAGTCGGCAAGCAGCGCTGCGGCGCCGTCGAGGACCGGTCCCTCGTAGCCCTGGGTGTCGACCTTGAGCAGAGCGCCCCCAGGCCGCACCCGATGCTCGGAGACCAGAGCGGCGACCGTCGTGACCGGCACCCTTTCGGTGCCGGTGAACTGCGAGCCAGGCGCGGCGCCGAGGTGCGCTGCGGTCATAGGCAGGATCGAGGACGAGTACGAGTTGGCCGAGATGTTGATCTCGAGTCGACCCGGAGCATCGCCGACTGCGGTCTGCAGGGGCGTCCACCGCAGATCCGAACCGGCCCGGCGAGCCAGGTGCCCGAAGGCGTCCGAAAGCGGCTCGCAGGAAATGATCCAGCCGGTGAACCCACTCGAGCGAAGTGCCGAGCCGTACTGGCCGATATTCGCACCGACGTCGAGGACGGTGTCGATGCCCAACCAGGTGAGCGCGGTGGCCACCCGGACCGGGTACGGGTTGCGCACCAGATCGAAGTTTCGCTTGTGCAGAGTGGAGCGCAAGGCGATCTTCGCGTACTCCCGCAGCCGGCCCGTGCCGTCCCAGGCGCGGTCCTTCAGGGGCATGCGTCCTCCGTGCTGTTGCCAGCGGGGATCCCCACGGGCTATGGCAAAGGTCGGTACGACCTCAGGCTACGCACACCGCCTTACCGAACGGACCGCTGGTTGTCTTCGTGTCCTTGACGACGCCGTCGACCGATACCGCGCAGGTGATCGGCGTACCGCGCCCGCCGGCTTGGATGAAGATCACCGCGTAACCGGGACGGCCTACTGCTTTCGTGGTCAGGGACCAGTGCGATCCAGGCGACGTCACGATGCCGTACGAGGCGTCCGAGCTCGTCGGGACGAGGTAGCCAAGCTTGCCGATCGCACTCGCGGACGTGATCTTGAGGACTATCGAATGGGTCGACAGTTTCCCAATGATGATGCCGCCCGGTTCAGCGGGAGTCAGCGTTGTGCGCGGCAAGGGGCTGGCGCCCGACGGGAAAAAGGTGTCTTCGGGTCCAGTCGGCGACGTCGACGAGCCACCCGGGCGACCGTTAGAGCCGGCAGGCCCCCCGGCGGCCGGACCACCGGCGCCGTTCGGTCCGCCGTCCTCGCCTACGCCCCGGTAACCCTGGATGAACAGCGCGATGAACGCGACGAGTACGGCCAAGCTCAGGACGAGCGCGACGCCCATCGGATTCTTCCGAATCCACTTCACTCCCTACCAACGATTCCGGGCGTGCCGAGTGACGGATGCGCGGTCACGCCGGCTCGAAGGATGAGCCGCGCGGTACCTCAGTACGCACCGCGCGCGCGGATGACAGCCCACACGGTGCGCGCGATGATCGCCAGGTCGAGGGCGAGCGACCAGTTCTCGACGTAGTACAGGTCCAGGCGGACCGACTCGTCCCACGACAGGTCGCTACGGCCACTCACCTGCCACAGGCCGGTCATGCCCGGTTTGACGAGCAGCCGGCGGTGCACGTGGGGGTGGTAGCGCTCGACCTCGCCGGGCAGCGGTGGCCGCGGACCGACGAGCGACATCGAGCCACCGATCACGTTGAACAGCTGCGGCAGTTCGTCCAGGGAGAACCGGCGCAGAAAGCGTCCGACCGGCGTCACCCGCGGGTCACGGCGCATCTTGAACAGCACGCCTCCGTCGGATTCGTTCAGCTCGATGAGATCGACGCGGCGCTGGTCTGCGTCGTGATACATCGACCGGAATTTGTAGGCCCGGAACTCCAGCCCGTCCTGGCCCATCCGGGTGCTCCGGTACAGCGCGAAACCCCGGCTCGTCAGCATGACCAGCACGCCGACGACGAGCAGGAAGGGCGACGCCAGCACGAGGATGAGCGCGGCGCCCACCAGGTCGAGGCCCCGTTTCACGATGCGGCGCACACCGGTGAACTGCGGCTGGTCAACCCACATGAGAGGCAGGCCCTCGACCGGGCTGACGTGCACCCGCGGGCCGGCCACCTCGGTGAGGCCCGGCGCCATGACCATGTTGCGGCCCGTGCCCTCGAGCGCCCAGCCGAGTTCCCGGATCCGTCGCGGACCCAGGCCCGCGCCGGCGACCGCAACTATGTCGACCCCCAGGTGCGCGGCCATCGCGGAGGCGTGATTGATGTCGCCGACCACGGGAACGCGCTCACCCACCTCGTCACCGACCGCGGCGTCCTCGACGCAGGCAGCGACGACGACAAGGCCGGCTTCCGGATTGCGGGACAGCACCTCGACCAGGTGCCGGACGGACTCACTCGTGCCGACGGCCAGGATGGCACTTGTCCAGCGGCCATTGCGACGGCGGGCGTGCACGGCCTGCCGGACGAAGTATCGGGCGGTCACCATCAGCACCGCGCCGACCGGGAAGACGATCGCCAGGAACGTGCGGGCCACCAGGACATGTGTCAGGTAGGCCGTGATCGCCACCACGCCGGCGAGGTTCATCGTCGCGCGCAGTACGCGCTGGTACTCACCGGCGCCGGTGCTGATGTGCCTGACGTCGTAGCCGCCCACCGCGTGCAGGCACACGATCCAACCGGCGGTGATGACCACGCCGAAGAACAGATAGCTGTCGACGGCCGCGTCGGAGGAGAATCCGAAGCGCACGAACCACCCCAGCGTGGTGGCCAGCACGGCACAGACGGCATCGGCGACCAGCAGTTGGCGGACGAACAGCCGCGACCACTGCGCGACCGGCACCCCCGGCTGCGGCCTGACGCGTCGAGCGACCGGCAGCGCAGTATCGCCTGAGGGGGTCGTGAGCATTGGCTGGACTGGATCGGCGGCGACATCGGGGGTGGCGCGGCGCGGGACAACTCTCGTCACTAAGCCGTGCCTCCGTCCCCATCGCTGCTGACCCCGAGCAGTGTTCCGCGCCTGGGTGCCTTGGGCAAATGCGTGGCGTCCTGCAGGAGCTCCTCGAACCGCGAGCCGACCAGATCGATGTCGAATCGGTCGATGGCGAGCGCCCGCGCGCGCCGGCCGAGGGCGACCAAGGCGAACGGGTCGGTCGCGACGGCATCCAGCCACGACACGGACTCGCGCGCACCGGTCTTGGTCGGGGCGGCCACGAAGCCGCCGGCCATCCGCACGTCGTCAGCCGACGGGTTGCCGTCGGGCACCAGCGCGATCGTCGGCCGGCCGGCCGCGAGATAACTGAGCACCTTGCTGGGCACCGAGAACCGAGCGGCGTCGGGTTCGAGCAGCGCCACCATGACGTCGGCGCTGGCCAGCACGTCGCTGAGCTCCTCGGCCGGTTGGTAGCCCAGGATCCGCACGTCGCGTCGGCCCGCCGCGGCGGCCGCGAGGTCGTCGGCGCCGACCCCTTCGGACACGACGATGAGCACGGCGTCCAGGCCGCGGGCCAGGCAGCCGTCGAGGAGTTCGAGCAGGAGCAGCGGGTTGTGCTTGCGCCCGAGCGTGCCGGCGTACATCAGCCGGATCGGCTCGCGGGGCAAATGGTGAGCGGCGGCCCAGCCGTTGTTGCGTTCGCCGGGCATCAGTTCATCGAGGGGCGCCCAGTTCGGGATGACGCTGACGTGATCGCTACGCAGGCCCCACCGCCGGTACTGATCGAGGAATGCCGGTCCGATCGCCACCACGGCATCGGCGTCACGAACCAACGCGCTCTCAGCCTTGGCGAACGCGCGCGCAGCTGAGCGTGCCGCCGGGGCGGGCAGGCGCCGCGACGCCTCCGCCGCCATGCCCGCGCTGTAGATGTCCTGGTGCCAGAACACCCACGGCTGACGACGGTCCGCGAAGTAGCGACGCATCTTGGCCATGGCGAGCAGGGGGACGTTGCACGCCACGACGACGTCGAACTGCTCGCGCTCGAGGTGCCGGCACCAAGCGTCGGCATAGGCCAGCTCGAAGCGGGCGCGCCTGACGGGTGCGTACTTGACCATCGGCACGGCCGCCGACACACCCTCGAAGCGCAGCGAGGACGGGTCCTGCGCGCCTACAGCGAGACGGCCGTGGCCGGTGATGTACTGCGAGCTGAACCCGTGCAGGACGTCGTGGCCCCGCGCGGCAAGGTTCCTGGAGAGCTGGGCCTGGAACGGATGACCGCTGAAATCGTGGAGATTCAGCCGCATATGTAACCAAACGAGGGAACCCTGGTGGGGTTGCGGTCAGTTTGCGCGTCACGCGTCCCGTGTCGTGGGAGGCGTGTGCTGAGCCCCTCGCCGTCATAGATAATGTCAACGTGCCCTTCACCGTCCTGTACGTCTGCACGGGGAACCTCTGCCGATCCCCGATGGCAGAGCTGCTGTTTCGAGGCTGGTCGGATCCGGGGGCGGACGTGACGGTGTCGAGCGCCGGTACCCAGGCGCTCGTCAATCACGGCATCGACCACTCCTCGGCCTCCGCGCTCGGCCAGTTGGGCATCGATCCCAGCCGCCACCGAGCGCGGCAGTTCGAGCCGTGGATGGCTGCCTACGCGGACCTCATCCTGACCGCCGGCCGCGAGCACCGCGATGTGGTCATGACGGCGATTCCCAGCGTCTACAAGAGGGCCTTCACGATGAAGGAGTTCGCCCGGCTCGTGGGCGACGTGCCGCCCGGTGAGCCGGGTGCCGTGGTGTCCGTGGCCGCCGCTCGCCGTGGACACGTGAAGCCGGTCGCCCCCGAAGACGACGACGTGCGTGATCCGTACCGCGGTGCGATCAGACACGCCAAGACCATTGCCGAGGAGATCACCGAGACGGTCTATGCGACCCTCGACGTCCTCGGGTTCGCCGCCGAGCGATGGGGGCACACCCCGCCGGCCCGCGAGAACCGCTCGGTCCGCCCCGCGCCGTACTGAACGCGACACTAGGCTTGCCAACGTGGCAGGGTCCCCGCGCAAGATCAGAGTCGTCGGCGACCCGGTACTGCACGCGCGGTGCCGGCCAGTGAGTTCATTCGACGCCGAACTCGGCGCGCTGATCGACGACATGTTCGCCTCGATGGCGATCGCCGAAGGCGTCGGCCTCGCCGCCCCCCAGGTCGGGGTCGATCTGGCCGCATTCGTCTACGACTGCATCGACGCGGCCGGTGAGCGCCATATCGGGCACCTGATCAACCCGACGATCGAGACCAGCGGCGAGCCTGAGGAGCACGACGAGGGTTGCCTGTCCGTTCCCGGCCCGTACCACGAGCTGGCGCGCGCACCACTGGCCACCGTTCGCGGCGTCGACCGCACGGGTGCTCCGATCGAGGTCACCGGCACCGGTTTCTTCGCCCGCTGCCTGCAGCACGAGACCGATCATCTCCGCGGCGTTCTCTACATCGACCACCTGCCGCGCAACCGGCGCCGGCGGGTGCTGCGCGAGATGGAACCGTTCGATTGGAACGCCCCTACCCAATAACGGTTGCACAGGTAACCAACAGGACACGTGGCGGAGGTTAGAAACATCATGTCTGAGCGGACATCGTTCGTGGCTACGGTCCGCGACGACCTAGCAGCGACAATGCCTTCCGACGCCATCCGAAGCTGGAGGTTCTGGCTGCAGGTCGTCGGCAAGTTACTGCTGAATCCACGGGTCCGAGCCGTAGTCGCGTTCCGAATCGGTCATCAATTGTCCGAGTGGCGATTAACGCCGCTTGCGCTACTACTCCGGGCCCGTAGCCTGCGCAACGCTGGCGTGGAAATCCATCCGTACGCAACGGTTGGTCCCGGCCTACTCCTCGTCCATTCCAGCGGCGTCGTAATCGGCCCTGGCGTCGCCATCGGTAATTGGTGCCGGATCCATCAGGGCGCCACGATCGGCGAACCGGCACGGAGTGGAGCCACTAACTGGGAAGCGCCGACCATTGGCGACCACGTCATGATCGGCGCTCACGCGGTGATCTTGGGCGCTGTCACGATCGGCGATCATGCTGTCATAGCGGCAAACGCCGTCGTCACGCAGGACGTCTCGGCGCACGCTGTGGTCGGCGGAGTTCCTGCGCGGGAGCTGCGCAAGATCAGCCCGCACCGCGACTTCGAGCCAGTCGTCGCCTCGCTACCGGCGGAGTAGCTCGGCGATCTGGACGGCGTTGAGGGCGGCACCCTTGCGCAGGTTGTCGCTGCTCACGAACAACGTCAGCCCCCGGCCGCCGTCGACGGTCGGGTCCTGGCGCACGCGGCCGACGTAGCTCGGGTCGGCGCCCGCGGCGAGAAGCGGCGTCGGGATGTCGGTGACCTCGACGCCAGGGGCGACGGACAGCAGATCCAGCGCACGAGTCACCGACAGCGGCCGGGCGAACTCGGCACTGATCGACAGGGAGTGGCCGGTGAACACCGGCACCCGGACGCAGGTGCCGGCGACGCGCAGGTTCGGGATGCCGAGAATCTTGCGGGACTCGTTGCGCAGCTTCTGCTCTTCGTCGGTCTCGAAGCTGCCGTCATCGACGATCGAACCGGCCAGCGGCAGCACGTTGAAAGCGACCGGCCGGACGAACTTCACCGGCTCGGGGAACGTGATCGCCGAGCCGTCGTGGGTGAGTTCCGCGGCCCGGTCGACGACCTGGCGCACCTGCTTGTCGAGTTCGTCGACGCCGGCCAGACCCGCCCCCGAGACGGCCTGATATGTCGAGATGATCAGACGCTCCAGGCCGGCCTCGCGGTGCAGCGGGGCCAGCACCGGCATGGCCGCCATCGTCGTGCAGTTGGGGTTGGCGATGATTCCCTTGCGCGCGTTCGCGATCTCGGCGGCGTTGACCTCGGCCACGATCAGCGGTACGTCCGGATCCATCCGCCAGGCCGAGGAGTTGTCGATGACGACCGCACCGGCCGCGGCGAACCTCGGCGCCAGTTCGCGCGAGGTCGCACCGCCGGCGGAGAACAGCGCGATGTCCAGTCCGGACGGATCGGCGGTGGCGGCATCCTCGACCCTGACGTCGACGCCCTCCCACGGCAGCGAGGTGCCCGCCGAGCGGGCCGAGGCGAAGTAGCGCATCTCGGCCACCGGAAACGACCGCTCGGCCAGGATGCGTCGCATGACGGCGCCGACCTGCCCAGTCGCGCCGACGATTCCTATTCGAGTCATCGGCCGGTGCCCCCGTAGACGACAGCGTGCTCGTCGCCCGAGCCCAGTTCGAAGGCGTCGTGTACCGCGCGCACCGCGACGTCGAGGTCGGTGTCGCGGCATACGACGGAGATACGAATCTCCGACGTCGAGATCATCTCCACGTTGACACCGGCCTCGGCCAGGGCCGCGAAGAACTTCGCTGAGACACCCGGGTGCGAGCGCATACCGGCACCTACCAGCGAGAGCTTGCCGACGTGGTCGTCGTAGAGCAGCTCCTGAAAGCCCACCTTGGCCTGCACCTTCTTCAGCGCGGCGACCGCGGTGGCGCCGTCGGTGGCCGGCAGCGTGAACGACACATCGGTGCGGCCGGTGCCGCCGGTCGAGATGTTCTGCACGATCATGTCCAGGTTGATCTCGGCGCTGGCCAGTTCGTGGAAGATGGCTGCCGCCTCGCCCGGCTTGTCAGGCACGCCGACCACGGTGACCTTGACCTCGCTGCGGTCGTGCGCAACTCCGCTGATGATCGCCTGCTCCACGGGAAGATCCTCCATGTTTCCGGCGACGATGGTGCCGGGGTTGTTCGAGAACGACGAACGGACGTGGATCGGCACACCGTAGCGGCGGCCGTACTCGACGCTGCGCAGATGCAGGATCTTGGCACCGCTGGCAGCCAGTTCGAGCATCTCCTCGTAGCTGACGCGGGCCAACCGGCGCGCGTTCGGGACGATGCGCGGGTCGGCGGTGTAGACACCGTCGACGTCGGTGTAGACCTCGCAGACGTCGGCCTCCAAGGCGGCGGCCAGCGCGACCGCGGTGGTGTCCGAGCCGCCCCGGCCGAGGGTCGTGACGTTCATCGTCTCCTTGGAGAAGCCCTGAAAGCCGGCGACGATCGCCACGTTGCCCGCGCTCACCGAGTCGCGCACCCGGCCCGGCGTGATGTTGACGATGCGCGCCTTGCCGTGCACTGAGGTGGTGAGTACGCCGGCCTGCGAGCCGGTGAACGATTCGGCCTTGTAGCCCAGCGAGTTGATGGCCATCGCGAGCAATGCCATGGAGATGCGCTCCCCGGCGGTCAGCAGCATGTCGAACTCGCGTCCCGACGGTGCGGGCACGATCTGCTGAGCCAAGTCGATCAGCTCGTCGGTGGTGTCGCCCATTGCCGACACGACCACGACCACGTCGTTGCCGTCGCGGCGGGTGGCGACGATCCGCTCGGCTACCCGCTTTATCCGCTCCGCGTCGGCGACCGACGAACCGCCGTACTTCTGCACGACGAGCCCCACGGTCTGCCTCTCGATGATGGACGGAGACCCAAGGATACCGGGACTCGCGCAACCGACTTGGTCAGACCGAGGCAGCGAAGGCGGCTTCCAGGATGTCCAGGCCCTCGTTCAGCAGGTCGTCGCCGATGACCAGCGGCGGCAGGAAACGCAGCACGTTGCCGAAGGTGCCGGCGGTGAGCGTGATCAGCCCCTGCTGGTGACACGCCGCCGCCAGTGCGGCGGTCAGCGCCGGGTCGGGATCCTTCGTGCCAGCAACGACCAGCTCGACCGCGAGCATCGCACCACGCCCGCGCACGTCGCCGACGACGTCGTACTTCTCGCCCAGCGCGACCAGCCGCGGCCGCATCACCGCCTCGATGCGACGGGCGACGCCGCCCAGATCCTCGGCCCGCATCGTCTCGATGGCACCGAGGGCGGCGGCGCAGGCCACCGGGTTGCCGCCGTAGGTGCCGCCGAGTCCGCCGACGTGCACCGCGTCCATGATCTCCGCACGCCCGGTGACCGCGGCCAGCGGCAGCCCGCCGGCAATGCCCTTGGCGGTGGTGATCAGGTCGGGCACGACATCCTCGAACTCACAGGCGAACCAGTCGCCGGTGCGGCAGAAGCCGGTCTGGATCTCATCGGCCACGAACACGATGCCGTGTTCGGCGCACCACGACGCCACCCGCGCGAGGAACCCGGGCGGGGGAACGATGAAGCCGCCCTCGCCCTGGATCGGCTCGATGATCACCGCGGCGATGTTCTGCTCGCCGACCTGGGCGTGCACCAGCGCGACGAACTCGGCGAACGCCTCGTGCGCGCAGCGCTCCGGCCCGGTCGGCCAGCGGTACGGGTAAGCCATCGGCACGCGGTAGACCTCGCCGGCGAACGGCCCGAAGCCCTGCTTGTAGGGCATGTTCTTCGCGGTCAGCGCCATCGTGAGGTTCGTCCGGCCGTGGTAGGCGTGCTCGAACGCGACGATCGCCTGCCGCCCGGTGTGCACGCGGGCGATCTTGACGGCGTTCTCGACCGCCTCGGCGCCGGAGTTGAACAGTGCCGAACGCTTCTCGTGATCGCCCGGCGTGAGCTCGTTGAGCTGCTCGGCGACCGCGACGTAACCCTCATACGGCGTCACCATGAAGCAGGTGTGGGTGAATTCGGCCACCTGGTGCTGCACCGCTTCGGCCACCCGCGGCGCTGCGTTGCCCACCGAGACCACGGCGATGCCGGCACCGAAGTCGATCAGCTGGTTGCCGTCGACGTCGACCACGATGCCCCCGCCGGCCCGCGCGACGTAGATCGGCAGCATGGTGCCGACGCCGGACGCGACCGCGCGTGCCTTGCGGGCATGCAGCTCGACCGAGCGCGGCCCGGGTATCGAGGTCTTCAGCAGCCGCTGCTGGGCAACACTCATTGCGAACCTCCGGTGGCGATGACGGCGATGACGTCACCCTCCTGGATGGAGTCACCGACGCTGACGGCCAGCTCCGCGACCACGCCGTGGACCTCGGCCAGTACGGGAATCTCCATCTTCATCGACTCCAGGATCACCAGCGTGTCCAGGGGGCCCACCGCGTCGCCGACCTGGACAAGGACCGTGCCGACGTTGGCCACCATCTCCGCAGCGAGAATGTGGGTCATGGCCTCAGCCTCCCACCGGAACGAGGTCTGTGACGTCGGGGTGCAACGCCGCGAAACCTCGGTCGAATGTCGCCAGTCTGGCGCCTCGGGCGCGAGCCAGTGCAGCAAGATAAGCATCGGTCACTTGCCGATGGCTGAACACGCCATCCACACGCGCGTCGAGGTAGCTGACGTGGTCTGCCCAGAACTCATGCCTCGGGTGGTCCATCGTCAACCGCAGCACCTCGAGCGCGCGGGGCGCTGTCTTGTGCTCGCGAATCAGCATTCGCACGAGCGCGCCCTGTGTGATCGGACAGGTCGCGAAGCCTGTGTTCGCCGAGGCAAACCAAGATTCTGCGGATTGATGATGGACGTGGTCGGGCAGTGCCAACCCGATCAGCACGCTGCTGTCGAGAAGAACCGTCACTCGTCGTCGTCCAGCGCACGAATGTCGTCGTTGGTGATCGGGCGCCCCACTCGGATGGTCGGAAAGCCGGTGATCGGACTGATGACGATCTCGTCCGAGTTGGGCTGATCGAGGCCTCGCCGCATGATGTCGGCTACGGCCTGGCTGAGTGTCTGTCGCTTGTCTCGTGCCACCGACGCCGCAACGCGATGCAGATCCTCCGGCAGATCGATCGTCGTTCGCATCATCGCATCATATCATCGTGATGAGACGACGGGGGTGGACTCCGGGCCTCCCCGGGGCGGTCACGCTGCCTCCGCGAAAGCCGCTGGTGGCCCAGGTCTGCCCGTCCGGACTGACGCCGAACCCGTCGACGCCGGGCTGCTGCTCGACCCAGGCGCGAGCGCCGGTGCCCATCGCGAAGGCCGCGGTGGCGTAGGCATCGACGTCGCTCAAATGCCGCCCTACCAGAGTGAGGCTGGTCAGCGCGTCCGGCGACCGGCCGGTGTGCGGGTCGATGACGTGCCTACCACGCTCCGCGACGCCCGACGTCGCGACCGCGAGATCGCTACCCACCACGACCGCCGCGACGTCACCGACCTTCAGCGGGTGGGCGATGCCGACGCGCCAGGGTCGGCCCGGCCCGGCGTCGCCGGCGCACTGCACGTCACCGCCGCCGTTGACGCAATGGTTGGTCGAGCCGGCCCGGCGCAGCCGCTCGCTGGCCTGCTCGATAGCCCAGCCCTTGACGACGCCTGACGGGTCCAAGGTGCCGTGGGGGTAGGCGGAGAAGTACCCGCTGGTGTGGCGGCGCAGTCGTTCGCAGCGCCCGAGGATGTCGCCGACTTCGGCCACACAGTCGGCGACGGCAAGCTCGCCCCGGCCGACGCGGCTGACCTGGCTGCCCGACTGGTACGTGGAGAAGGTCGCGTCCACCCAGTGCAGCCAGCCCACCACGTCCTCGATCGCTGCCGGGTCGACGCCCGGCGAGCGAACGTCGATGGAGAAGACGGTGCCCATGCACTGCTCGACCTGGCGCAGCGCGGCAAACTCGCCCGCGGCAGTCACTGGATGCCGGCCTGGTCCAGCGCGCTCTGCAGCGATTGGACGTAACCGTCGGTCGTGTAGCTGGCTCCCGAGACGGTGTCGATCTGGGCGCTCTGGGCGCTCAGGGTCTCCTGCAGCAGGATGGGTGCCGCCTGGCTGTTGATCTCCTGGGAGCGCCCGTCGAAGGCGGTCAGCTGTGCGAACGCCACGTTGGTGATCTTCGTGCCGGCGACGGTGACCTTGACCTGCACGACGCCGTACTGGGTCTGCACTGCAGTGCCCAGATACGTCTTGGTGGCCGACGCAGCCGTCGAGGTGGCCCGCGTGCCTGCGCCCGGGGTCGGGGGCGCGCTGGTGGACTGGCTCGCGCCCGACGACGTGGCCCCTCCCGCGGCCGCGGGCAGCGTGGCCGACGGCAGGGCACCGCCGATAACGGCCTGACCGTGGGACTTGAAGCTGAGCAGCGCGACGACTCCCAGGACGGTGCCGGTCACGGACAGCAGGACGCGTTTCATGAATGCTCAACCTCAGAACGTGAAGGACTCTTGGTGGATGTGCCGGCGCGGTACGCCGGCCTCGCGCAGCCCGGCTTGAGCGGCCGCCATCATGCCCTCGGGGCCGCACAGGTACACCTCGTGCCCGACCAGATCGGGGATGAGCCGCTTCAATCGCGTTGCCGACAGGTGATCGTTTCTGCCGTGCCCCGGCGGGCCGATCAGGTAGTGGACGCGGGCGCCGCGCTCGCTGGCGATCCCGTCGAGCTCATCACGCAGCACGAGGTCGCTCGGCGTGTTGGCTCGGTAGACGAGCGTGAGGTCACCCGGCGTGGCGGGCAGCGTCTCGAACAGCGCGCGCAATGGCGTAATGCCCACCCCGCCGGCCAGCAGCAGCACCTTGGGCCCGCGCCGGCGCCCTGCGGTGAACGAGCCGTAGGGCCCCTCGGCGAGAACCCGGGTCCCCGGTGTCAGGGCACGCAGCGCGGCGCTGTGCCCACCGATGATCTTCACGGTGATCCGCAGCAGGCCCGGCCGCGGCGCCGCCGACAGTGAGTACGGGTTGGCCGCCCACCACAGCGAGTGCGTCAGGAAGCGCCACCGGAAGAACTGGCCCGCCTCGGCGCGCAGCGCGTCCAGATGGCGGCCGGTGACGTAGACCGACACCGTGTCGCGCGACTCAGGACGTACCTCGACGACCCGCATGCGGTGGCGCACAGCGGCGCGCACCGGCGTGAGGAATCGGTACCAGAGCAGCACAACAGCCACGAACACGTAGAGCGCCGACCACAACCATCGCGCCTGCGCGTTGTTGCGGAAGTCAGCGCCCGTGGAGAACTGATGACTGAACGCCAGCGCGATGGCCAGGTAGGTGTAAAGGTGGATGAAGTGCCAGGTCTCGTACCGCAGCCGGCGCCGGGCGGCGCGTGCCGAGGCGGCACCGATCCCGACCAGCATCAACACCGAGACGGTCGCCATCAAGACGTCCGGGTAGCTCAGCACCAGGGTCGCGGTCTGGTGGACGACGTTCGTGTGGGCGCTGACCGCGTAGCCCCAGATGATCAGCAGCGTGTGGGCGACGGCGAGGCTGACCGTGTAACGGCCGCCCATCGCGTGCCAGCGTGCCAGCCGGTCGGTGCCGACGCCACGCTCCAGCACCGGCGCTCGCGACATCAATGCCAACAGCACCACCACCGCATAGCCGGCCAGCAGTCCGGTGATCCGCCCGGCGTTGGTCAGCCAGTCGGCCAGCCCGTGCAGAACGAAGGTGTCCTGCCACCACAGAGCCACGACCGCCAGGGCGCCCACGCCGATCGCGGCCAGCGCCGCCCCAGGCCGCACCGACAGCGACGCGCCCCCAGCCGGCGACATGCCGGGCTGGGCGCGCACGTGCATGGTGGCGGTCATTCGGTGGTCTCTCCCTGCGGGCAGTAGCTCTGGACGCCCCAAGGATGTGCCCCCATGCTCTGCGCTTGCTCTCAACAAGCTGTGAGGTTCCGGGCAGAGCCGGCTCAGAGGAAACTCAGAGAATCGGGGGGGAGGCTGGACCATGTGAGCAACGGGCCCAGGCGCGCGTCCCCGCCCCCGAGCCGGCCCGACGGCACGCCGTTGCGGGCTCTGGTCGTCGACGACGAGCCGAGCCTGGCCGAGGTGCTGACGAGAATGCTGCGGTTCGAGGGCTGGGACGTGCGCTCGGCGCCGGACGGGGCGACCGCCGTGCAGCTCAGCCGTGACTTCGCGCCCGATGCGGTGGTCCTGGACGTGATGCTGCCCGATTTCGACGGCCTGGAGGTACTGCGGCGGATACGGGCCCAGTACCCGGACGTGTGCGTGCTGTTCCTGACCGCCCGCGACTCGGTCCAGGACCGCATCGCCGGCATCACTGCCGGCGGCGACGACTACGTCACCAAACCCTTCAGCCTCGAGGAGGTCAACGCTCGGCTGTGGGGCCTGGTCCGGCGCGCCGGCGTCACCAGCAGCCGACCTGGTTCCGGGCTCGTCGTCGGCGATCTGACGATGGACGAAGACGCCCGCGAGGTCCGCCGTGCGGGCGCGCTGATCGAGCTCACCGCCACCGAGTTCGAGCTGCTGCGCTATCTGATGCGAAACCCTCGCCGGGTGCTGTCCAAGGCGCAGATCCTCGACCGGGTGTGGAGCTACGACTTCGGCGGCCGCGCGCACGTCGTCGAGCTCTACATCAGCTACCTGCGCAAGAAGATCGACAACGGGCGTCCCCCGATGATCCACACCGTGCGCAGCGTGGGCTACGTCCTCAAACCGGCCGCTCCGTGACGTCGCCCGCGCGGCTACGCGCATGGCTCGCCGCCCGCATACAGCGAGTCACGCTCCGTCGGCGGATCATCGCCATCCTGCTCGCCCTGCTGGTCATCAGCTGCGCGGCCGTCGCCGCGGTCACCGCCCTGCTGCTGCACGACTTCCTGCTCAAGCGACTCGATCAGCAGCTCGCCACCGCCGGCAACCGGTACTCCGTCGCGCTGGAACACCCGGACGGGGGCACTGTCGACGACAGCAGGTTCAGCTCGGTGCTCGGGCAACCCAGCGGCACACTCGGCGCCCGCATCCTGTCTGGCCAGGTGACCGCGATCGGCGTCATCGGCGGCGGTACCGAACACGCCGCGCCGTCCGCGAGCGACCGCTCCGTCATCGCGGCGCTCACGGCATCGTCCGGACCCCACTCCGTCCACCTGCCCCAGCTCGGCGAGTACCGGGTAGTCGTGGCCCGCGGACGGGACGGGGACCTGCTGGTGACCGGGCTGCCCGAGAAAGGAGTGGACGAGACGACCAGGCACCTCGTGCTGGTGGAACTCGGTGTCTTCGCCGCGGCGATCGTGCTGGCCGGCGTGGCTGGCGCGCTCAGCGTCAGGCTCTCCCTGCGCCCGCTCGAGCAGGTGGTCGACACGGCCCGCCGGGTGTCGGACCTACCGCTGGGCAGCGGTGCCGTATCACTGCCAGAACGGGTCCCGAACCCCGCGCCGGGCACCGAGGTCGGCCAGGTCGCCGACGCGTTCAACCACATGCTGTCCCACGTCGAGGCGGCCCTGGCCGAACGGCACGGCAGTGAAGAACGGCTGCGCACGTTCATCGCCGACGCCAGTCACGAGCTGCGGACTCCGGTCGCGGTCATCCGCAGCCACGCCGACTTTGCCCAGCGCGCCGGCCCCGGCAGCGTGCCCGCGCAGACCGCGCAGGCGCTGCAACGCATCACCGCCGAATCGGCACGCATGGAGCGCCTGGTCGACGACCTGCTGCTCCTCGCCCGCCTGGACACCGGGCAGGACCTGGTGCACGAGGACGTCGACCTCACCCGCGTGGTTCTGGACAGCGTCACCGACGCCCAGGTCACCACGCCGGATCACCGCTGGGAGCTCGCACTTCCCGAGCAGCCCGTCACCATCCGGGGCGACGCCCACCGGCTGCATCAGGCAGTTGCGAACCTGCTCACGAACGCGAGCACACACACCCCGCCCGAGACCGTCGTCATCGTCGAACTCAGTGAGCAACCCACCGCCTGGGCCGTGGAGATCCGGGTACGCGACAACGGCCCCGGTATAGCGCCGCACCTTGTTCCACACGTGCTCGATCGTTTCGTCCGCGGCGACAACGCACGCTCCGAGACGTCCAGCAACGCTGGGCTGGGCCTGTCCATTGCGGGCGCCATCGTCGCCGCACACGGCGGGACCCTCACCCTCACGAGCGAGCCCGGACGAACGGAGTTCTGCATCCGGCTGCCCGCGCCGGCGTGACCGAGCTCAGAAGTCGATGTTGTGCATGACGTGCTTGATGCGGGTGTAGTCCTCCAGGCCGTACACCGAGAGATCCTTGCCGTATCCCGAGTGCTTGAACCCGCCGTGCGGCATCTCGGCCACCAGTGGGATGTGGCAGTTCACCCACACGCAGCCGAAGTCCAGGCGACGCGCCATCCGCATCGCCCGGCCGTGGTCCTTCGTCCATACCGAGGACGCCAGGCCGTACTCGACGCCGTTGGCCCAGCGCACCGCCTCGTCCTCGTCGGTGAAGCTCTGCACCGTGATGACCGGTCCGAAGATCTCGTCCTGGATCGCCTCGTCGTCCTGCCGCATGCCGCTGACGACGGTGGGCTGCCAGAAATAGCCGCGCTCACCCTGCCGGGAGCCGCCGGCAAGCAGCTGCGCGTGCTCGGGCAGCCGGGCCAGCATGCCGCCGACCCGCTCCAGCTGGCCGGCGTTGTTGAGGGGGCCGTAGAGGATGTCCTCGTCAGCGGGCGCGCCGACCTTGGTGTTGCGGGCCTGCTCGGCCAGCGCCGCCGCAAACTCGTCGACGATCCCGGGTGCGGCCAGCACGCGGGTGGCCGCGGTGCAGTCCTGACCGGCGTTGAAGTACCCGGCGATCGCGATGTTCTCGGCGGCGTTGGCGATGTCCGCATCGTCGAAGACGATGACCGGTGCCTTGCCCCCGAGCTCGAGGTGGGTGCGCTTGAGGTCCTTCGCCGCCGCGGCGGCGACCTCGGCTCCCGCGCGGACCGAGCCGGTGATCGACACCATCGACGGGGTGGGATGCGAGACCAGCGCCCGGCCGGTGTCGCGGTCACCGCAGACGACGTTGAACACGCCCGGTGGCAGGAACTCGGCGGCGATCTCGGCCATCAGCACCGAGGAGACGGGCGTGGTGTCGCTCGGCTTGAGCACCACGCAGTTGCCTGCCGCGATGGCCGGCGCGATCTTCCAGACCGCCATCATCATCGGGTAGTTCCACGGCGCGACCTGGCCGACGACGCCGACCGGCTCGCGGCGGATGTAGGACGTGTGGCCGGCCAGGTATTCACCGGCGCTGCGCCCTTCGAGCAGCCGGGCGGCGCCGGCGAAGAACCTGATCTGGTCGACGGCCGGCGGGAGCTCTTCGCTGCGGGTCAGCTCGATCGGCTTGCCGGTGTTCTCGCACTCGACGGCGATGATCTCCTCGGCGCGGGACTCCATCGCGTCGGCGAACCTGAGCAGCGCGCGCTGGCGCTCGGACGGAGTGGTGTCGCGCCAGCTCTCGAATGCCGTCGCGGCGGCGCGATAGGCGGTGTCGACGTCCTGCGCCCCGGACACCGGCGCCGTGCCGAACACCTCGCCGGTGGAGGGATCGATCAGGTCGGCCCGGCGCCCGTCCGCCGCGTCGACCGTCTTGCCGCCGATGAAGTTCTGCACTGTCCGTGCCACGCTGCACGCTCCGCTGTCCGACGATGGGGATGGGATGGGATGGGATGACCGAGACGCTACATGCGTCGCGGACGCTCCGGCTCCGGCTGTGGCTCCGGCCGCGGCTCCCGCTGCGGCTGTGGCTCCGGCTGTGGCTCGCGCTGCGGCTGTGGCTCGCGCTGCGGCTGTGGCTCCGGCTGCGGCTGTGGCTCCGGCTGTGGCTCGCGCTGCGGCTGCGGCTGCGCCTTCGCCTGCGTTGATCGACGTCTGCGCCTGGGTCTGCGTTGATCGACGTCTGCCGTGATCGACATCCCGTCAACATGCCTGCAGGGCAGCCCACGGCGTGTTGATCACCCAGCACGCGAGAATGGGTGAGCAGCACCCACTCCCGGCCGGCGGCCTGCGAACACCGTGTTGATCGACATCCCGTCAACATGCCTACAGGGCAGCCCACCGCGTGTTGATCACCCAGCACGCGAGACTGGGTGAGCAGCACCGACTCCCGGCCGGCGGCCTGCGGCGAACATCACGGGCTGTAGGCCTGCGGCGGCCGCGTTGATCGACATTCCGCCGACATCCCTGCAGGCATGTTCACCGGAAGTGGATCAACGGAGGTGGCCGGCTGGACGGCGTACCTGGCTTGACCGCAATGCCTCCCTCAGCTCCGCGCGCGGGTTGCACCGGGCGCACGCTGTCAAGCCGGTCGTCCACAGCTGGCCCCACCGTCCACAGCCGGGCTAACTCCTGCCCCAAACCGGCCGGCGAGGGGCACGGTCGGCCCATGGACGTTGCACTGCTCGACGAGCTGGTACCCCTGTTCGATCCCACGGCAGTGCCGCGGGTCCTCGGCCGGGCGGCTGCCCTGAGCCGCGGATACAACCCGAACATGATCACGCACCGGTTGGCGACCGGGCAGTGGCGACGGATCCTGCCGCGGACCTACCTGACCGTCGACACCCTCACCTGGAACGACCGCCTCACAGCGGCGCTCACCTTCGCCGGACCCGGTGCGCTGCTCAGCGGTGCAGCGGCATTGGCCGAGGAGGGGCTGGCGTCAGTCCAGCGGCCGAGCAAGGTTCTCGTGCTCGTCACGGTCTCCACCCGCGTGCGCTCTACGGCGTGGGTCCGCATCCGGGCTACCCGGCGGCTGCCACAGCGTGCCCTGCTGCCCGGCGCAGCACGTGTTCCCCTGTCACGAGCGGTGGCCGACGTCGCGCTCGAGCGACATCGCCTCGACGACGTGCGCGCCCTCGTGAGTGAGGCCGTGCGGCGGAACCTGTGCACCCCGGACGAACTCGCCGACGAACTCGAGTGCGGTCCCCGCAACGGCAGCGCCCACCTCCGCGACACGCTGGATGAGGTCACCGCCGGCGCCTGGTCGGCACCCGAGGCACGCGCCGCGCGAGTGCTCCGGCGCGCGGGCGTGCCGCCGTTCGAACAGAACGCCCGCATCGACCTGCCCGGCGGACGGTACCTCGTCGTCGACTTCCTGTGGCGGCGTCTTCGGGCAGTGCTGGAGATCGACAGCATCGCGTACCACTCCGACCCGCCCGACCGAGATGCCACCGACGAGCGTCACCTCGTCCTCGAAACGCTCGGATACAGCGTCATCCACCGCACTCCGTACGTGGTCGAGAAACGAGCCGACGAGTTCGCGTGCGGGATCGCAGCGTGGCTGAGCGCGCGAGCCGTCGACCTTGGCTGTTGATCAACACGCCGTACGCATGGCTGCAGGGCAGCCCACGGCGTGTTGATCACCGGACCGGACCGGACTGGGCAGCCCACGGCGTGTTGATCACCGGACCGGACTGGGCAGCCCACGGCGTGGCTGGCGCGGTCACTCGCCGCGGGCGATCGCCAGGTCGGCGTCGACCATGGCCGCGATCAGCCCCTCGAACGTGATCTGCGGCTCCCAGCCGAGCACGCGCCGGGCCCGCGCGGGATCGCCGCGCTGCTCGTAGGGCTCGGCCCGGCGCACCAGCGCCGGGTCGGTGCTGACGTGGCGCGACCAGTCCTCGATGCCGACGTAGCCGAATGCGGCAGCGACGAAGTCCTCGACCGAGTGACTCACCCCGGACGCGATGACGAAATCAGCGGGCTCACGATGGCGGGCGATCATCGTCATGGCACGCATGTAGTCCGCGGCGTGCCCCCAGTCGCGGCGGACGTCGAGGTTGCCCAGCAGCAGCTGCTCGTCCGAGCCGCACGAGATGCGGGCCACCGCGCTCGTGATCTTGCGCGTGACGAAATGCGTCGGCCGACGGGGGGATTCGTGGTTGTAGAGGATGGCCGAACTGGCTGCCAGCCCGGCGGACCGGTACACCCCGACGGCATGGTGGGCGAACGCCTTGGCCGCACCGTAAGGCGTGGTGGGGCGGAGGACGGTGTGCTCGTCCTGGGGCGCGCCGGCGTCGCCGAAGATTTCGGCGCTGCCGGCCTGGACGATCCGCACCGGCGGCCCGCCCCGCTCGGTCAGCGTGCGGGCGGCGTGCAGCAGGCGCACGACACCGACGCCATTGATGTCGGCGACGCGCTCCGGGTGCTGCCACGATTCGACCACCGACGACATCGCCGCGAGGTTGTAGATCTCGTCGGGCAGCGCCGCGGCCAGCGCGGTTGTGATCGAGGCGGCGTCACCCAGATCGCCGAACAGGGGTGTGACGTCAGGCGGCACCGGCGCCGCATCCCCGGCCGTGACCAGGCCGAAGACCTGGTGGCCCTGCTCGCGCAGCAGTTCGCTGAGATACCAGCCGTCCTGGCCGGTCACCCCGGTGATCAGCGAACGCGGCAAGCTAGCTCCCCTGAGCAGCGGCCCGGAGGTCGGACTCGACCATCATCGTCACCAGGGCGGCGAAGTCGACGGACGGCTTCCATCCCAGAACCTCGCGGGCCTTGGTCGCGTCACCGATGAGCAGGTCGACCTCGGCCGGTCGGAAGAACCGAGGATCCTGCTTGACGTAGCGGTCCCAGTCCTGGATGTCGACCACGGCGAACGCCACGTCGAGCAGGTCACGGATCGAATGCGTCACCCCCGTCGCCACTACGTAGTCGTCGGCGGCGGGCTGCTGCAGCATCCGCCACATCGCGTCGACGTAGTCGCCGGCGAATCCCCAGTCCCGGCGCGCCTCGAGATTGCCCATCGTCAGGGTGTCCTGCCGGCCGAGCTTGATCGCGGCCACGGCCTGGGACACCTTGCGGGTGACGAACTCCGGCCCCCGCCGGGGTGACTCGTGGTTGAACAGGATGCCGCTGGAGGCGTGCATGCCGTAGGACTCGCGGTAGTTGATCGTCATGTAGTGCCCGAACACCTTGGCCACGCCGTACGGGGAGCGTGGCCACAACAGGGTCGCCTCGTTCTGCGGCACCTGCTGCACCTTGCCGAACATCTCCGAGCTCGACGCCTGGTAGAAGCGGACGTTACCGCCGGCGGTCAGGTCGTCGCCGGCGTAGAGACGAACCGCCTCCAGCATGTTCAGCACACCCTTGGCGGTGACGTCGGTCGTCAGCGCCGCCTGCTCCCAGGAATAGGCCACGAAGCTGATCGCGCCCAAGTTGTAGACCTCGTCGGGCTGCGCGACCTGCAGGGCGCGTAGCAGGCTGGACAGGTCGGTGAGGTCGGCCGCGATCACGGTCACGCCGGGCACCGTGCGGGCGACCATCTCGGCCTTGGGGTTGTTCTGACCGCGAATCAGGCCGTAGACCTCGTAGCCCTTTGCCACCAGGAGTTCGGAGAGGTACAGCCCGTCCTGCCCGGTGATGCCCGTGATCAGTGCGCGCGGCACACAGTCCTCCTCCCGGATACGTCGCGGCAGTCTAGCGACGACGGGCGGACGCGGCCTTGCCGGCAGGGCGGACGCTACGGTGATCGACAGGTTGCATCACTCACGTGCTCCGACGTTCTCCGAGCCGGACGGATACCCATGCCTGCAGCGTCGCCCGGCCAGGCCGGCTCGGTGCCCCGCCGTGGACAAGCCGCGCCCATCAAAGACCGGGCCGAGCGGGCCATCCCCGAGGACGACGCAACCGACGGCGACCCAGTCAAGGACGACCGACCCAAGGACGGTCGACCGAAGACCCCGCCCGAGGACGACGCACCCGCCGGCGACCCAGTCAAGGACGACCCACCCAAGGCCTCCATCAGGAAGCCGCCGATGTCGACCGCCCAGCGCCGGGGTCTGACGCTCGCGACGATGGTGGGCTACCTGCTGCCCAGCTTGTGGATCTTCAGGCACACCGTGGCCCATCTGGCCACCACGTCGAACCTGAACGGACTGGGCGACAACGCATTGTTCATCTGGTGGCTCGGGTGGGTGCCGCACGCGCTGAGCACCGGCCAGAGCCCGCTCTACACCCACCTGGTGAACGCCCCGGGCGGAGCGAGCGCACTGTCGAACACGTCGTGCCTCCTGCTCGGACTGCTGCTCGCACCGGTCACGCTCACCGTCAACGCCGTAGCCAGCTACAACGTGGTGCTTATCCTCTCGCCGGCACTGAGCGCGTTCACCGCACACCTGTGGCTGCGGCGCTGGGTGCGCAGGCCGCTCGCCGCCGTGCCCGGCGCGCTGGTCTTCGGTTACTCGCCGATGATCGTCGCCGCCTCGCTCGGGCACCCGAACATCAGCTGCCAGGTACTGATCCCGGTCATCGCGCTGCTCGTCGAGGACATCGTCTTCCGCTCGCCCCAGCCCGAACCGCGGCGCGGTGCCATGCTCGGCCTCGTCGTCGCCGCCCAGTACTTCATCAGCACCGAGCTCCTGTTTGTCGCCGCGCTCGGCGGCATCGGGCTGCTGTTGGCGCTGATGGCCTCACATCCACGGCAGATCCGGGAGCGAGTCTGGGCCGCCGGCTCGGCTCTGGCGGCAGCCCTCCTCGTCGCGGGCGGCCTGCTGGCGATCCCGCTGCTACAGCAGTTCAGCCAGCGCTGGATCGTCCGTGGGCCGTACCAGAATCCCGACAAGTGGGTCAATGCACCGGTCGACCTCGTCTCGGCACCGTCGACCGTGCTCCTACACACCCGGCACAGCGCAGAGGTCTCGGCCCGGCTGACCAACGCGTCAGAGGTGGTGCTGTACACCGGCATCCCGTTGCTCGTGCTGCTGGTCGCGATCACCGTCACCCTGCGGCGGCGGCGCGGCGTCCTGGTCGCCGTGGCTCTCGCTGTGGTCTTCGGCGTGCTCAGCTTCGGGGCCGCCCTGCGCAGTCCGCAGGCTCGCGGCCAGGCCCTGCCGTGGGCGTGGGCGCAGCACGGCCTGCCGCTTGCCGACAATGTGCTGCCGAACCGGCTCGGCCTGATCGTGTGGCTGGCGATCGCATGGCTCATCGCCGTCGCACTGGACGAGTGGTGGGGGGCCAGCTCCGGGCCTCGAGTGCGCACTGCCGTGTGCGCCGCGGTTGCCGTGAGCCTGGTGCCCCTGCTGCCGACCGCCGTCCCGACCACCGGCACCCGAGTGTCCGACGCGCCCAGCTTCTTCACCACGGCGGCCGTGAATGCGATCCCCCCGGACTCGACCACCCTGCTCGTCCCGGTGCCCGGATTCTTCTCCGACAGCCGGGCCCTGCTGTGGCAGGCCGCGGCGCGCTACCGGTTCGCCCAGGTGGGCTGCGGCTACGCCCTCCCGCGCGGCCCCAGCCACCACGTCGACTACCACCCCGACGCGAAGGTGCTGTGGACCTACCTGCATGCCCCGCAGGCGCCGTCGTGGACGGCGCGGGCGCTCACCGCGGCGCGTCGCGAGCTCGCCGCAGCCCACGTCTCGACCGTGGTCGTCGGCGGATCGCCGTACTACCCAGCGGAGGTGAGGGCGGTCCGCGCGCTCGTCGGACGGCCCCCCGACCTGGTGACCGGCGGCGTGTCGCTGTGGCACCTGCGCCGCTGACGCGGGCGCTGTTGCCCAAACCGTCTCAGCCGCTTCGGGCAATAGCTTGTGTGAGGGCGAAATCAGAAGGTGCCGTGACGAGCATGCGGAGCACGACCCGCAGCGACGCCGATGCGAAGCCGGCCCGGCACGCCCCTCGGCTGCCGGGCCGGCTTCGTGTCGCCCGTCGCTTGGACGTCGACTGCCTGTCGGTTAGCCTGAACTCACCATGACGCGTGCGCTGCTCCTTCGCGGCCGTGACGAGGCCCGGTAACACTCACCGGTCGGCCCCTCGTCGCGGGCCGAACTGCTGCGCCGACCGCTCCGCCTTCCGGTAACCCGTCAGGAGCAGCAACGTCATGAGCAACCCGCCCGCCCAGCGCCCGTCCGGCATGCCGTGCCACCGGTACCGCCCCTTCCCCGCCGTCGAGCTTCCTGACCGCCAGTGGCCGGCGCGCACGATCACCGCGGCGCCGCGCTGGCTGTCCACGGACCTGCGCGACGGCAACCAGGCCCTGATCGACCCGATGAACCCGGCCCGCAAGCACGCCATGTTCGACCTGCTGGTCGGCATGGGCTACAAGGAGATCGAGGTCGGCTTTCCGGCCGCCAGCCAGACCGACTTCGACTTCGTCCGCAACCTGATCGAGGGCGACAAGATCCCCGGCGATGTGCGCATCTCGGTGCTGACCCAGGCCCGCGAGGAGCTGATCGAGCGCACCGTCCAGTCACTGGCCGGCGCCGAGCAGGCCACCGTGCACATGTACAACGCGGCCGCCCCGGTGTTCCGCCGCGTCGTGTTCGGCTGGCCGGGCGACGGCCGCGCCCAGTGCCGCGCGGTAGCCGTCGACGGCACGTCCGCGGTGATGAAGTTCGCCGAGATCTACCTGCCCCGCACCGACTTCGGCTTCGAGTACTCCCCGGAGATCTTCATGGACACCGAGCTGGAGTTCAGCCTGGAGATCTGCGAGGCGGTGATGGACGCCTGGCAGCCCGGTTCCGAGCGCGAGATCGTGCTCAACCTGCCGTGCACCGTCGAGCGCTCCACACCGAACGTCTACGCCGACCAGATCGAGTGGATGTCGCGTCACTTCACGCGCCGCGAGTTCGTCGCGCTCTCTGTGCACACCCACAACGACCGCGGCACGGCCACCGCCGACGCCGAACTGGCGGTGCTGGCCGGCGCGCAGCGCATCGAGGGCTGCCTGTTCGGCAACGGCGAGCGCTCGGGCAACGTCGACCTGGTCACGCTGGGGCTGAACCTGTACAGCCAGGGCATCGACCCGATGATCGACTTCAGCGACATCGACCAGATCCGCCGAACCGCCGAATACTGCAACCGCATCGACGTGCACGAGCGGCACCCCTATGCCGGCGACCTGGTCTACACGTCCTTCAGCGGCTCGCACCAGGACGCGATCAAAAAGGGCTTCGACGACCTGGACCGCGCGGCTGCCGTGGCCGGCAAGCCGATCGGGGAGATGCCGTGGCAGATCCCGTACCTGCCCATCGACCCCAAGGACGTCGGGCGCTCCTACGAGGCCGTCATCCGGGTCAACTCGCAGTCCGGCAAGGGCGGCGTCGCCTACATCATGAAGACCGACCACCACCTCGACCTGCCGCGCCGGCTGCAGATCGAGTTCAGCCACGTCATCCAGCAGCACACCGACGGCGAGGGTGGCGAGGTCGACGCGGCGTTGATGTGGCAGATCTTCTCCTCCGAGTATCTGGCGCCGGGGGATTTCGACCTGGTCAAGTTCAGCTCGACCAGCGACGAGGGCATCGAGCGGATCGCCACGACGGTGCGGGCATTCGGCCGCGACCACCAGCTGGTCGGCGTCGGCAACGGCCCCATCGCCGCGTTCTGCGAGGCGCTGTCGTCGGTCGACCTCGGCCTGGGCGGGCTGGCGGTGCGGGTGCTGGACTACGCCGAGCACGCGCTCACCGCCGGCCGCGACGCCGAGGCTGCCGCGTACCTCGAGATCGAGGTCGGCGAACGGGTGCTGTGGGGCGTCGGCATCAGCGAGTCGATCGTGCAGGCGTCGCTGCGGGGGGTCATCAGCGCGCTGAACAGGGCGGCACGCACCCGCTGAGCGGTCTCGCAGCCGGTCTTGTTGCCCCGTCGGAGGTCGGGGCAAACCTGCGCAATGAGACCCCCGGCCCCACACTTAACGCCTTTCGCATGGTGCGATCGGCCCATAGCTGCGAGCATCTGCGACGAACCGTCCGACGACAACGATCGTCGACATCCCAGGAGGCACCATGACCCAGCCGAACGACCCGCTGCAGAAGCAGCAACAGGGCGGCTATCCCGCGGCCCCGCCCGCACAGGGCAACTACCCCGTATCCGCCGGATCGGGCGGCTCCCCCGCGACGACGCCGGGACTACCCCCGCTGCCGCAGGGGACCGAGCTGGCCACCGCCGGCAAGCGCATCGGCACGTACCTGCTCGAGCTCGTCCTCGCCGTCGTCACGCTCGGCATCGGCTATCTCATCTGGACGCTGATCGTCTGGGCAAAGGGCCAGACGCCGGGCAAGCAGGTGATGGGGCTGCGCATCTACCACCTGGAGAACCAGCGGGCCGCTAGCTGGGGCCAGATGTTCCTGCGCCAAGTCGTCGGGGGCATCGCGAACAGCATCTTCTACATCGGTTTCATCGTCTCGGTGGTGTTCCTGTTCACCGACCCGCTGCGCCGGACCGTTCCAGACCGCATCGCCGGGACGATCGAGTTGAACGACCCGGACAAGGTGCTGGCGCCCAGCTAGCCACACCAGCGCTGCTCGACTCGGGCCCGCCTCCCTCAACGGGGGGACGGGTCCGGTCGCGTCTCGGGGGGCGCGGCCGCAATCTCGCGCCACCCCAGCCCGCCCTCCGTGCCGCCCTGCGGGCCGGCGGCCGCCGCGTTGCGAAGGGCCAGCATCTGCTCGATCACGCTGATCTCAGGACGGCGCCGACGGCGGCGCCCCCGCACCCCGGCGACAGCCACGAGCGCAAGCAGGCCGAGCAGTCCCGCGGCGGCGACGGCGATGCCGCCCACTACCCGCGGCACGAACAGGCGCGGCGCCCTGCCGATCGAGAACCGTCCGGTCGACCGTCGGGTGAGTGCTGCCGGCGCGGGGACCGCCGCCGCGGCGGCGTGGACGAATGCGCGCTCGCGGGCGAGGAACGGGTCGGCCGCCGCTGATACCGGGTTCGGTGCGTTCGCGGCAACCACCCCCGTCACCGCCCGGTAGGCGTCGATGATGCCGAAGCCGTAGCCGGGATCGCGCTGCGTCGAGTGCCGGTCCAGCGTGGCGATCACGCGCGTCATGATCTGCGGCCCGGTCAGCTTGGGGTACTTCGACCAGGCGAGCGCGACTACCGCAGAGGCGATCGCGGTCGCCTGGCTGGTGCCGTCGCCGGAGTACGCCGAGCCCGGCCGTCGCCCCAGGGACGGGATGTTCACGCCGGGGGCGGTCAGGGTGAGATAGCGGTGCCGGGAGGAGAATTCGGCAACCGATCCGGCCTCGTCGACGGCGCCGACAGACACCACACCGAGACAGACTCCAGGTTCCTCGACGGCATCGGCGCCCGGGCCGTGGTTCCCCGCGGCCGCCAGCAGCACGGCGCCCTTGCCCAGTGCGTAGTAGACCGCGGACTGCTCGTCCGACGGGCACGGCAGGGAGACCTCGGCCGGATCGCGGACGCCCCCCAGCGACATGCTGATGACCTTGCCGCCGTGATCGGCCGCCCACCGGATGGCCTCGGGGAGACGGTCGTTAGGCGTGGCTCCGGTGGTGCCGCGCAGCGGCACGGCGATCGGCAGGAGCTTGGCGTCGGGCGCCAGCCCGGTAATGCCGAGCAGCCCCTGATGGCCCACCATGATGGAGGCCATGGCCGTACCGTGGCCGAATTCGCTCACCTCACGGTCGACGCGGCCGTCCCCGCCCGGGCCAAAGTCCTTTCCGGGCACCACCTGAGCAGCGAGTTCGGGAAGGCTCGCGTTCACGCCGGTGTCGACCTCGGCAATGGTGATGCCCTGGCCGCGCGCCCCGCTCTGCCACAGCTGGTCGATATGCCAGCTGTCGAACCAATACTCAGGGGCGTCCTGCGGGCCGGGGGTCGCCTGCGCGGGGGCCGCCGCCGCGAACAGCAGGCCGGCAACGACCAGCGCCAGCACCCGGCGCGCCGCCCGCGGCATCGCCCGGGTCACGGCTGCGTCCAGCCGATGGTGACCGGATCTTTGGCGTACGTGCTGGCGGTGAGTGCGAGTGTCACCACGCCGTGCTTCGCGACTGGCTGGTTGCTGAAGTCGAGCGCGGCATAGCTGGCGCTCAGCGTGATGTGCCCCCAGACCGTGATGACGCCGGTGGAACTCGCCGCGACGCCGAACGTTGCGGAGCGTCGAACCTCGGCTGCAGTCACCGACCCGCGCAGGCTGCCTGGCACGGCCCGGGCCGCCGGCAGCGGGCAGCGCGGGTCGGCGTGCGCGCCGCCAGCCAGGCAGCCGCGAAGCGCGGCGAGCACAGCAGCGCCGACGACGCTGCGGCCCGCTGCGGTGACCTGCGCCGTCAGGTGCGACTCGGCGGGTGTCGAGAGCTTCACGCTGCTCGACTCGGCGTCCAGGCGCAGGTAGGGCGTGTCGAACGTGATGGGGACGGCGCCGGGAAAGACCAGCAGGGGTTCGTCCGAGACGACGGCACCCAGGATGGTGGCGCGGTCGCGGGCCCCGAGCAGACGTAGGCGGGTTGTCGCAGCCGTGCGGGTGAGCCGCCAGGTTCCGTCGCGGCGGACGACCTTCACGTCGTCGCTCACCTGCCGCGACCCGTCCACGAAACCCAGCTCGTACCGCACGCTGACGGTGGCGGTGTCGCCCGTTTGCTTGGTCGCGACGATGTCGACGTGCCTGATCGGAGCGATCTCGAGTTGCGCCCCCAGCACCGTCGACGTGAGCAGCTGGTGGGCGCCGGCGGGCGGGTCGCCGAACCCCAGGGCGGCCGGTGCATTGCCTCGCGCCAGCGCCGCGAAGTAACCCTTCACCGCGCCGTCGGGGCCGGCCGTGGCGGCGTAGGCCAGGTAGGCGAACAGGCCGCCGCCGACCAGCGCGCTGAGCGCGAGCAGGACACCCGCCCAGAACAGACCGCGGTGGCGGCGCGGCGCCGGATCGGTCATGGTTCAGTCGACCCTGCGTCGGCCGGAGAAGGCGCGCCCGAGCGTCACCTCGTCGGCGTACTCGAGGTCACCGCCCACCGGCAACCCGCTGGCCAGCCGGGTGACCGTGAGCCCCATCGGGTTGATCATGCGAGCAAGATAGGTCGCGGTCGCCTCGCCCTCGAGGTTCGGGTCGGTGGCCAGGATGAGCTCGGTGACGACGCCGTCGCGCAGCCGGACCAGCAGTTCACGGATGCGCAGATCGTCCGGGCCGACGCCGTCGATGGGGCTTATCGCGCCGCCCAGGACGTGGTAACGGCCCCGGAACTCCCGCGTGCGCTCGACCGCCAGCACGTCCTTGGGCTCCTCGACCACGCAGATCACCGTGGGGTCGCGACGGTCGTCGGTGCAGATGCGGCACTGCTCGGACTCCGCCACGTTCCCGCAGATGGAGCAGAACTTGACGTCGTTCTTGACCCGCACCAACGTGGACGCCAGCCGCTCGACGTCCGACGATTCGGCGGCGAGCAGGTGGAAGGCGATGCGCTGCGCGCTCTTGGGCCCCACACCGGGCAGCCGGCCCAGCTCGTCGATGAGATCCTGGACCGCGCCCTCGTACATCATCGGCGGGTGACCCGCTCGGGTGCGCTCACAGGCCGGGCAGGCCGGGCAGGCCGAGGCCGCCGAGCCCCGCGCCACCGGCCAGCGGACCCATGGTCTCGGCCGCGATGTCGCCGACGGTGCGTGCGGCGTCGCGCACCGCCGCGACAATCAGATCCTGCAGCGTCTCGAGATCGTCCGGGTCGACCGCCTTGGGGTCGATCAGCAGCGCCGTCAGCTCGCCGGAACCGAGCATGGTGGCCGTGACCAACCCACCCCCCGCGGTGCCGGTGACCTCGGTGAGCGCGAGCTCGGCCTGCGCAGCCTCGAGCTGCTGCTGCATCTTCTGGGCCTGCTTCATCAGCTGCTGCATGTTCGGCTGAGCGCCGAATCCACCGCCATGCGAAGTCACGCCATGCTCCTTTCGTCACCGGCCCTTCAGGGTAGCTGTCCGGCGGGTGTTCCCTTTGGTCGACGTATCCGCGTGATCACGCATCGGCAGGATCGCCGCCACTCGACGGCGCGATGGGTCACCGGGCGAACGCCGATGTGCGAGGGTGACTCGCATGCGCCGTCTTGTCGCACTCGCCGCCGCGGTCAGCGCCCTGCTCACCGGGTGCACGTCCGCTCACGCGCCGGACGCGAGCAGGCCGGCCAGCGGGCAACCCGGCGCCACGAGCGCCGCGTCCACGAGCACAACACCGCCGGTCTCGACACACCCACGCGCCGCGACGCCCACCCCGACCCGTCCGAAGACCACCGCACGTAAGTCACCCGCACCAGCCACGACCCGGCCCCCGCCGGTGCCGCCACCCGTGCAGTTCCCGCCCGGCTCCGGCCCGCTGGTCGCCCTGAACCCTGGGCACAACGGCGCGAACGGCTCCCACCCGGCCGAGATCAACCGCCTGGTGCCGGCCGATCATTACGGCAACGTGAAGGCCTGCGACACGACCGGGACGAGCACCAACGCCGGCTACTCCGAGCACGAGTTCAACTGGGACGTGACGCTGCGGGTGCGCGCGCTGCTGCAGGCGCACGGGGTACGGGTCATCCTGACCCGGCCCGACGACGCCGGGGTGGGCCCGTGCGTCGACCAGCGAGCCGCGATCGGCAACGAGCCGGGCGTCGCCGCGGTCATCTCCATCCACGCCGACGGGGCGGGGGCCGGCGGCCACGGGTTCCACGTCTGCGAGGACAGCCGGCCGCCTGCCGGCGCTGCCGTAGCCGCCCGTTCGCACCGGCTCACGGTCGCAGTGCACGACGCGCTGCTGGGCGGCTCGGGGCTGAGCACGTCGACCTACCTCGGTTCGAACGGCTACTTCCCGCGGTCCGACCTGGCCGGGCTCAACCTGGCCACGGTGCCGTCGACGTTCCTCGAGCTGGGCAACATGCGCAATGCCGGTGACGCGTCGCTGCAGACCTCGCCGGCCGGCCGGCAGCGGGTCGCCGCCGCGGTCGCGGCCGGGATCCTGGCCTACCTCGCAGGCTGAGGCTCGCCCGCGGCGTTGATGGTCGTCTGATGTGATCGTCCGCTCCGGTGACGTCAGCTCGGCTGGTCCGCTCGGTGATCGGCCCATGCCGCATGCTCGGCGCTCCGGCACACCCGGACGTGATGATCAACTCGCGTCTCCTGCGCGGCTGCGTCCGAGTTCGCGCCGTTAGTGATCAACGCCAGGTACTCGACGCCATGCCGACAGTGATCAACTAACCCAGCGGCGGGTCAGGCGTCGTCGAGGGGTCTGGCGCCCAGCTGATCCTGCAACAACCGCAGCGCGTCGCCTTCGGGGTCGACCGCCGCCGCGCGTTCGCCGGGGCCGTCGGCATCTGTGTCGTCACGCGGGTCGCCTTCGGGTGCGCGGACAGCCGGCGAGCCTGGTGTCGGGGTCCCGGCCGACTGGGTACCGGTAGCACCTGAGCCGTCGACGTTGATGCGCCAGGTGCCGCCGACGACCTTCGTCAAGGCCGCGCGCAGCACCGAGGTGTTGCTGTCCTCAGCCAGCATCCTGGCCAGCGCATCCGAGGCGGTGAGGGTGATCAGTTCGCCAGCGGCCGCGGTGATCTGGGCGTTGTCAAGCAGGGCCCGTGTGCGTCGGCTGGACTGCTTGACGATGTCGAGTACCTCGGGCCAGAGCCGGCGCAGCGCGGCCGCGTCCAGTTCGCCGGGCCCGCCGGTTGCCGCGGATTCCGGGGCGGGTGCCTCGGCGGGCTGAGCGGTCACGGTTGGGGACGACGTCGCTTGCGGCGACGTCGGCGGTAGCGGCGCTGCCTCCGGTTGGGGTGGCGCCCCGACGGACGGGGGGCGAGTCGGCCACGGCTCGGGTTCGGGTGTCGGCGCGGTCCGCGGCGGCAGGCTGGCCGCTGGCGGACGTGAGGTCGCCGCGCTCACCGCCGCGGGCCTTACCGGGGCGTCGGCTGAGCGGCTTGCTTTCCTGCCGGCCCGTTCGGGTGCGGCGGCCTGCCCGGGTGCGGCGGCGGCCTGCCCGGGTGGGGCGGCCTGCCCGGGTGCGGCGGCCTGCCCGGGTGCGGCGGCGGCCCCGGGTGCGGCGGCGGCCCCGGGTGACCCGGCAGCGGTGTAGCGGCGCTCCAGCCGCTCGACTCGTTGGAGCAGTGCGGCCGAATCGGTGGCAGCGTCGGGCAGTTGCATCCGCGCGCACAGCAGCTCGAGCACCAGCCGCGGCGAGGTCGTCCCGCGCATCTCGATCAGCGCGGTGTGCACGATCTCGGCGTACCGAGTGACGGTGGCACCGCCCAGGCGCAGCGACTGATCAGTCATGTGGGCCACGGCGTCCTGTGGGGCCTGGATCAGTCCGCGCGTCGCGGCATCGGGCACCGCGTCGAGCAGGATCAGGTCGCGAAAGCGGTCGAGCAGGTCGGCGGCGAACCGGCGCGGGTCGTGGCCGGCCTCGACGACGCGGTCGATGGTGCCGTACACGACTGCCGCATCGCCAGCGGCGAGCGCGTCGACCATGTCGTCGAGCAACGCGCCGTCGGTGACCCCGAGCAACGTGACCGCCCGCGCGTAGGTCACGCCGTCGGGACCGGCGCCGGCGAGCAGCTGGTCGAGGATCGACAGCGAGTCACGAGCGGAGCCGCCGCCGGCCCGTACGACCAGCGGCAGCACCGCCGGCTCGACGGTGATGGACTCGGCGGTGCAGATCGCCTCGAGGTGCGCACGCATCGCTCCGGGCGGGATGAGCCGGAACGGGTAGTGGTGGGTGCGGGAGCGGATCGTGGTCAGCACCTTGTCCGGCTCGGTGGTGGCGAACACGAAGACGAGGAAGTTCGGCGGCTCCTCGACGAGCTTGAGCAGGGCGTTGAAGCCCTGCGTGGTGACCATGTGCGCCTCGTCGATGATGTAGACCTTGTAGCGGTCGCGGACCGGGGCGAAGAACGCGCGCTCGCGCAGGTCGCGGGCGTCATCGACGCCGCCGTGGCTGGCCGCGTCGATCTCGATGACGTCGATCGAGCCCGGACCGTTGGGCGCGAGCTCGCGGCAGGAGTCGCAGACGCCGCACGGATCCGGGGTGGGCCCCTGGGCGCAGTTCAGCGACCGGGCCAGGATGCGGGCGCTGGAGGTCTTGCCGCAGCCGCGCGGGCCGCTGAACAGATAGGCGTGGTTGATGCGGTTGTTTGCCAGCGCGTGGCGCATCGGTTCAGTGACGTGCTCCTGTCCGATGACCTCGGCGAAGGTCGCAGAGCGGTACTTGCGATACAGCGCAAGACTTCCGCCCGAGTCGCCCGCCACCACTCGACCCTAACCATCGGCACCGACACCCCCCGACCCGGGAGCGCGGTGGGGCGACGCGGCGCACCTCCCCGTGATCAACACGCCGTACGCATGGCTGGCACACCATGCACCCCGCTCGGCCGTTGATCAACACGCCGTAGACATGGCGGTAGCCATGTTCACAGGATGTGGATCAACAGGGGCCGCCCGACGGCTGGGGCGCCGACCAGACGAGAGCCGGCCCAGTTCTGCCGGGGCCGCAGGCGGACGAGGCCCAGTTCGGACGGGGGCCGCGGGCGGACGAGGCCGCAGGCGGACGAGGCCGCAGGCGGACAAGGCCGCAGGCGGACAAGGCCGCAGGCGGACAAGGCCGCAGGCGGACAAGGCCGCAGGCGGACGAGGCCGAGCATCCCGAACGTGGTCCAGAACCGAGCGGTCGAGTTCGGGCGCGCGATCGCAACCTGGCTGAGCGGGCGAGCCGTCGCCGTCGACGTTGGGATTGATCAACACGCCGTACACCTGCATGCAGGGCAGCCCACGGCGTGTTGATCACAGGAAAGCGCGGCGAGACGGAGGGACCCCCCGCGCACCCGCCAGAGCCTGCTTATCCTTGCTGCCTTCCGGCCCTGGGGAGGTTCGCAGGGTGA
>QHCC01000014.1 GCA_003243915.1 Pseudonocardiales bacterium | reverse complement strand
GATGTCCATGCCGAGGATGTCCTGCGCCGCCTGTTCCGCATCGGCGGGTGTCTTGGCCCCCTTGACCCCGCCGGCCTTCCCGCGCCCGCCGACCTTGACCTGAGCCTTGACGACGGTGACCCCGCCGATCCGCTCGGCGATCGCCCTGGCCTGCGCGGGCGTCGTGGCCACCGCACCGAGGCTGACCGGGACGTGGTACTTCTCGAACAGTTCCTTGGCCTGGTACTCGAACAGATCCACGCTGATTCGTCCGTCCTGGATGTCGGTGCGGCAGGTGCTCGGGGAGCCTAGTGTCGCGTGGTGCCCACGTTGGCCTGGACCCAGCCCACGACCTCGTCCATCGTCGCCCCCGGTGTGAAGATCTTGGCCACCCCCGCCTGCTCCAACTCCGCGATGTCAGGTTCGGGGATGATCCCGCCGCCGAACACGACCACGTCGGAGACACCCTGCTGTGCGAGCAGGGCGAGCGTCTTGGTGAACAGCGTCATGTGTGCACCGGAGAGCACCGAGAGCCCGACGGCGGCCGCGTCCTCCTGGATGACGGTCTGCACGATCTGCTCAGGGGTCTGGTGCAGGCCGGTGTAGACGACCTCCATGCCGGCGTCGCGCAGGGCCCGTGCGATGACCTTGGCGCCGCGGTCGTGACCGTCCAGACCGGGCTTGGCGATGACGATTCGGATGCGTGCTGGCACCCGGGGAGCGTATGACCCGCGGCTGGGAACGGAAACCTCGCCCCGCTGCGCGGAGCCTCGGCGACGGCGTGAGGGGCGATGATCCTCCCGCGGCAACGTGGGAGGATCATCGCCCAACGGCCAGGCCTTGACCATGAGCGAGGAGATGATGGCGACCAAGCCCGCGCCGCGGTCGCCCCACGCGTCCGTCCTGCGCAGTTGGCCGGCCTCGGTGCGGCAGCGCCTCGGCGTCGGCGTGATGCGGCAGCATCTTGGCCTCGCCGCCATCACGTGCGCGGCCCTGGGCTTCTACCTGCTGCACTCCCTCGAGGACCAGGCCCGCTACCTGACCACCGGCTACGACCTCGGCATCTTCGACCAGGCGGTGCGTGCGTACGCACATTTCCAGGCACCCATCGTGGCGTTGAAGGGCGCCGACTACAACATCTTCGGCGACCACTTCCACCCCATCATCGCGGTGCTGGCGCCCCTGTACTGGCTCTGGGACGACCCGGTCGCGCTGCTGATAGCGCAGGCGGTGCTGACCGCCGCGTCGATCCCGGTCGTCTACCGCTTCGCCCGGCGGCGGGCCGCCGAGCGGATGTCGCTCTTGATCGCAGCCGCGTACGGCTTCGGCTGGCCGGTCCAGGCGCTGATCGACTTCGACTTCCACGAGATCGCGTTCGCGACGCCGCTGGCCGCGCTGGCCATCGACGCGCTCGACCGCCGCGACGACCGCCGGCTGCTGCTCTGGTGCGGCCTGCTGCTGCTCGTCCGCGAGGACATGGGCGTGCTGGTCGCGATGATCGGCCTGCTACGGCTGGCGCAGCGCCGCCCGCCGCGCTGGCCGGCCGGGGTCATGATCTTCGGCGGTTTGGCCATGTACCTGCTGACAACGGCGGTGATCATCCCGCACTTCGCGACGGGGCACGCCTTCGCCTACAACAATCAGTTCGGATCGCTCGGCTCGTCCGTGCCGGCGGCCATCGGCACCATCGTCACGCGGCCCTGGCACGCGGTGGCCGTGTTCTTCACTCCCGCGGTCAAGGCGCGGACGCTCGCCCTGCTCGTGGTGCCACTCGGGTTGCTGTGTTTCCGGTCGCGCTACGCCTTGCTCGCGCTGCCGCTGCTGGCCGAGCTGTTCTTCAACTCGCGGCACTTCCTGTGGACCGCGATGTTCCACTACAGCGCACTGCCATGGGTGATCCTGGTGCTGGCCATGATCGACGGCGCGGACCGCCTCGGTCTGTTCGACGAGGATCGACGCGCGGTGCTGGCGCGGCGGGCCCTGGCGGCGCTGCTGGTCGCGACGCCGCTCGCCCTCATTGCCTTCGGCGGCAAGATGGAGGTCGGGCGCCTGACACATGTGCGTAATTCCTACCGGGACCAGCCCGCCGACTGGCAGCGGTCTGCGAGCGCTGTGGTGGCCTGGCTGCCCGACAATGTGTGCATCACGGCTGACAGCCGCCTTGCGCCGCACCTGACCAGGCGCGACTACACCAGCGTGCCGCAGGCGAACACGCCCCGCCCCGACTTCTACGCGCTGGACACGTTCGCACCCGACACCGGTGGCAATCCGCCCGCCCCCACGCCCGCCGCCGTGTTCACGCAGGCCGTGGCAGCCGGTTACCACGTGGCCTACCGCGCAGGCACCTTCGTCGTGCTGCAGTCGCCGACCTACTCCGGGCCGTCGTCGGTGTGCGAGCCGCTGGGCTCCGGGAAGGCCGGCTGAGCCGTCGCCAACGCGCGGCCCTAGCCCAGCTGCGCGGCAGCGCGACAGGTCGGCGCGTTGTGGCAGTTCTGCAGCGCGGTCAGCGCCTGCTGTAACGGCGCGAGCTGGGCGGCGGATGCGGTGGCGGCGAGGTTGGTCAGCTCGTTCGGGTCCTTGGCCACGTCGTAGAACTCGCGCTCACCATCGGTGTACTGCACGTAGAGGGCATTCGCGGTGCGGACCGCTTCGTAGCTCGGCGGGTCACCGCTCGCGCGGGTCGGCTTGTCGGGATCGTTGGGCGTCTTCTCCTGGCCGTGGTGTTCGACGAGGACCGCCTGCTGCCCGCTGCTGTCGCTCTGGCCGTGCCACAGCGGGCTCAGGCTCGTCCCGTCGACGGTGGCGGGGACGGGCGCGCCGCTGAGCCCCTCGAACGTCGGCGCCAGATCGATGCTCGACGTCATCTGGGTCAGATCCTTGCCGGCCGGCAAGCCGGGCCCGGTGACCATGAGCGGCACCTTGATGTCGGTGTCGAACGCGGTCTGCTTTCCGGGACGGAGCTGGTGCTCGCCCATGTGATAGCCGTTGTCGGAGCTGAACACGATGTAGGTGTTCTTGGCCAGGCCCTTGTCCTGCAGCTGCTGTTGGAGGTGGCCGATCATGGCGTCGACGGCCTGCACGGACTGCACCCGCAGGCGGAACTCGTCGTCTATCTGCTTGGTGTTCTTCGCCGTCAAGGGCGGGATCGCCTTCAGCCATGCCGGTGCGCCGCTGGGTTGCACGTCGAACGCGGCCGTTCGGGGCGCCGTCAAGCCGGGGAACTTGTCCGCGTCCCGTGGCGCCGGAGTGGAGGGGTGGTGCGGCGCGAACGTGGCGAGCTCGAGCATGAACGGCATGCCCGCGGCGGCCGAGCGGTCGATGAACGAGCTGGCCTTGGCCGAGATCACGTCGGTCAGGTAGTCGCTCGGGTCCTTGCCGTAGCTGTGCTGGGTCCCGTTCTCGTTGAGCGTGTAGTTGAACTCCGGATACCCGTTGCCGGCGACATCCCACTCGTTCCAGCCCGGAGCCGGCTTGTCCGCCGGTAGGTAGCCGTTGAGGTACTTGCCCATGAAGCCGGTTTGATATCCGCTCTTCTGCAGCGCTACGGCGAACGTGTTCGGTTGGTTCCCGTGCGCGTTGAAGGTGTCGTAGCCCCCGTCGTTGCCGCCGTTGGTGAACACGCCGTCGTCATGGGGATACTCACCGGTGAAGATCGCCGAGCGCGACGGGCAGCAGAGCGAGTCGATGACGTAGTAGTTCGACAGCGTGATGCCGGCCTTCTGCATCGCCACTACGTGCGGCAGGTATTGCACGAGGTTCCAGGCGAGGTCGTCGGTCAGCACGAACACGATGTTCGGCTTGCCCGTCGGTGGGGCCGGCGTGGACGTGGAGCGGTGTGTGGCGGAACTGGGTGTGCACGCCGCGAGCACCAGTGCGACCATGACGACCGCGCTCACCAGGCAGCGCCGGTAGCGCCGGTAACGCCGCGACGGCTGCATCAGGATGCGCTGGGCGTCGGCGTACCCGACTTGTGCTTCGGGGCCGGCCGCGTTGCGTCGCCCATTCGGATGCGCTTCGCCGTGACCGCACCGTTGTTCATCTCACCCGACACGATGACCGTCTTGCCGACCGTGAACTGCGATTTCTGCGCCGGCGCATTCGGCGCGCCGTACTGGGTCTGGCCGTCGATCGTCACGGTTACCGTGCTGCCGGTGGTGGTCCGTAGCGTCCAGGTCGAGCCGGACTCACGGGTGATCATGCCGCGGATGGCCGGATGCTTGTGTGCCTTCGGCGCTGTCGGCGACGTCGGTGACCCGGTCGGCGACCCGGTCGACGTAGGCGTGGATGACGCCGCGGGCGCCGCCGTCGGCGTGGAACCGTGCGAGCCGGCCACCGCCCAGCCGATGCCACCGCCGGCGAGCACGAGCACCGCGGCACCGCCCAGCAGCACGGCAGCGCGGCGACGCGGACCCCACGTGCTCGTCGGGCTCTCCGGTGCGCCAGGCAGCGGCGCGACGGGCGGCAACGGGCCGGTGTCGGCCATGAACGGCGGCGGCGGCACGGGCGGCAACGGGCCGGTGTCGGCCATGGACAGCGGCGGCGGCTCGGGCGCCGAGGGGCGCGTCTCGGACGCGAACGGCGGCGGTGGCTCGGGCGGCGGCACCGGGTGGGTGTCCGCGAATGGAGGGGTGTCAGCGAACGGCGGGGTCTCAGGACCCTCGGGCGGTGTCTGTGCCATGCCGCTGAGCCTGCCGCAGGGACGTGACCGTTGTGTCCGGCGAAGATCAGGGTTAGGTAATCTCGTGGCCGATCGACACTGCCCGCTCAGGCGTTGATGAAGCCCAGCTCGTGGGGCACCGAATCCAGTACCTGGTGCGGGTCGCCCCCGAGCACCTTGTGCACCAGCTCGCCGTACACGGCGCGGAAGTCCACATTCGACTTCAGGTCGCCGTTGTCGAGGTCGGTCAGGCTCGGCTGGTCGCCGTAGAACCCGCCCTTGACCGGCACGCCGGCGAGGAACACCGGGCCGGCCGTGCCATGGTCGGTGCCTTGGGAGGCGTTGGCGGTGACCCGCCGCCCGAACTCCGAGTACACCAGCACTGTCACGCCACGGCCCCGGGCATCCTTGGCCATGTCGGCCAGGAATCCCGACAGCGCCGAGTCAAGATCTCCGAGCAGAGCCTGCTGGGTCGCCTTCTCACCGGCGTGGGTGTCGAAACCGTCCAGGCTCACGGCGTACACCTTGGTCGGCACGCCGGCCTTGACGCACTTGGCGACCACGTCGAGCTGCGCGGTGAGATCGTCGCTGCCCGAGCCGGCTGCCTGTCGGCCGCTGAGGACCTTGTCGAACGTCGCGGCGACCTTGCGTTCGGCCCGGAAGGCGGCGCACACCATCGCATCGGTCGCACCGTCGGACGGGTCGTCCTTGCCGAGGCCGGCCAGCGCCGCCGTGACCTGGGCAGGCAGGGGGGTCGCCTTGCCGACGTTGAGCGCCGCTGCCGTCGTCTTCGCGCCGACGGCCAGCGGGGGCAGCACCGAGCCCAGGTTGACCGCCCGAACCGGGTCGTCCCCGGTCGCGTCGAGCCAGCGGCCGATCCAGCCCGTCTTGACCGGTGCTGCCGGCGAAGCGGTCTGCCAGATGTCCATCGAGCGGAAGTGGCTGTGGTCCGGCTTGGGGTAGCCGACGCCACGCACGATGGCGAGTTGCTTGGACTGCCAGAGCGTCGCGAACCCCTTCATCGCCGGGTTGAGTCCCAGCTTGTCATCCAGGTGCAGCACCTCGCCGGGAGCGTAGGCCAGCTCCGGGCGGGTGCCGTGGTAGGCCGAGTCGGTATAGGGGATCACCGTGTTGAGCCCGTCGTTGCCGCCGTACAGCGTGAGTACGACCAGCACCGGATCCCCGGCGGCAAGGGGCGCCGACGCGGCGCTCTCGTGCAGCTGGCTCCACGTCACGGCAGCAGAGCCCGCCACCAGCGCGGCCCCGCCGGTGACGCCGGATGCGATGAGGAAGCGGCGACGGCTGATGGTGTCCACGGCTGTTGGTCCTTGCCTCTAGTTGGTCAGGTATTCGGGGGTGTTCACCGCGAGGGCGACGAGGCGCTTCGGGTCACTCGCTGCTGCGCGCAGCACGGCGGAGCTGCGAGCCGACCAGGAGCCGATGCCCAGCAGGTGGGCCACGGCATCCACTCGAGAGGGCGCCGAGCCGTCCAGCGCCGACAGATCACCGGCGCTGGCCAGAGCGGTCGCGGTCTGCAGCCGCAGGTCGACCGCGGCGGTCGACAGCCAGGCCTGTCCGGACGGCCAGCCGGCCACGCTGGGCGGGTAGAACGGGATCTGTCCCAACCCCATCAGCACCCGGATCAGCTGTATCGCGTCGCCGTCGGTCTTGACAGGCACCCGCAGCGCCCGCACGACGCCGACCAGCCACTCCACCGGCGTGACCACGATCGAGCCGTGCGCCGCGTCGAATTCTGGCGCCGTGAACATCGCCGCGAGCATGGCGCTCACGTCGCGCTTGGCCGCGTAGGCGGAGACGAGGCGGTCGAGGACCGCGGCGCTCGGTGGCGTGTCCGAGACCAGCTGGCCCCACATCCGCGTCGCGAGGTACCGAGCCGCGCCGGGAACGGCCAGCGCGGCGTTGCAGAAGCTGGCGGCGTCGAGGTTGCCGGTGACGCCCAGCACCGTCTTCGAGCCGTTGTCGTGCAGGTTGGCCCGGAACGCGGTCGTGCCGTCCAGATTGGCGCGCCAGCCCGTGAGGGCCCGCGCCCCCTCACGAACGTCGGCCTCGGTGTACGCGTCGCCGTGGCCCAGGGTGAACAGCTCCATGAACTCGCGCGCCAGGTTCTCATTCGGAGCCTTGGAGGTGTTCTGCTGTCCGTCGAGCCAGCGCAGCATCGCCGCGTCGGTGAGCATCCCGTACGCGAGCGTGTGGAAGTCGCCGCGTCCCAGCGTGCGCAGTTTGGTGTTCTGCCCCAGCATCAAGCCCGGGTCCTTCACCTTCTTGGCAGAGGTGGCGAAGTGGTTGTGCCAGCAGAAGGTCAGTTTCTCGCCGAACGGCTGCTCGACGGCGATCATGCGACGCAGCCACCAGGCGGTCATCGCCTTCAGCTGCTCACCGCGCTGCTTGTTCAGCGCCTTCTTCGCCGTCTTATCCCTGGCCGCTCCCTTGTCGCCATAGTTGATCGCGGGGAACCGGGGCATCGGTGTCGCCTTGGCGCCGCGGTCGGCGCCCGGGTCGGCCGCGAGCATCGAGGACACGTAGTGGGCCGTGCCCATCTGCACGGCTGCGTCGACCTGCGCGCCAGTGGCTCCGAAGCCGGTCCTGCGCACGAGTCGGGCGGCGGATTCCCACTGCGAAGGCATGTCGATGACCCTTCTCCCGAAATGTTCGGGTCTGATCAGGGCGGTGTGACATTTCGGAAATGTTTTTCCGCGGCCCGAGTCCCGCTGCCTGGTCGGCAGGTGGACGTCACAACTTCTGCACGGGGGCGTAGCGCAGCATCAGCCATTTCAGCCCGGCGCTGCCGAAGTCGATCTGCGCCTGTGAGCCGTCGCCCGCGCCGCGGGTGGCGACGACTGTGCCCAGACCCCAGGCGTCGTGGGTGACCCGGTCGCCGGGCTCGAGCGACGGGACGGCACGGTTGCCGGCGCCGCCGCGCAGGCCCGCGCTCCCCAGACGCGACGACGCGAGCTGCTCCTGCGCCGTTCGGCCGGCAGCTGCGCCGGGCTGGCGCTCAGGACCGGAGCGGTATCCGTGGTCGCCGTGGCGCGACTGGGACTCGCCATATCCGCCGACGAACGGCTGGCGGTCGACCTCGCCGGTCCAGACCGCCAGCTCACCGGGGATCTCGTCGAGGAAGCGCGACGGCGGGTTCCATGAGGGTGCGCCCCAGGCCGAGCGGGACAGCGCCCGCGAGAGGTAGAGCCGCTCGCGGGCGCGAGTGATTCCGACGTAGGCCAGCCGCCTCTCCTCGGCCAGCTCGCCCGGGTCGCCGAGGGTGCGCAGGTGAGGGAACACACCATCCTCGAGGCCGGTGAGGAAGACCACCGGGAACTCCAGGCCCTTGGCGGTGTGCAACGTCATCAGCGTCACGACTCCTCCCCCGGCGTCGGGGATGGAGTCGGCGTCGGCGACGAGGGAAACCTGCTCGAGGAAGGCCACCAGGGAGGTCGCCTCGTCGGTGCCCGCACGCTGCTCCTCGAACTCGCGCGCCACGTTGACCAGCTCGCGCAGGTTGTCCACGCGTCCCTCGTCCTGCGGATCACGGCTGGCCTGGAGTTCACGCAGATAGCCGGTCTTGTCGAGCACCGCCTCGAGGATCGAGCTGGGGGTGCCGTCCGGGCCGGCTGCGACGCCCCGGATCTCGGTGAGCAGGTCGGTGAAGTCGCGGATCGCGTTCAGGGACCGCCCGGCGATCCCGAATGCCTCGTCGGCCCGCTCGATGGCCGCGCCGAAGGAGATGCGCTCCCGCTCGGCGAGGACGTTGACGCACGCCACGGCGCGGTCTCCGATGCCTCGGCGCGGTGTGTTCAGGATTCGCCGCAGGCTGACCACGTCGTCGGGGTTGGCGAGCACGCGCAGGTAGGCCAGCGCGTCACGGATCTCACGGCGCTCGTAGAAGCGAACGCCGCCCACCACCTTGTACGGCAGGCCGATGCGGATGAACACCTCCTCGAACACCCGGGACTGCGCGTTGGTGCGGTAGAACACGGCGACGTCGGAGGCGACGGCGACGTCCGAGTCGGCCAGTTCGTCGATGCGCTGGGCGACCCACGCCGCCTCGTCGTGCTCGTTCTCGGCGACGTAGCCGGCTATCGGTTCGCCGGCACCGGCCTCGGACCAGAGGTTCTTCGGTTTACGGTCGGGGTTTCGCGCGATGACGGCGTTGGCCGCGGACAGGATTGTCTGGGTGGAGCGGTAGTTCTGCTCGAGGAGGATCGTGGTGGCGTCCGGGTAGTCGCGCTCGAACTCGAGGATGTTGCGAATGCTCGCGCCGCGGAAGGCGTAGATGGACTGGTCGGCGTCACCGACGACAGCGAGTTCGGCTCTGCTGGCCCAAGCGCCCGGACCTCCGCTCGGCGCGCCGCCTTCGGCGGCAGTGGTGCTCGCGTCGGCTGGCAGCGTGAGCTCGCGCACGAGGACGTACTGGGCGTGGTTGGTGTCCTGGTACTCGTCGACGAGAACGTGCCGGAACCGCCGCCGGTAGCCCTCGGCGACGTCGGGGTGATTCTGCAGCAGCCCCACCGTGGCCATGATCAGGTCGTCGAAGTCGAGCGCGTGCGCCTCACGCAGCCGGGCTTGGTACCGCAGGTAGGCCTCGGCGAGCACCTTCTCGTGCGCGTTGCCGGCCTGGTCGGCCCACGCCTCGGGCGTCACCAACTCGTTCTTGAGGTTGCTGACCTGCGCCGAGAGCGAGCGCGCCGGGTAGCGCTTGGGGTCCAGGTCGAGATCGCGGCCGACCATCGTCATCAACCGCTTGGAGTCGTCGGCGTCATAGATCGAGAACGACGACTTGAGTCCGATCGCCTTGGACTCGGCGCGCAGGATCCGCACGCACATCGAGTGGAACGTGCTCACCCACATCGCCTTCGCGCGCGGGCCCACGAGCATGGCCACCCGCTCCTTCATCTCGCCGGCCGCCTTGTTGGTGAACGTGATCGCCAGGATCTCCCCCGGCTGCGCGCCGCGCTCTGCCAGCAGATAGGCCACTCGGTGGGTGAGCACGCGAGTCTTTCCCGAGCCTGCCCCGGCGACGATCAGCAGCGGCCCACCGTGGTGCACCACTGCGGCACGCTGCTGCGGGTTGAGGCCGTCGAGCAGCGTCGCCGGATCGACGGCAAGCCTGGTGCGCGAGCGCTGCGGGGTGGCTTCGGGAGCCGGACTGACGAGGTCGTCGACGTTGCTGGTCATCTCCGGACCAGCCTACGTCGCACGCCCGTCAGCGCAGGGGCGGCACCGCGGCCGGCGAGGCAAACCGCCCCCGCTAGTGAATGTTGTCGAAGATCGTCCTGACGTCATGCAGGACCGCCGACGCGCGAGCATCCGGGGCCAGCCGGTTCCCGTCGGAACGCGTGATCGCTATGCCGATGATCTCGCCCGCCGGCGGCCCCGCCAAGATGGTGTAGCCCTCGGCGACCTGCGCGCCGTGCTCAGCGAACTTGCCGCTGCGCGCGCACCGTGTCACCATGACTGCGTGCTTGCTCAGTCATACGAGTTTTTCTACGGGTACCGCGCCTCGGTGCCCGTCGTTTCTGGTTGAGCTCTCAACTAACCGACGCCCCGGGCCGAGTCCCGGGGCGTTCGTCGTTCCTGGCCTCGGATCCGGCGCCACCGAAAGGGATCCGATGAGCGCCATCACCACCGGGCCGGACGCCTCCGACGTCGTCGGCTCCGATGCCGTCGCGACACTGCGCGGCCAGATCGACGCCCTCGACGCCGCGATCGTGCGCCTCGTCGCTGAGCGGGTCCGGCTGTCCGCCCGTATCCAGACCGCTCGGATGAACGCCGGGGGCACCCGCGTAGAGCTCGGCCGCGAACGCATCATCCTCGAGGCGTACCGCGCGGGTCTCGGTTCAGACGGACCGCACCTGGCCGACGCCGTGCTCCAGGTGTGCCGCGGCACCCGCTAATCGCCGGTTCGTCCGCGCTTTGCACCTTTCAGCGCCCCAAATCGGGCTGATTTGGGGCGCTGAAAGGTGCAAAGCGGGGGGTGGTCAGAGCATGCGGCGGTCGGCGGCCCAGCGGGTCAGCTGGTGGCGGCTGGACAGCTGCAGCTTGCGCAGCACGTTCGAGGCATGCGTCTCGACCGTCTTGATGGAGATGAACAGCTCGGCCGCGATCTCCTTGTACGCGTAGCCACGCGCGAGCAGCCGCAGTACCTCCCGCTCGCGCGGGGTCAGCTGGTCGAAGTTCGGATCGACCGACGGGGCGACGGGCGAATCGCGGAAGGCGTCGAGCACGAACCCCGCCAGTCGGGGGCTGAACACCACGTCGCCGTCGGCCACCCGGCTGATCGCGTCGGCGAGATCGTCGGCGGAGATCGTCTTGGTGACGTAGCCGCGAGCCCCCGCGCGGATCAGCGCGATGACGTCCTCGGCCGCGTCGGAAACCGACAGCGCGAGGAAGCGGATGTCGGGAAGCTCCGGGCCGATCGCCTCCAGCACGGCGAGGCCGCCGCCGTCGGGCATGTGCACGTCCAGCAGCACGACCTCGGGCCGGCTCGAGCGGATTGCCGCGATGGCCTCGGCGGGGGTGCCCGCCTCGCCCACGACGTCGACGCGGTCACCCAATTCCGCGCGGACCCCCGAGCGGAACATCGCATGGTCGTCGACGAGAACCACCCGCGGGCTCATCTGGCGATCCTGATCTCGACCTCGGTGCCGGTGCCCGGCTGGCTGCGGACCTTGACCTCGCCGCCGTGCCGCTCGACGCGGGCGATGATCGACCCGCGGACCCCCTGCCGGTCATCGGCCACGGCGTCCAGGTCGAATCCCACCCCGCGGTCCTTGACGAAGATGCTCACCGCGTCGGGCTCGACCTCCGCGTAGAGCGACACCTCGGTGACGCCCGCGTGCTTGGCGGAGTTCACCAGCGCCTCGCGAGCTGCCGCGGCCGCGGCGGCCAGGGCGTCATCGAGTGCCGTGTCCCCCACGACGACCGCTTCGACGGAGATCGCGTAGGCGTCCTCGACCTCGGCCGCGGCGATGCGCAGCTCGTCGGCCAGCTGCCCGGACGCGGTGCGCGAGCCGTACAGCAGGGTGCGCAGCTCGCGCTCCTGCCCGCGGGCCAGCCGGCTGACCTCACGCGGCGAACCGGCGTTGCGCTGGATCAGCGCCAGCGTCTGCAGCACCGAGTCGTGCAGGTGTGCCGCGATGTCGGCGCGTTCCTGCGATCGGATGCGCTCGCTGCGCTCGGTGCCGAGCTGGGTCATCATCCGCATCCACCAGGGACCGGTGAGCAGCGCCATGCCGACGACCGTCACCGTCACCGCGAGCAGGCCGTCGCGGATGGCGGAGAAGTTGGCGCGGGCCAGCACGATCCCGCCGCCGGCGAGCACCAGCGCGGCGCCGGCCGCCAGCCGGATGCGGCCCATCCGCTCGTCGTGATCCGCCGACAGCGACGTGCGCGACAGCCGACGCCAGCGGTCGCGCTCGGGCTCGCTAGCCTGCCGCCAGATCAACGCACCGCCGAGGCACGCGAGCAGGGTGGGCGCGAACACCCCGCTGAGCGGCATCGCGTACGCCACGCCCCCGATCGCGGCGATGGCCGCCACGCCGGCCAGCAGGTACTCCAGCCATGGCGGTACCCGGCTGGGCGGGGCGTCCGGCGCGGCTGGCAGGACGATCCAGTACGCGCCGTACAGCGCGACACCCAAGCCACCCGCCGCGGCCAGCGCGATGAACCCCAGCCGGACCAGGCGCACCCGAACGCCGATGTGCTCGGCAATGCCCGCCGCCACGCCGGCCGGACGCCACGAACCGGGGCGCCGCAACAGGCGGGCAGTCGTGCGGGTGGCGGTACTCACGACTCCATGATCCCCGTAGGCACAGCGTCCCGGCATCAGGTGCAGCCCTGAGTGGATAAGTCAGGGTCAGGATCAGGGCAGCACCCGATGCCCTCACGCGGGGCGCGCGACACTGTTGTCGCCATGACCACCACCGATGAATCCGGCGGCTTCCCCCCGCCACCGACCATCCCCGCGCCCCCGTCACCTCGCGTCCTGCGCCGCAGCCGTACCGATCGGGTCGGTGCCGGTGTCTCCGGCGGCCTGGGTGAGTACTTCGGCGTCGATCCGGTGCTGTTCCGCGTCCTGTTCGCCACCGCGGCCTTCTTCGGCGGTGCCGGCGTGCTGGCCTACCTGCTGGCCTGGGCCGCAATCCCCGAGCAGGGCACCACGAATGCCCCCATCGATCGGTTCATCAGCGGACTGCGACGGCGGCGTGTGCCGGTGTGGCTGGTCGCGGCCGTCGCCGGCCTCGTGCTGTGGGCCGTGGCGTTCAGCTGGTGGGCCCCCGGTCCGGTCTTCCCGGTGATGGTGATCGTGATCGTGCTCGTCGCGATCTTCGGGCGGCACAGCCGCACCGACGACGCCGCTCCGGAGGGCTTGCCGCAGCCAGGCAACACGAGCGTCAATCTGGCCAAGGCGGGCGAAGCACCGCCCGCCACCTCCCCCGATTCGCCGGCGTGGGTTCGTGAGACGCGCCAATGGATCACCGAAGCCAGGGCCGCCAGCCGGTTACGGCGCCGCCGCGCGATGCCGGTGCGGCTGGCCACGCTCGGGACGCTCGCGGTGACCCTTGCCATCCTCGGCCTCGTCGACGGCGCCAGCGGGCTGGCCCTGCCGGTGTACTTCTGGGCCACCCTCGGCATCGTCGGGCTCGGCCTGCTGACCGGCATGATGCTGCGGCGCACACCGTGGACCCTTGCCGTGCTGCTAGTGCCCGCCCTGATCGGTGTCGCCGGGTTCGCCGGATCCCATGCCCGCCTGCACGACGGGTTCGGCGCGCGGGAATGGTCGCCGTCCAGCGCGGCGGACCTCGACTCGCACTACCGGTTGGCGTTCGGACAGGCCAAGCTCGACCTGAGCCACGTGGGCCAGCTCGATGGGGCGCGCACCATCCACGTCACCCTCGGTGCCGGACAGGCCCGCATCCTGCTGCCGTCGACGATGAACGCCACGGTGAACGCGAACGTGCACTTCGGCAACGTCCAGCTGGACGGTTCTGATCTCGGCGAGGACCACGGCGGCGTCAACCTGAACCGCACGATCCGCCCGCCCGCCGGCGCCACCGGCCCGGCGGTGACGATCGACGTCGACGTCACCGACGGCCAGATCAGCGTCGAGCGCAACACGTAGCGATCACCGATCGGGCAACTCTGGCACCGGTAACACGGGCAGAGTTGCACGATCGAGGTGCGCTACTCCCACTCGATGGTGGCGGGTGGCTTGGACGTCACGTCCAGCACCACGCGGTTCACCTCGCGCACCTCGTTGGTGATGCGCGTCGAGATCCGCTCCAGTACGTCGTAGGGCACCCGGGTCCAGTCGGCGGTCATGGCGTCCTCGGAGGACACCGGGCGTAGTACCACCGGGTGGCCGTAGGTGCGGCCGTCGCCCTGCACACCGACCGAACGCACGTCGGCGAGCAGCACCACCGGGCACTGCCAGATGTCGCGGTCCAGGCCGGCGGCCGACAGCTCGGCGCGGGCGATCGCGTCGGCGCGGCGCAGGACGTCCAGGCGCTCGCCGGTGACCTCGCCGATGATGCGGATGCCCAGGCCGGGCCCCGGGAAGGGCTGGCGCCACACGATCTCGGGCGGCAACCCGAGCTGCTCCCCGACCCGGCGGACCTCGTCCTTGAACAGCGAGCGCAGCGGTTCGACCAGCGCGAACTGCAGGTCGTCGGGCAGGCCGCCGACGTTGTGGTGGCTCTTGATGTTCGCGGTACCCGAGCCGCCACCGGACTCGACCACGTCGGGGTACAGCGTGCCCTGCACGAGGAACTCGACGCTGTCGCCGTGGGCGCCGGCGTCGGCGACCACCTCACGGGCGACCGCCTCGAAGACCCGGATGAACTCCCGACCGATGATCTTGCGCTTCTCCTCGGGGTCGCTGACCCCGGCCAGTGCGTCGAGGAACTGCGCGGCGACGGCGGCGACCTTGAGCCGCACCCCGGTGGCAGCGACGAAGTCACGCTCGACCTGCTCGGCCTCGCCCGCCCGCAGCAGCCCGTGATCGACGAAGACGCAGGTCAACTGGTCGCCGACCGCGCGCTGCACCAGGGCGGCGGCGACGGCCGAGTCGACACCGCCGGACAGCCCGCACACCAGCCGCTTGCCGCCCACCTGCGCGCGGATCGCGGCGACCTGGTCGTCGATGATGTTCGCCTCGGTCCAGCTGGCCCGGATGCCGGCGATGTCGTACAGGAAGTGCCGCAGGATCGCCTGGCCGTGTTCGGAGTGGATCACCTCGGGATGGAACTGAACGCCGGCCAGCCCCCGCGCGACGTCCTCGAAGGCCGCGACCGGCGCCCCCACCGTCGACGCGGTGACCGTGAAGCCCGGCGGCGCGACGGTGACGGCGTCGCCGTGGCTCATCCACACCTGCTGCGCCGGCGGCAGGCCGCGCAGCAGCACGCCGGGCTCGGACACCGCCAGGGCGGCACGGCCGAACTCCGAACCGCCGGTGTGCGCGACCTCGCCACCCAGTGCCTGGGCCATCGCCTGGAAGCCGTAGCAGATCCCGAACACCGGGACGCCGGCGGTGAACAGCTCGGGATCGCTCTGCGGCGCGCCTGGGGCGTACACGCTGGCCGGGCCGCCGGACAGGATGATCGCCCTGGGCCGACGGGCCAGCAGTTCGGCGACCGGCGTGCTGTGCGACACGATCTCGGAGTAGACGTGCGCCTCGCGGACCCGGCGCGCAATGAGCTGCGCGTACTGCGCCCCGTAGTCGACGACCAGAACGGGATCGGCCTGCATGGCGCGCAGTCTACGGACCCGCTTTGCACCTTTCCCCGCCCCAGATCGGGCCGAGTAGCGGCGCTGAAAGGTGCAAAGCGGGAGGGATCAGGACGGCCACGCGTAGCGAAAGCCGGTGAGTTCCTCGCTGATCTGCCAGAGCCGGCGGCCCAGCGCCTCATCGCGCGCGAACGACGACAGCCGCGCCGGCCCGATGGGTCCCCGGGTCTCGCCCAAACGTTGCGGTCCGGTGTAGGAGCCGGGCTCGGCCTGCGTCGCGGCGTAGAGCGTCGGACGGGCGCCGGCCGCCGCCGACTGGGTGAACAGCTTCACGAACACCGGCGCCACCGTGCGCATGACCCAGCTGGCGCCCATTCCTTGCGGGTCGGCGACCAGCCCGGTCGAGGAGACCCCCGGGTGCGCCGCCACGGACACCAGTGCCAACTCGCGCTCGCTGGCCTGGCGCTGCAGTTCGTGGGCGAACAGCAGGTTGGCCAACTTGGAATTGGAGTAGGTGTGCTGAGCGTGGTAGCCCGTGCCGGCATTGCCTTCGAGCACGTCGGCGGCCCCGCCGTGGTGTGCGATCGAGGCCACCGTCACCACCCGGGGCGAGGGGGCCGCGAGCAGGGCCGGCAAGAGCATGCCGGTCAGCACGAAGTGGCCCAGGTGGTTCGTGCCGAACTGCAGCTCGAAGCCGTCCTCGGTGACCACCGGCCTGCGCGGCGCCATCACCCCCGCGTTGTTGATCAGCAGGTCGAGCGGCCCGGTCCAGCAGTCGCCGAAGTTGCGCACGGAGGCGATCGAGGCGAGGTTCAGCGCGACGACCTCGAGGTCAGCCGTCTGCACGGCCCCGCGGATCTTGTCGGCCGCGTGCCTGCCCCGCTCGACGTCACGACACGCCAGGACGACACGGGCACCGTGGCGGGCCAGCTCCCGCGCGGTGAACCAGCCGATCCCGGAATTCGCGCCGGTGACGACCGCCGTGCGCCCACCTAGGTCGGCAAGCTGGTTCTCGGTCCACTTCACCAGCCAGAACCTACGCGCGCCACGGTGAGTTCTGCGTCCGTCACGGCACACTGAACCCATGGCTGAGGACGGCATTCGCACCCGGGTATGGCGCAGCGGCACGCTCGAAGCCGAGAACTTCCCCTTCGAGGAGGTCTCGGACTACCTCGACCAACCCGACTGCCTGGTGTGGGCCGATCTGGTGGCGCCGGACGAGGAGCTGCTCACCCAGCTCGCGGAGGAACTCAGCCTCGACCGGCACGCGATCGAGGACTCGGTCGCCGAGCACGAGCGGCCTAAGGCGACGCGCTACGCCAGCCACCTGTTCGTGACCACCTCGGCGATCACCCACGACGAGGAGACGCACGAATTGATCACGAGCCGCATCTCGGCGTTCGGCCTACCGCGCGGTTTCGTCACCGTCCGGTTGGACAACAACTTCGATATGGACGCGGTCGTGCAACGCTGGGACGACAACGGTGACCTGATCAAGTTCGGGCCGCGTGCGCTCATCCACGGCCTGCTCGACGAGGTTGTCGACGGGTACTTCGCGGCCGTGGAGTCACTGGACGACGAGATCGAGCGCGTCGAGGACATCCTCTTCGACGAGAACCCCAAGGTGGCCAACCAGTCGCAGCGCAAGACGTTCGCGCTTCGTAAGTCGCTCGTCCAGGCCCGCCGGGCGATCCTGCCCATGCGCGAAGTCGTCAACACCGTAATGCGCCGCGTCAGCGAGGAGGACAAGAACGCCGAGCTCGCGCCGTACTTCGAAGACCTCTACGACCACGTCCTGCGGGCTGCGGAGTGGACCGAGTCGCTGCGCGACATCATCACCTCGATCTTCGAGACGAACCTGTCCCTCGCCGATGCCCGGATGAACGCGGTGATGAAGAAACTGACTTCGTGGGCGGCGATCATTGCCGTGCCTACGGCCATCACCGGTTACTTCGGGCAGAACGTGCCGTACCCCGGTTTCGCGCAGGAGTGGGGTTTCCTGCTCAGCCTGGTCTCGATCGTGCTCATCGCCGGCGGGCTGTACCTGCTGTTCAAGCGCAAGGAGTGGCTCTAACGCGCGACACCAGGCGCCGACTCAGACCACCATCCACGACAGCACCGACGTCGACTGCAGGTACACCAGCACGCACATGAAGACCAGGAACACGATGCTCCACCCGAAGACCCGCCGGAAGATGTGACCCTCGCGCCCTTCCAGCCCCACGGCACCGGCGGCGATCGCGAGATTCTGCGGCGAGATCATCTTGCCGAGCACGCCGCCCGAGGAGTTGGCCGCGGCGAGCAGGGTCGGTGACAGGTGCGCCTGCGATGCAGCGGTGATCTGCAGCGCTCCGAACAGGGAGTTGGAGGAGGTGTCCGATCCGGTGACCGCGACGCCGAGCCAGCCGAGTATCGGGGACAGCAGGGCGAACAGCCCTCCGGCACCGGCCAGCCACAACCCGAGGGTCTGGGTCTCACCCGCTTCGTTCATGACGAAACCGAGCGCCAGCACGGTCATCACGGTGAGGATCGCGAACTTCAGCTGCGCGAGGGTGCGCCCGTAGCTGCGCAGCGCCCGGCCCACCCCCACCTTCAGCGCGATCATCGTGAGCAGACCGGAGATCAACAGCAGCGTGCCGGCGGCCGACAGGATGTTCAGCTTGAAGGTGGTGACGACCGGCTTTCCCTTGCCGTTGAGGATGTGCAGGCCCGGCCAGTGGTAGATGTGGGTCGCGGACTCCAAGCCACTGCCGCCCACGCCGGGCTTCGTGGGGGCGACACCGGTGATCGCCGACACCCGGGTGGCGATCACGAAGACCACGATGATGATCAAGTAGGGCGCGTAGGCCCGGAGGATCTCGGCCGGCGTGTCACGGACCGCTGGGTCCGAGGCCGGGCGGGCCGAGGCCGGGCGGGCCGAGGCCGGGCGGGCCGGGGCGACCGCAACCGGGTGGGCATCGCCGTCGGTGGCACCGGAGCGGCGCGCCGGCTCGGGTGTCGAGCCCCGCCGCACGGGTTCGTCCTCGCCGGTCTCGATGTAGCCCTCCTTCGGGTGCCACACGCGGGTGAAGGCCAGCACGGCCAACGCCGAAGCGAGTGAGGCGATGATGTCGGTGAGCGGGATCGACCAGAAATTGGAGGCGAGGTACTGGAACAGGCCGAAGGTGGCACCGCACAGCAGGGCAGCGGGCCACACCTGACGCAGGCCGCGCTTTCCGTCGACGATGAACACCAGCGCCAGCGGGACGAAGATCGCGAGGATGGGTGTCTGCCGCCCCACCATCGCGCCCAGGTCGCTGACCGGCAGCTTCGTGACGGTCGCCAGCGTCGTGATCGGCACCGCAAGCGCCCCGAAGGCGACCGGCGCGGTATTCGCGACCAGCGCCACAGTCGCTGCCTTCAGCGGCCGGAAGCCGAGCGCGATGAGCATGACGGAGCTGATGGCCACCGGCGTGCCGAAGCCCGCCAGAGCCTCCATCAGGGCTCCGAAACAGAACGCGATGATGATCGCCTGGATGCGCTGGTCGTCGCTGACTGTGGCGAACGAGCGGCGCAGCACGTCGAAGTGGCCGGTCTCGACCGTCAGGTTGTAGACCCAGATGGCATTGATGACGATCCACATGATGGGGAAGAAGCCGAAGGCGGCTCCGAGCAGCCCGCTGTTCAGAGCGTCGCCAACGGGCATCGAGTACCAGAGCACTGCGACGATCAGCGCGACCGCCAGCCCGATCAACGATGCGAGCCACGCCCGCATGCGTAGCACCCCGAGTAGGACGAACAGGGCGACCAGGGGCAGCGCAGCCACGATCGAGGAGAGTCCGAGCGAATGCGAGAGCGGGTCATAGACCTGCTGATAGTCCGCCAACATGGGGTGCCTTCCGTCCACGGCAGAACGAAGTGATCCTCATCGGATCGTCGCACCACAGCCGCGGTCCGTACAGCGATTCCCGGGTCGAGTTCGGCGGCCGGCGGGCCTCACTCGCCCGCGGCGCCCACCAGGCTGGGCAGCGCGCCGGTGAATGTGGCGGCGGCGGCCAGCCGCTCGTCGCTCACCACGCCGTAGCGGGTGTCGCGCTGGCGGGTCGTGCGTCCGGGCAGGCCGGCGACGATCTCGCGCAGCTGCGCCACTGTCTTGGCCGAGCCGTGCTGGCTGCCGGCCATCCGGCTGATCGTCTCCTCCATCAGCGTGCCGCCGAGGTCGTTGACGCCGCCGGCGAGCATCTGCCGCGACCCGTCGACGCCGAGCTTCACCCACGAGCACTGGATGTTGTCGATGCGCCCGTGCAGCAGGATGCGGGCCATCGCGTGCACGACCCGGTTCTCCCGCACAGTGGGGCCGGAGCGCGCGACGCCCGCCAGGTAGATCGGTGAGTTGGTGTGGATGAACGGCAGCCCCACGAACTCGGTGAAGCCGCCGGTGCGGTCCTGGATGCGCGAGAGCACCCGCAGGTGCCCGAGCCAGTGCGCGGGCGTGTCGACGTGGCCGTACATCATCGTCGAGCTCGACCGGATGCCCAGTTCGTGTGCCGTGGTGACGACCTCGATCCACATCGCGGCAGGCAGCTTGCCTTTGGTGAGCAGCCAGCGCACGTCGTCGTCGAGGATCTCCGCGGCCGTCCCGGGGATCGTGTCGAGACCGGCCTCGCGGGCAGCGACGAGCCAGTCGCGGATGGACAGGCCGGTGCGCGAGGCACCGTTGACCACCTCCATCGGGCTGAACGCGTGCACGTGCATGTCAGGCGTGCGGCGCTTCACCTCGGCGGCGATGTCGAAGTAGGCGGTACCGGGCAGGTCGGGGTGGATGCCGCCCTGCATGCAGACCTCGGTGGCGCCGAGGGCCCACGCCTCCTCGGCGCGGTCGCCGACCTGTTCGAGTGAGAGCGTGTACGCGTCGGCGTCGGTGCGGCGCTGCGCGAAGGCGCAGAACCGGCACCCCGTGTAGCAGACGTTGGTGAAGTTGATGTTCCGGTTGACGATGTAGGTGACCTCGTCGCCGACAGCGTCGTGCCGCAGCGCGTCGGCCAGCACGGCCACGGCGTCCAGCTCCGCGCCGTCGGCATGGAACAGGGCGAGCGCATCCGCGTCGGACACGCCGGCCGGGTCGCGCTCGGCGCTGCGCAGCGCAGCCAGGACGTCGGAGTCGAACCGTTCCGGGGCACCCATCCGCACGGCGTCCTCGCGCACGGCGTCCCAGTCGCCGTAGACGCTGTCGAAGTCCTCGCGGCGGTCGCTACTGCGCCCGTCGGAGTCGATCGCGGTGTGCAGGTCGACGCGGCCATCGGCCCGCCAGCCGTCCTCGGGCTCCTGCCACGGGATCGGACCCGCCACCACACCGTCGCCGGCCAGCCCCGTGGCGGGATCGGCGAGCGCACCCACGTGCGGCATGATCCGCGGATCCAGCCACGGCTCGCCGGCCATGACGTAGCGCGGGTAGACGGTGAGCCGCTCGACCAGCCGGAACCCGGCCTCGGCCGAGCGGGCGGCGAGTTCTTCGATCTGCGGCCACGGCCGCTCCGGGTTGACGTGGTCAGGGGTCAGCGGCGAGACGCCACCCCAGTCGTCGATGCCGGCGCCGAGCAGCAGCGCGTACTCGTCGCCGATCAGGTTCGGCGGGGCCTGGATGCGGGCGGCCGGGCCCAGCACCAGGCGCGTCACCGCCACCGTCGCGGCCAGGTCGGCGATCTCGGCGTCGGGCATCCGGGCCATCGCGGTGTCGGGCTTGGCCCGGAAGTTCTGGACGATCACCTCCTGCACCCCGTGGTAGGCGCGGGCGACGCGGCGGATCGCGAAGATCGAGTCGGCCCGTTCGGCGAGGGTCTCGCCGATGCCGATCAGGATCCCGGTGGTGAACGGGATGTTCGACCGCCCGGCGTCCTCGAGCACCCGCAGTCGCACGGCCGGATCCTTGTCCGGCGAGCCGAAGTGCGCGCCGTGCGGGTCCTCGAAGAGCCGGCGCGACGTGGTCTCGAGCATCATGCCCATCGACGGGGCCACCGGCTTGAGCCGCTGCAGTTCGGCCCACGTCAGCACGCCGGGATTCAGGTGCGGCAGCAGGCCGGTGCGCTCGAGCACCAGGATGGCCATCGCCCGCAGGTAGGCCACCGTGTCGTCGTAGCCGTGCGCGTCGAGCCATTCCCGGGCCGCGGGCCAGCGGTCCTCGGGGCGGTCGCCGAGGGTGAACAGCGCCTCCTTGCAGCCCATCGCCCGGCCCTGCTCGGCGATGGCCAGCACCTGGTCCGGCGACAGGAACGGCGCCTCGACGCGGTTCGGCGTGGTGGCGAACGTGCAGTAGTGGCACCGGTCGCGGCACAGCCTGCTCAGCGGGATGAACACCTTGCGCGAGTACGTGACGACACCGGGACGCCCCGCCGCGGCCAGCCCCGAATCGCGCACCCGCGCCGCCGAGGCGCACAGGTCGACAAGGTCGGCATCGCGCGCAGACAGCAGGATCTCCGCCTCGGTCGCATCCAGCGTCACGCCGTCGCGTGCCCTGCGCAGCGCCCGGCTCAACCCATTCCTTCTCACGGGCGGATCACTCATCCGCCGCTCGCTCGGCTCGGGCGCATTCGTGGGCACGCACGCACCTTCGGCCCGGTGAGCAGGCTCGTCGCGTAAGCGCCCGTCGGGTCGTGGTCGGGTCTCATACCGCTCACAGCGCGCGCAGTCGCGGCAATATTTCCTCGCCGTAGAGGCGCAGGAAGTGTTCCTGGTCCGGCCCCGGTGCGTGGAAGACGAGGTGGGTGAAGCCCAGGTCGAGGTAGCGCTTGATTGCGGCGACGTGCTCGTCCGGGTCGGTGGACACGATGAACCGGCTGGCGGTGCGCTCGACCGGCAGTTCGTCGGCCAGGCGCTGCATCTCGACGGGATCGTGGACGCCGGACTTCTGCTCGGGCGTGAGCGCGAGGGCGCCCCAGAAGTGGGTGGCGGCCATCGCGGCGTCGCGGTCGTGGTCGAAGGAGACCTTGACCTCGATCATCATGTCCAGGTCGCTCACCGCGCGTCCCGCCTTGGCCGCCCCCTCGGCCACTGCCGGCAGCAGCGTGTCGGTGTAGAGCTCCGGTGCCTTGCCCGACGTGGTGATGTAGCCGTCGCCGACCCGGCCGGCGTAGCGCGTGGCCGCCGGCCCGGAGCCGGCCAGGTAGATCGGGACGGGTTGGTCCGGGCGGTCGTAGATCGTCGCATTGTCGGTGCGGTAGTACTCGCCGTCGAAGGTGACTCGTTCCTCCGACCAGAGCCGGCGGATCAACGCCACCGCCTCGCGGAAGCGCGCGAAGCGCTCCTTGCCGTCGGGCCACTCCAGCCCCAGCGCCACCTCGTTCAGGGACTCGCCGGTGCCCAGCCCGAGCACGACACGGCCGGGATAGAGGCAGCCGAGCGTCCCGAACGCCTGCGCCACGATGGCCGGGTGGTAGCGGAATGTCGGCGTCAGCACGCTGGTGCCGATGGTGATCCGCTCGGTGCGTGCGCCGAGCGCCCCCAGCCACGTCATCGCGAACGGCGCATGCCCGCCGTCGTGACGCCAGGGCTGCAGGTGGTCGCTGACGAATACCGAGTCGAAGCCCACCTCCTCGGCCACGACGCCGTAATGCAGCAGCTCCTGCGGCGCGAACTGCTCGTTGGAGGCCTTGTAGCCAAACTTCATTCTGCGCTCACGTGTCCCTCAGTCTCATTCCGGCTCATTCCGGCTCGGTTGGTGTCACTCGCGTGGTGGTCACCTTTCCCCGCTGGTGGCCGGTTTCGCGGGTGCAAACCGAGCACCAGCGGGGAAAACAGCTGGGTGACCGAGCGCCAGCGGGGAAAACAGCTGGGTGACAGCGCTCATCGCGGGGTTCCGGTGATGATGAGTTCGGCTTTCTGGAATTCCTTGACGGTCGAGTATCCGCACTTGCCCATGACCCGGCGCAGCGCGCCGAACAGGTTGCGCTCACCGCTCGGGTCGGCGGTGGGGCCGACCAACAGTTCCTCGAGGCTGGGCCGGTCGGCGTCGGCCAGCCCGGTGACAACCGAGCGCGGCACCCGCGGGTGGGCGGCCGTCGCGTCCCAATAGTGGCCGTCGCCGGGCGCCTGCTCGGCGGCAGCGAGCGCGTCGCCGAGCATCACGGCGTCGGCACCACAGGCCAGCGCCTTGGCGATGTCGCCGCCGGTCGAGAGGTCACCGTAGGCCACCAGGTGCACATAGCGCCCGCCGGTCTCGTCCAGGTAGTCGCGCCGGGCCGTGGCGGCATCGACCAGGGCGGTGGCCATCGGCACGTCGATGCCCAGCGCGGAATGCGTGGTGGAGCCCAGGTGCGCGCCGTAGCCGATGATCACGCCGGCTGCTCCGGTGCGCATCAGGTGAAGCGCGGTCTGGTGGTTCGTGCAGCCGCCTACCAACACCGGCACGTCGAGGTCTGCGATGAACGTCTTGAGGTTCAGCCCCGGCGTGTCTCCCTCGGCCACGTGTTCGGCCGAGATCACGGTGCCCTGGATGACCAGCAGGTCGACGCCTTCGGCGAGCACGTGCGGCGCGAGCTCGGCGGTGTGCTGCGGGGACAGCCGCACCGCGACCCGCACCCCAGCGGCGCGCAGCTCGGCGACCCGGCGCCGCAGCAGTTCCGGTGAGACGGGCTTGGCATAGACGCGCTGCAAGGTGGCGGTCTCACCGTCGAGGGCGCGCAGCTCGGCGGCCGCGTCGTCGTATCGCGCCCACAGCCCCTCGCCGTCGAGGACGGCCAGACCGCCGAGGCGTTCGATCTCCAATGCCGAGTCGGGTGAGACCACCGCGTCGGACGGAGCGACCACCAGGGGCAACGTGAACGTGTGCGCGTCGATCTGCCACGCCGTCGACACGACGGCCGAGCCGCGGGTGCGCCGCGTCGGCACCAGCGCGATCTCATCGAGGTGGTAGCCACGGCGGGCGCTGCGGCCCAGCCCGATCTCCACGGTCTCCGGCATGCCCCCGAGTCTGCCGTACCGCCGAGGTGGCCGTCCGCACACCGGCTTGTGGCCGCGACCGACCGACCCAGAGATCCTGTTTCCCGCCGGACGTCGGTGTGAGGCCGCCGTCGTCCAACCGGCGCCCAGCGGGGAAAACATGGGCCCAGCGATCATCGGGCGGCGCCGGTCGGGGACCGCGCCGGACAATCGAGGCGGCCGCCCGAGTGCCGGCGTGCGACCGTTGTCGGTGGCCGGTGCCACCATCGCCCGATGCTCGATGCGAATGGCCTGTTCGTGATTGCCGACGCGTACGGCCGCGCAGGCGAGGGCTGAGCCCGTGGTCACCGCCGACGACGTCCGCCGGATCGCGGTATCCCTTCCGCGTACCCACGAAGCGCTGGTGAACGACCGGGTGAAGTTCCGGGTCGGCCGCATCGTCTATGTCTCCTTGTCGGCGGACGAGACGGTGATGGGCTTCGCCTTCCCCAAGGAGGAACGTGCGACCCTGGTCGCCGCCGAACCGGAAACCTTCTTGATGCCGGTCCGCTCCGACGAACGCTACAACTGGATCCGGGTCCGGCTGGCCGCGATCGACGAGACCGAGCTGCGCGAGCTGGTGATCGACGCGTGGCGGATGTGCGTCCCCAAGCGCGTTGCTGCGGAATACCTCGGCCCCGACTCGTAGGTCGGACAGAAACGTCCGCCGCGCCGACCCAAGTGGTCTACGCGGCGGACGAGTCGAGCATTGAAAAGGCTCAGCGGCCCGATCACACGCCGACCGGGTACCGGGGACCGTGACGGCGCCGCCCGAGGCCAAGACTGCTGGCCGCAAGAGTGGCCACACCGACGATGAGAAATCCGACGGCGCCACCAACATCGCTTCCGGTCCAGTCAGCCAGTGCCTCGGGAACGACGAGCAGCGTGGCCAGCATTCCGGTCGCCAGGACGAGCCAGTTCCGCGCCGCGCCGAACCCGGCGAAGCACGCGACGGCGACGAGGGCGGTGAGGGCATAGGACCACGTGCGCTCGTCCGACAGCAGAGTCTGCGCGCCGTTCAGGGCGCTTGCCGCCCCCACGCCGTACGCGGTGTAGGTCTCGGCGAACACCTTGACCCGCGCCAGCCCGGCCCACACGACGCCGAGCACGAGGATCGCGAGCGCCCCTTGCACAGCCTGCACGTGGTAGTCGTCGGAACCCGTCTTGTCGATCACCGAACTGAGGACGGCGTAGGCGCCCAACCACGTGACCAACTGGCCGAGCAGAGAGGGCACGAGCGCGTACCCGATGCCGGCGACGGCCAGGCCGGCCCCGCTGGCCGCGATGGCCGCGCCGCTGTGCTCGCCGACCATGAAGACCGCCACGGCTGCGGCTACAGGCACGGAGGCGAACGTGAACAGGGTGCTCACCAGTCGCCGTCTCGCCGAACTACCCGTATGGCCGACGGCTCGCAGGCCAGCGATGGTGACACCCCCGATCACCGCACCGGCGACGAGCAGCGTCAAGCCGATACCGCCGAGCAACGCGACGTGACCAGACCGGTCGAAGCTGTCCCACGACTGCCCGACGAGTTCCAGGCCCGCGGCAGCGGTCAGCGCGGCGCCGAAATAACCTCCACCCTCCGCCCATCGCACGCGACCGGACAGCGGCGGGATGTCCTGAGTGCTTCCGTTGGTTGTCATGCTGTGAGCGTCGCAGGCGACCCGACGGCGCGGCCTGAGTCGATGTACTCATCGTGAGCAGCCAGCCAGTTCAACCCGAGGAGTAGTTCGGCGCCTCGACGGTCATCTGGATGTCGTGGGGGTGTGACTCCTTGAGCCCGGCGGCGGTGATCCGCACGAACTGGCCGCGCTCCTGCAACTGCGCGACGGTGTGCGCGCCGACATAGAACATCGACTGGTGCAGCCCGCCGATCAGCTGGTGCGCCACCGCCGAGAGCGGGCCGCGGTAGGGCACCTGCCCCTCGATGCCCTCGGGGACCAGCTTGTCGTCGCTGGGCACGTCGGCCTGGAAGTAGCGGTCCTTGGAGTAGGAGACCCGGCCCCGGGAGGCCATCGCGCCCAGCGAGCCCATCCCCCGGTAACGCTTGAACTGCTTGCCGTTGACGAAGACCAGGTCACCGGGAGACTCGTCGCAGCCGGCCAGCAGCGACCCCAGCATCACCGTGTCGGCGCCGGCCACGAGCGCCTTCGCGATATCGCCGGAGTACTGCAAACCGCCGTCGCCGACGACGGGCACGCCCGCCGGGCGGCAGGCCTGGGCAGCCTCGTAGATCGCCGTGATCTGGGGGACGCCGACGCCGGCAACGACCCGTGTGGTGCAGATCGAACCCGGCCCCACGCCGACCTTGACAGCATCGGCGCCGGCCTCGACCAGGGCCTGCGCGCCGGCCCTGGTCGCCACGTTGCCGGCGATGACCTGCACGTGCCGGGTGGCTGGGTCGGACTTGAGGCGGCGGATCATCTCGAGCATCAGCCGCGCCTGCCCGTTGGCGGTGTCGGGGACGAGAACATCGACGCCCACTTCGGCCAACGCCGTCGCCCGCTCCCAGGCGTCGCCGTAGAACCCGACCGCGGCGGCCACCCGCAGCCGCCCCTCGTCGTCCTTGGTCGCGTGCGGAAACTGCTCGGACTTCACGAAATCCTTGACGGTGATCAGCCCGCACAGGCGGCCGCCGTCGTCGACCAGCGGCAGCTTCTCGACCTTGTGCTTGGCCAGCAGTGCCGCGGCGTCATCGCGGCTAATACCGACCGGAGCGGTGATCAGCGGCATGGGCGTCATCAGCTCGCGCACCGTGCGGCGGGCGAAGTCGGCCGCTGCGACGAAGCGCAGGTCTCGGTTGGTGATGATGCCGACGAGCACACCAGCCGGGTCGACCACCGGCACCCCCGAGATGCGGTAGCGCCCGCAGAGGGCGTCGACGTCGGCGATGGTGACGTCCGGGCCCACCGTGACCGGATCGCTCACCATGCCCGACTCGGAGCGCTTGACCAGATCCGCCTGGCCGGCCTGGTCGTCGATCGACAGGTTGCGGTGCAGCACCCCGATGCCGCCCTGGCGGGCCATCGCGATCGCCATCCGCCCTTCGGTGACGGTGTCCATCGCCGCTGACACCAGCGGCATCGCGACACTGATCTCGCGGGTGAGCCGGGCGGTGGTGTCGACCTCGGACGGGATCACGTCGGTCTCGCCGGGCAGCAGCAGCACGTCATCGAACGTCAGGCCGAGGGCGGCGAACTTGGCGGGAACACCGTCGACTAGGGGCTGGTCGCTCAACGCAGGGTCTCCTTGTGGGCGCCGATGCCTCATCGTACGTACCGGTGCCGACCCCCGCCGACCCCGGGACAAAAGTCAGGGTCGATTCGGGGGGAATCCCAGTGGTGCTCGGGCACCGATCGCCGACAGGCTAGGGCCATGACGGACGTCCGCACCGCCTCCCCCGCAGTCTCCTCGCTCGTGGTCGCGTCCGCGGCCGACATCGTGAAGCTCTACGGCTCCGGCGATACCGCGGTGCGGGCCCTGGACGGGGTGAGCATCGAGGTCCTGCGCGGTGAATTCACCGCCATCATGGGGCCCTCCGGATCGGGCAAGTCGACGCTCATGCACTGCCTAGCCGGCCTGGACACCGTCACCTCGGGCTCGGTCTCGATCGGCGAGGTCGAGCTGTCCGGGCTGTCGGACAAGAAGATGACTGCGCTACGCCGCGACCGGATCGGCTTCGTGTTCCAGTCGTTCAACCTCGTCCCGACCCTGACAGCGTTGGAGAACATCACGCTGCCGATCGCGATCGCCGGTCGCAAGCCCGACCAGACCTGGCTGGACACGGTCGTCACGACCCTCGGGCTCACCGACCGCCTGCACCACCGCCCCAGCGAACTCTCCGGCGGCCAGCAGCAGCGGGTGGCGGTCGGCCGAGCCCTCGCCAGCCGGCCGGAGATCATCTTCGGCGACGAGCCGACCGGGAACCTCGATTCGCGATCCAGCGGCGAGGTCATGGGCATCCTGCGGCGCTCGGTCGACGAGCTCGGTCAGACGGTCGTGATGGTCACCCACGACGCCCGCGCCGCCGGCTACGCCGATCGCGTGCTGTTCCTCGCCGACGGCCGGATCGTCGACGAACTTCGAGCGCCGACCGCTGACACCGTCCTCGACCGCATGAAGGAGTTGGAGCGATGAGCGGGGCCCTGCGCACGGTGTCGATCCGTAACCTCGCCGCGCACCGGGTGCGCCTGCTTCTGACCGTCGTCTCCGTGCTGTTGGGCACCGCGTTTGTCGCCGGTTCGTTCGTGTTCACGGACACCCTCAAAGGCAGCTTCGACAAGATCTTCGCCACCGTCGACCAGGGCGTCGACGCCCGCGTCCAGCCGCGGCAGAGCTACGACCCCGGCGTGCCGAACGCCCTCGTCGCCCGGATCCGGGCAGTTCCGGGCGTGCGCGCGGTCGAGGTACACGCCGGCGCGCCGGTGGTGCTCGTCGACAGTCACGGCAAGAAAGTTCAGCCCGGCGGCGCTCCCAGCGAGGGCGGCCTGTGGACGAGCGGCACCGACTCGGTCGGGCCGGTGCCGGCGTTTGCGTCCGGCCGGGCACCCACCGGTCCGGGGCAGGTCGTCATCAACGAGGGCGCGGCTAAGAAGGGCAAGCTGAAGACCGGCGATCACGCCAAGGTGGTGCTGCCGAACGACGGCGTCATCGACGTGAACGTGGTCGGCGTGTACCGCACCGACGCCGAGACCGGCGGTTACATCGGCGTGCTGTTCAGCAGGCAGCAGGCCCTGGCGCTGTTCACCGACGGCGAGCACGTCGGCTCGCTCGACATCGCCGCCGGCCCGGGCGTCTCGGGGAAGGAGCTGGCCGCACGGATCGCACCGACCCTGCCCTCGACGCTCGAGGTCCGCACCGGCACCCAGGCGCGTGCCGACGATCAGGGCGGCATCCAGACCGCACTGTCCTTTATCAACTACATCCTGCTGGCGTTCGGGTTCATCGCACTCATCGTCGGAACGTTCATTATCTACAACACGTTCTCGATGATCGTGGCGCAGCGGTTGCGCGAACTGGCGCTGCTGCGTGCCATCGGCGCCGGGCGCGCGCAGGTGCGGCGCTCCGTGCTCGTCGAGGCGGGGATCATCGGCGTCATCGGCAGCGGGCTCGGACTGGCCGGCGGCGTCGGGCTCGCCTACGGCCTGCACGCTCTCCTCGACGCGTTCGACCTGGGCCTGCCCGCTGGCGGCCTGGTGCTGAGTCCGCGCACGGTCATCGTGGCGCTCCTGGTCGGCACTGGCGTCACCCTGCTCTCCGCCAACGCTCCCGCGCGCCGGGCGGGGAAGATCCCACCCGTGGCGGCCATGCGCGAGGAGTTCGCGTCGATGCAGGCCGGCAGCCTGCGCAAACGGAGCATCATCGGCGCGGCCGTGACCGCCCTGGGCGTGCTGGCCACGTTCGGCGGCGTGCTGGCCGGCTCGGGCGGCTCCGCGGCGAGCCTGATCGGGATCGGCTTGCTCGGCGTGGCTGCCGGCGCGATGTTCCTCTCGCCCGTCCTGGCCGGGGTGATCATCACTCCGCTCGGCAAGATCGTCGGCCGTCCCTTCGGCGCGATCGGGCAGCTGGCCCGGACGAACGCCGTACGCAACCCGAGGCGTACCGCGGCCACCGCATTCGCCCTCACCCTCGGGCTGCTGCTCGTCAGCGGCATCGCCGTCATCGGCTCATCGGTGAAGGCCAGCATCAACAAGACGTTCGACAACAACGTCAGCGCTGACTTCATCCTCACCACCCAGTCCGAGGTCTCGGTGCCCATCCAGGCTGCCGCCGCCGCGGCCAAGGTCCGCGGCATCGCTTCGACGACTGAACTGCACTTCTTGTCGACGCTCGTCGACGGCAAGCATGTGGGCGGCACAGGCGTCGACGGACCGTTGGCGCCGGTGCTGCAGGTCGAGCTGAAGCATGGCGGCGGGCAGCCCACCGGCCACGACCTGCTGGCCTCCGAGACCTTCGCCAAGGACCAACACTGGACCATCGGCTCGATGCACACGTTCGCGATCCCGGGCCGCGCCGCGATCAGCGAGACCGTCACCGGTATCTACGCCGACAGCCAACTGCTCGGGCCGTGGCTGGTCTCCGGGGACGTCTACCGGGCGCTGACACCACGGCACGAGTGGGCCGACGAGGTGACCCTGATCAAAGCCAGGCCGGGGGCGGATCTGGCAGCCCTGCGTACGGGCCTCGAGCGGGCCACCAACGACTATTACGTCGTCACCGTCAAGAACCGCGCCGAGTTCAAAGGGCAGCTCGCCTCTCAGATCAACGGGCTGATCGGCCTGATCTATGCGCTGCTCGCCCTGGCGATCATCATCGCGATCCTCGGCATCGTCAACACCCTGGCCCTGTCCGTGGTCGAGCGGCGCCGGGAGATCGGGATGCTGCGCGCCGTCGGCATGCAGCGCAAGCAGGTCCGTCGGATGATCTACGTCGAGTCGCTGCTGATCGCCGTGTTCGGTGCGCTGCTCGGGTTGGGCCTCGGACTGGTGTACGGGCCGCTGTTCACCCGAACGCTGCGCGGGCAGGGGCTGGACTCACTGAGCGTTCCGTGGGGCCAGGCGCTGACGTTCCTGGTCGTCGCCGCCGTGGTGGGCGTGCTCGCGGCGCTGTGGCCGGGCAGCCGGGCCGCCCGGACCCGGCCGCTGGAGGCGATCACGGCAAGTTGATGGCCCGTTCGGTTGGCGGTGCGGGCCAACTCGGACTTACCCTCATGACGTGACTCCTTGCGCGGCGACCCGGTGAACCTCGACGACGGCCCGCTCGACCCATTCCTCGACGACCCGAGCGACCCGGCCAGCTTGCTCGACGACAACGAGCCCGCCCAGCCCCTGAGCGACGACGAGCGCACGGACGTGCTGGCCGACCTGGCTGAGCTCGCCGAGTTCCGCATCACCCTCGACCCGCAGGGCATCGACGGCATCACCGTCGAGTGCGCCGACTGCGGGGAGCAGCACTTCTTCGGTTGGGACCTGATGGCGGCCAACCTGCGGGCCCTGCTCGGCGAGGGCCGCACCCACGTGCACGAGCCGGCCTTCGCCCCCGAGCCGGACGCCTACGTCACCTGGGATTACGCCCGCGGCTACACCGATGCCGTCGACACGCTGACCAAGCGGCGCTGACCCGCCGCGAGCCGCTTCTGCCGGTTCACCCGGCCGCCCATCGGGCAGCTGCGCCAGACCGGGATGCGCTGTGCGCGTCACCTTTGTGCCCGTCGCTCTTTGGATAGGCAGAGGACCGCCCGAAAAAGCTGGCGGTCGGGGTGCTTCGGAGGGCAGAACCATGGCGGAAGTGCGGCGGCTCCCTGCCCCACGCCACGGCGACTGGGACTGGCAGGTGAGCGCTGCCTGCCGCGGCACGGATACCGCCACCTTCTACCACCCGGAGAACGAACGCGGCCCGTCGCGTACCAAGCGCGAGCGCCGCGCCAAGGCGGTCTGCACCGCCTGCCCGGTGATCGAGAACTGCCTGCGATGGGCGCTGGCCGCCCGCGAGCCCTACGGCGTCTGGGGCGGTCTGTCGGCCGAGGAGCGCGAAGCACTGCTGACCCGCAAGCTCGCCTAGTCCCGCAAGCTCGCCTTGTGCGGCGGCGCCGTTCAGCCTGGCGCCGGGGTGGCCCTTGGCCGGCGCAGGACGAGCGCGACACCGACCGCCGCGAGGGCGACCCCGGCCAATGCCACCGGTGCCAGCCGCTCACCGAACAGCAGGTAGGTCTGCAGGGCGGTCACGGGGGGGACGAGATAGAACAAGCTGGAGACACTCGCCGCACTTGCGCGGCGCAGCAGGACCAGCAGGAGCAGGACCGCGCCCATCGAGAGCGCGAGCACCAGCCACGCCAGCGCTGCGACGAACGTCGCGGTCCAGACGATCGTCATGCGCTCGCTGGCGGAGGCGGCGAGGAGCAGCGCGAGGGCGGCGGCGGCGTACTGCACCGCGGTCCCCGACAGCAGCGGAATCTCGTCGCCGTGCCGTTTCTGGTACAAGGTGCCTGCCGTGCCGGCCAGTAGCGCCGCGAAGCAGGCGGCCACTGCGGCAGGAGCAAACGCTGCTGTTCCCTGCGCCGCTGCCACCCCGGGACCCAGAACGAGAGCGACACCGCCGATCCCGAGCCCGAGCCCGAGCCACTGCAGGGCGAGCAGACGTTCACCGAGAACCTTCGTGGCCAGCGCAGCGGTGAGCACGGGCTGCAGGCTCACCACGACCGCTGCCACGCTCGCGGGCAGGCCGTCGCCGATGGCGAAGAAGACGCCGCCGAGGTAGCCGGCGTGCAGCAGCAGCCCGACGACGGCGGCGCGGCGATACTGGGCGCGTGAGCCGGGCAGCGGCGAGCGGGTCAGCGCAGCCAGCCCGGCAAGCAGGGCGCTGGCCAGCGCGAGGCGAACAGCCAGAAACGTGAACGGCTCCGCGTAGGGCAGCCCGTATTTCGCGCCGACGAACCCGGTGCTCCACAACACCACGAAGACCAGCGGCATGGCCGCAATGGCCGCCCGACGGAGCATCACCGGTCGCTGCATGGGTCAAGCCTCGCGCAGCACGCCCAGCGGTTGCCGGTCGAGGGCGCGGGCCGGCCGTCCAGCCAGCGCAGGCAGCCAGATCTGTCGGGGGCGGCTGCAATAGTGACGGCATGGAGCAAAACCCCAGCCCAGGCAGCGCGGAGAAGCCCGTCGCCACGTCGCCCGTGTGGCCGGTCCCACGGACGGTGGTGATTCCC
>QHCC01000013.1 GCA_003243915.1 Pseudonocardiales bacterium | reverse complement strand
AGCCAGCCGATGATCTGGGACGCGGCCCGCTCCTGCGCCGCGTCGTAGGCGGCGCTGATGTCGGGATGCAACTCGGCCGCCAGCGACCAGGACTTCGGCCCGTTCACGGTCACTTCGACGAACCGAACCGCCCGCGCGTCGTTGCGCAGTCTGCCTTTCGGCTGGCCCGTGTCGGGGTCGACACCGGCGACCCACGCCTCGTACCCATCGCCGGTCAACGGCTTCAACCGCCGCACCCCGGCCGCAGGTGAGGCGACATAGCGTTCCGCGATGCCGGTGTCCTCGGCCAGGTAGTAGTCATCCGCTCGGGCCCGATCGGCTTCCACGTAATGGCGCGCGTCGGCCGGCGAATCCCGAAACGTCTTCATCCCGCCGTGCATTTACCAACACCAATCAATAACTACCAACAATGGTTTGAACGTCGCCTTCAAGGGGTGACGTCCCTACCAATATTGGTAGCATTCGTGCCGTCAATTGGTAAAGAGTTGGATATAGCGAGCTGACGACGAGAATCGTTGGTCGCGTTTATCGCTGAGATTTGTGGCCCGATTGGCGCAGGAATGTCCTGGCGCGGTGCGGCAGTGCGTGGGCTTCGACGAGCGCGGGGACGATCGGACCCTTGCCGATCACGCGATCGTCCCTGCCTGCCTCGCGTAGGCCGCGCAGATCAATGCGCCGATGTCATCCTGGCGTCATCGAACACCAGACACGGCGAGGTTCACGGAGCAACGCGGTACCTGTGTTCGCCTCGAACGCGACCAGCCCAGCGACGTCACCGTAGGGTTCGGCTGATCGTCTTCGCCGCGAACGCGGTGCTCAGAGGAAAGAGGTGCATTCGTGGCGGGTCGTCCGCGCAAGCAGGCAGCGAAGCCGGCGAAGACGCTGGAGCAGCGGCTGTGGGATACGGCCGATGCGCTGCGCGGCAACCAAGAGCCCAGCGAGTACAAGCACGTGGTGCTCGGCCTGGTGTTCTTGAAGTACATCTCCGATCGGTTCACCGAACGGCGGTCAGCCATCGAGAGCGAACTGGCCGCCGAAGGCATCCCCGAAGCTCGCCGAGCCGAGTTCGTCGAGGACCGCGACGAGTACACCGGGCACAACGTGTTCTGGGTGCCGGTCGACGCGCGCTGGGACACGATCCAGGCCCGCGCCAAGCTGTCGAGCATCGGGCAGGACATCGACACCGCGATGGACCTGATCGAGAAGGAGAACCCGGTGATCCGCGGCGTGCTGCCGCGCAACTACGGCCGCGAGGGTCTCGACAAGGGAAGGCTCGGGCAGCTGGTCGACCTGATCGGCTCGATCGGGTTCACCGAGACCGATGACCACGGCAGCGACGACGTGCTCGGCCGGGTGTATGAGTACTTCCTCGGCCAGTTCGCCGGCAAGGAGACCGGCAAGGACGCCGGCGCCTTCTACACGCCTCGCTCGGTGGTGCGGACCCTGGTCGAGATGCTCGAACCGTTCCACGGTCGGGTGTACGACCCTTGCTGCGGCTCGGGCGGCATGTTTGTGGAGTCAGCGAAGTTCGTAGCCGCCCACAACGGCAAGCGCACTGACGTCGCGGTCTACGGGCAGGAGTTCACTGACGCCACCTGGAAGCTGGCCAAGATGAACCTCGCACTGCGAGGCATTGAGGCCGATCTCGGCGAGCGATCGGCCGACTCATTTGGTTCGGACCTGCACCCGGACCTGCGCGCCGACTTCGTGCTCGCCAACCCGCCGTTCAACGTGTCGAACTGGTGGGACGCGAAGCTGGCCGACGACCCGCGCTGGACGTTCGGCGTACCGCCCCAGGGCAACGCCAACTTCGCCTGGGTGCAGCACTTTGTCTATCACCTGTCCCCCCGCGGGACGGCCGGGTTCGTGCTCGCCAACGGATCACTTTCGTCCAAGAGCAGCGGCGAGGGGGAGATCCGCCGCAAGCTCGTCGAGGCCGACCTCGTCGACTGCATCGTCGCGATGCCCGACCGGTTGTTCCTCAACACCGGCATCCCAGTCGCGCTGTGGTTCGTCTCGAAAGACCGGCACGGCAACGGCCACCGCAAGCGCGCCGGCGAAGTGCTGTTCATCGACGCCCGCAAGCTCGGCCGCATGGAGACCCGGCGGTTGCGGGTGCTTGACGACGCCGATATCGCCAAGGTCGCCGACACGTACCACTCTTGGCGCAACCATGACGGAAGCTACGAGGACCTACCCGGCTTCTGCAAGGCGGCGTTGCGGGACGAGATCGCTTCGCACGAGTTCGTGCTCACGCCCGGCCGCTACGTCGGCGCTAAGGAGGCCAAGGCTGATGACGAACCGATCGAGGAGAAGATCGAGCGCCTCGAGAAGGTGCTGTTCGCCGAGTTCGACCGGGGCCGTGAGCTAGAAATTGAAGTCCGTGAGCGCATCGGCGGTTTACGACCATGACAGGTGTAACGCTGGCCGAGGCTTGTCTCGCCATCGTTGACTGCGAGCACAAGACGGCGCCGGCTGATCCGCAAGGCGAGTGCTTCGCAGTCGGCACGCCCGCGATGCGCGGAAACCGCATCGACTACGGGGAGGCACGTCAGGTATCCCGAACCACGTTCGAGTCCTGGACCCGGCGACTTCGTCCGCAGTTCGGCGATCTGTTGCTTGCCCGGGAGGCACCGGTCGGTCCTGTCGTGAGAATCCCAGAACACCTACGCGTCGCGCCGGGCCAGCGCACAGTGCTCTTGCGTCCCGATCCTGCTTGCATCGACTCGTTGTTTGCCTACTACCTGATCACCTCGCCCGGCCAGCAGGTACGCCTGTTGCAGAAGGCGGAGGGGTCGACGGTGCCGCATCTGAATGTTGCCGACGTCCGCTCGTTTGAGCTGCCGACGCTGCCGCCGATCGAGGAGCAACGCGGGATCGCGGCGACGTTGGGGGCGCTGGACGACAAGATCGAGTCGAACCGCCGTCAGATCGCAATCGCGAATGAGCTCGCAGACGAGCTGTGGGGAACCATCGCCGGCGCTCCAACGAACCGCTACTCGATCGACGACCTCGCCGCATCCGGCACGCTTCTGCTCTCCGATGGCTACAGAACGAGGGTCGATCAGCTCGGGGAACCCGGAATGACAATCCTTCGGGTCGCCGACATTGCAGACGATCACTTTGCGGTCCGACCCGACGCTGATCACATACTCGACACCTACGCCCCGAAGTACCGGGAGAAGATGTCAATGGCGGGCGACGTCGTAGTTACGACGAAGGGAACCGTCGGCCGCGCAGCGCTGGTGGGCCCAGATGACGTCCCGGCCGTGTACTCACCGCAGATTTGTTTCATCCGAGCGCTCGATCGCTACAGACTGTCGCCAGCAGCGCTCTATCGGTGGGTCCGTAGCGACGACTTCCGCTCACAGGCGCTGGAGGTCCAACATCAGACCGACATGGCGGCGTATGTGAGCCTGTCGGACTTTCGTCGGTTCAAGTTGCCGGTCGCGGACCCCGAGGCCCAAGAACTCACGAAGATCGAGTCACTTGATCTATTGATAGCGGCCGGGCGACGGGAGACCGGGACCCTTCAGGCCACGCGCGACACGCTGCTTCCCGAATTACTGTCAGGTCGGATTCGGGTTCCGGAGGCTCGCGAAGCCCTCGCCGAAACCATGGTCTTTGTGTAGCGTGATGTGTAGGGAGGCACACATGGCGACGAATCTGGCGATCGATCCCGCACTGTTGGAACACGCGCAGGCGGTCGGCGGCGAGGCGACCAAGAAGGCGACGGTCACGCGCGCGCTTGAGGAGTATGTCGCGAAGCGAGAGCGAGCCAAGATCGTCGACTTGTTCGGCACGCTGGAGTGGGACGACTCCTACGATTACAAGGCTGACCGACTGCACCGGGATCACAAGCTCGGCCTCATCGACTGATGGCCCTGATGGGCGACACCAGCGTGTGGTCGCTGGCGCTCAGACGTGACGGCTCGGTAGAGAACCTCGAAGTCCAGGCGTTGCGCGCAGCGCTCGTTGGAGGCGAGGACGTCGTCAGCACCGGCCTGGTGTTGCACGAGTTGCTGCGCGGGTCCCTTCCGGAGCGGACCCGAAACGCGATCACGGCCGCGTTCGAGTTGCTGACGCTCGTCGAACCATCGCGCGAGGACTACGTCGGCGCCGCCGATCTGAGCAACACCTGCCGCGCTGCCGGAGTCCAGCTCGCGACTGTCGACTCCCTTATCGCGCAGCTGTGCATCGCGCATGACCTCGTGCTGCTCACCACTGATGCGGACTTCCGACACGCGAGCAGGCACATCCCGTTGCGGGTGTGGTCGTCGTGACAGCGCTGAACGAGTCAACGGTCGAGCTGGCGGCGTTGGACTATCTGCGCCAGCTCGGGTGGTCGACTGCGTTCGGGCCGTCAATCGCCCCGGACTCCTCCGGCGCCGAGCGGTCGCCGTACGAGCAGGTCTACCTCTACGGCCGGCTGCGGGACGCGGTGGCGCGGATCAACCCCGATCTCTCGCCGTCCGTTGTCGAGGAGGCGGTCAAGCGGCTGGAACGGGCCGAGTCGCAGAGCGCGATGGCCGAGAGCTTCCGCGTCCATACTCTGCTCACCGACGGTGTGCCGGTCGAACACCGCGACGCCGACGGTGCGGTCCGCACGATCCGAGTTCGCCTGATCGACTTCGAGCATCCGGCCAACAACGACTGGCTGGCGGTCAACCAGTTCACCGTCGTGCACAACGGCAAGAAACGGCGACCCGACATCGTCGCTTTCGTCAACGGAGTCCCGTTGGTGCTGTTCGAACTGAAGAACCTCGCCAACGCGCACGCCACGCTCAAGACAGCGTGGAACCAGATCCAGACCTACCGCGGCGACATCCCGGCGCTCTTCACGCCAAACGCCATGACGGTGATCAGTGACGGCACGAGCGCGGCGATGAGCTCGTTCAGCGGCGCGTTCGAGCACTACGCGCCGTGGAAGACGATCGACGGCCGCGAGGTCGTCACGAACAAGCTCGCGCTGGAGGTGCTGGTCAGGGGCGTCTTCGACCGGCACCGCTTCCTCGACCTGCTGCAGAACTTCGTGTTGTTCAGCGACGAGGCGAACGGCTTGGTGAAGCGGGTCGCGAAGTACCACCAGTACTGGGCCGTCAACGCCGCTGTCGAATCCACGGTCGAGGCAGCCGGGCCAGGCGGGGACCGGCGCGGCGGCGTCGTGTGGCACACGCAGGGCTCGGGCAAGTCGATCGAGATGCTGCTCTACGCAGCGAAGATCATGCGCGACGCGCGGATGGGTAACCCGACGCTGGTGTTCATCACCGACCGCAACGACCTGGACGACCAGCTGTTCGGCGAGGTATTTGCGCCTGCTGAGATCCTTCCTGAGAAGCCGGTCCAGGCCGACTCTCGCAGCACACTGCGCGAGCTGTTGCGCCGTGCTTCGGGCGGCATCGTGTTCACCACATTGCAGAAGTTCGCGCCGGACGACCGTGGTGACGTCAACCCGGTGCTGACCGATCGGCGCAACGTGATCGTGGTGGCCGATGAAGCGCACCGTTCGCAGTACGGCTTCGCCGATTCGCTCACCCCCGAGGGAAAGCTGAAGTCCGGTCTCGCCAAGCACATGCGCGACGCGCTGCCGGGAGCGACCTATCTGGGCTTCACCGGCACGCCCATCGAGTCGAACGACAAATCGACCGTCGCCGTGTTCGGCGACTACATCGATGTATACGACCTGACCCGCGCGGTCGAGGACGGCGCGACGGTACGGATCTTCTACGAGTCCCGGCTGGCGAAGGTCAGCCTCGACGAGGATGCCTCCGAGACCCTCGACGACGTCATCGAGGAGATCAGCGAGAACGCCGAGGCCGACGACGCGACCCGCGCCAAGTCCAAGTGGGCGCGGCTGGAAGCGATCGTCGGCGCCAGTCAGCGGCTCGACATCGTCGCGGCCGACCTCGTTCAGCACTGGGAAGCACGCCGCAGCGAACTGTTCGGGAAGGCCATGATCGTGGCCATGAGCAGGCGCATCGCGGTTGAGCTCTACAACCGCATCGTCGAGCTACGCCCGGACTGGCACAGCGACGATCCCGACGCCGGGCGCATCAAGGTCGTGATGACCGGTTCGGC
>QHCC01000012.1:23014-47293 GCA_003243915.1 Pseudonocardiales bacterium | reverse complement strand
GCCTTGGCCGGCGCCTCGGCCACCGCCACGGCCGCGGCATGGGTGAACCGGTTGCTTGAACCGATGACGAAGGTGTCGAAGGTGTACTTCGGGTTCAGCCTGGCATCGCGGTCGTTGAACACGCTCGGACCGTGTGAGCCCCGCGCATAGCCTCCCGGCTGCTGTCCACGGCGTGGCGGTGGTTCCCACTCCTCGTCGTCGGGGATGGCGTATGCGTCAGCGTCGGTACCGGCCTCGGTGCGCTCGTCCGCGTTCTGCACCGTGACGGCGACGCGGATGTCGCGCCCGAGCTCCTCACTCAACGCGGCGGCGATCTGCAGGCGCAGCCGGTTCTCGAGATAGTCCTTCGTGAACTCGTTGGGCGCCGAGAGCAGCGCGGTGTCCTCGACCAGGCCGAGCGGGCGGGTCAAACCGATCCAGGCCTTGTGCTGCGGGCGGATCGTGGCGTCGCCGTCCAAGCGTTTCTGGACCCTGCCCCACACGTTGACGAGTTCAGTGCTGTCGTCCACGGGTCGGGTCCACTCCAGGTGTTCGTGATCCTGCATCATGCGTGCGTGCTGCCGTGCTGACCCTCTCACGACCTGGAGTTGCCGCGAAATACACAGGTTTATCCACAGGCTGTGTATGCAGAGCATGCAATCCTGTGCCCTTATGCCAAGGGCCGATGTCACGCGACAAGGGGTGACGAGGGGGGAACCTAACAGCGCGGTTCGGAACGCGACAATAGGCAGCGGCGTGTCGGTGCCCATCCCGGTCGAAGCTGGTGTGTTTTGTCGGGTTCACCCCGCGTCGGTTTGACCGCGACGGGCTGCGCTCCGTACCGTGGATCAGTCCATGAGGTCCGGTGCCCGGCGCCTGCCCCCATCGGCACTGCCTCAGGTTGCAGCCCGCACCCACGCGGTCATCTGAAGCGGGCGACCGACCACTCGATGATGGAGTCCCACCGTGACCAAGCGCACCTTCCAGCCCAACAACCGTCGACGCGCCAAGACCCACGGCTTCCGGCTCCGGATGCGCACGCGTGCCGGCCGTGCCATCCTCTCGGCGCGTCGGCGCAAGGGCCGCGGCGAACTGTCGGCCTGAGCCGATAGCCACCTTCGCCACATGCTGCCACGCGAGTATCGACTGCGCCGGTCGACCGAATTCGCGACGGTCGTCCGGTCAGGCGCTCGCGCGCGCTGCCGCCACCTCGTCCTGCACCAGCAGCCCTCTGTGCGCCGTGATCTGCCCGCGATCGGTCTCGTCGTGGGCAGGTCGGTGGGCGGCAGTGTGGTGCGGCACCGAGTCAGCCGGCGGTTGCGCGCGCAGTTGGCGCTTCGCCTGAATACGGTGCCGCAGGGTAGCGGCCTCGTCGTACGGGCCCTTCCTGGCGCTGCACAAGCCACGTCTGCCGAACTGGGCGCCGACCTCGACGCCGCCCTGAGCCGGCTGGCACGACGGCCATGAGCGCGCCGGCGCGCCTGGTGCTGAGCGTGCTCACCTTCTATCGCACTGCCATCAGCCCGATCCGCCCACCAACGTGCCGCTACGTGCCATCCTGCAGCGCCTACACAGCGCAGGCGATCGAACGCTTCGGCCTGCTTCGTGGTGCCTGGCTGGGTCTGCGGCGGCTGGCACGCTGCCACCCGTTCCACGCCGGCGGGCACGACCCGGTCCCACCGGTCGTTGCCAAGACTGGTAGCGCCCAGGCGCTTCTGACCAGCCCGTCCTCGCGGCCCGCGGCCTAGGAGACCCTTACGTGAACCTCGACTTTCTGTATACCGCGGTCTCGTGGGTGCTGCTGCGCTGGCACAACCTGTTCAGCCTGTTCATCGACAAGGACAGCGGCCTGAACTGGTCACTGTCGATCGTGTTCCTGGTGGTGACGGCCCGGATCCTGCTCTTCCGGGTGTTCCTCAAGCAGGTGAACTACCAGCGCCACATGCAAGAGATGCAACCCAAGATCCAGGCCTTACGCAAGAAGCACAAGGACGACAAGGCCGAGATGCAGCGTCAGATGATGAAGCTGCAGCAGGAGCAGGGCTTCAACCCACTGTCGGGGTGCCTGCCCATGTTCCTCCAGATACCTATCTTTATCGGTCTGTACCACGTGCTGCGACACCTCTCGAATTCGGTCACCCGTTGCGACGCCGGCTCGACGGACCACGTGCTGAAGCTCTACACCTTCAGTGGCGGACCGAGCGGAGAAACCTGCAGTGCGGCCAAGGCGCAGCTGTTCCACGCCCCACTGGCCGCCCGGCTGACCGACAGCCCGCACCAGGTCGTCGACCTGCTGGGTGGCCACCTGACCCCCACCCGGATCGTGATCGTCGCTCTTGTGCTGATCAGCTCGGCCGCGACGTACCTGACCCAGCGGTTGGTGCGCAGTGGAGCGACGACCGTGCCTGAGGGCACCGCGGCCACCGTCCAGAAGCTCATGCTCTATCTGATCCCGGTGATGACGCTGGGCTCGGGGCTGTTCTTCCCTCTCGGTGTGCTGCTGTATTGGTTCACCAGCAACTCCTGGACCATGGGCCAGCAGTTCTACATCAACAAGTTCCATCCACACCCCGACCTGGACAAGACGCCACCTGTTGTGGGTGAACTCGGCCGGACCCTCGCGCCGAAGCCGGGCCAGCGGCCCAACACCAAGGCCAAACCGGCCACCCTGGTCAAGACGGCAAACACCGAAGAGACCCCGACCGTCCCACCAGCGCGCAACGCACCACGTCCCGGTCAGCGCCCAGTGCGCTCGGGCAATCGGCCACCGGCCAAACGCCCGAGCCAGGCCAAGAAACGTCGCTGACCTCTGGCCTGGTAACGGGCCCATCCTGCAATTCCTGAAAGGACATTTTTGTGAGTGATACTGAGGTCGTGGCGACCGGCTCCCCTGACGCCGAACCCGGAGACTCCCCCGAAACCGACGAGGGCAACGCCCAACTCGTCCAGGAGGGCGACATCGCGGCGGACTACCTCGAACGCCTGCTGGACATCGCCGACTACGACGGTGACATCGATCTGGACGTAGAGAACGACCGCGCCATCGTCGCCATCGTCGGGACCGACCTTCAGCCGCTGGTCGGAAGCCACGGCGAGACCCTCGACGCCCTGCAGGAGCTCACCCGGCTCGCGGTGCAGCAGAAGACCGGCAACCGTAGCCGGCTGATGCTCGACATCAGCGGTCACCGGCAGGCACGGCGCCTGGAGCTGTCGACGCTGGCCACTTCGACCGCCGGGCAGGTGCTCGATTCCGGCCAGGACGCACCACTGGCACCGATGAATCCCTTCGAACGCAAGGTCGTTCACGATGCCGTTGCCGGAATCGACGGCGTGCGCAGTGAGTCCGATGGCGAGGAGCCGAATCGCCGCGTCGTCATCATCGTCGACAAGTGAGCGGGTCGGGCTCATCCGGCCACTGGTGATGCCCCGCTCTGCCACCAGGCCGACACCACCTCCATCGGCCGGCGCTGTGTTCGGAGACCGCCTCGACCTGGCGTGCCGGTTCGAACAATTGCTGGCCAGCCGTGCCACCACCCGCGGTCTCATCGGTCCACGCGAGAGCGGGCGGCTGTGGGAGCGTCACCTGCTCAACAGCGCGGTGATCACCGAACTGATCCCGCAAGCCACGCGGGTCGTCGACGTGGGCAGTGGCGCGGGCCTGCCCGGCATCGCGATGGCTATCCGCCGACCGGATCTGCACGTCGACCTGGTCGAACCCTTGCAGCGCAGGGTGGAGTTCCTCGATGAGGCCGTGCAGTCCCTGCAGCTCACCGCTACGGTGCGGGTCGTCCGGGGTCGGGCGGAGGACGTGTCGACTGCGGCTGTGGCCGGTGGTGCAGCATGGGTAACAGCACGGGCCGTAGCGCCGCTGGACCGATTGGTGAGATGGTGCCTACCGCTACTGCGACCCGGCGGAACGTTACTAGCGCTCAAAGGCGCCTCCGCAGCAGTGGAGGTCAACGCGCACCAGGCTGTCATCCATGCGATCGGCGGGCGTGACGTCACTGTCCTCCGCTGCGGAGAGGGCATTCTGGAGCAACCCACGGTGGTGGTCGTCGTTCGGCGGGGTCGCCAGGACGCGACCGACAGGAAGGAGGGACGGGCGTGACCGAGCCACCTCCCTCAGAATCGACCGTGCGTCCCGACCAGGTTTCGCGGGAAACGGAACCCCAGCAGGTTTCACGTGAAACAGAACTGCAGCAGGTTTCACGTGAAACAGGATTCGACACCCCGATAGCGCAGGAGGCCGCACGGGCCGTCCACGTGCTGAACGTTCGGCAACAGCAGTGGCCGCGGCCGCCTGCTACCCGGGTCATCACCGTCGCCAACCAGAAAGGCGGGGTGGGTAAGACGACGAGCGCCGTGAACATCGCTGCCGCGCTGGCACTTCATGGCCTCCGGGTGCTCCTGATCGATCTCGATCCCCAGGGCAACGCGAGCACTGCCCTTGGGGTAGCGCACGGGGTAGGCACCCCGTCGACCTACGACGTGCTGCTCGGGGACAGCACCCTGGCCAGCGTCGCCACCTCAGTCGAGTTCGCGAAGACGCTGCGCTGCGTCCCGGCCACCCTTGACCTCGCCGGCGCCGACATCGAACTCAGCGCGCAGGTGGCCCGCGAGTATCGGCTGCAACGAGCGGTCGCCGTACTGCTGAAGGCCAGCGACGACTACGACTACATCTTCATAGACTGCCCGCCTTCGTTGGGTCTGCTCACCCTGAACGCGCTCGTGGCTGCCCGTGAGGTCCTCATCCCCATCCAGTGCGAGTACTACGCCCTCGAGGGGCTCGCTCAACTGATGAACACCGTCGACCTGGTCCGCGCCCATCTGAACCCCACCCTGGCGGTGAGCACCGTGCTGCTGACCATGTACGACAGCCGAACGCGCCTGGCCGACCAGGTGGCCGACGAGGTGCGCAAGCACTTCGCCGGGCTGGTCCTGGCGCCGGTGATTCCCCGTAACGTCCGGGTCTCGGAGGCCCCGGGCTTCGGACAGACGGTGATCACCTACGATCCGGGCTCCCGCGGTGCCATCGGCTACCTTCAGGCGGCGCGCGAGATCGCCGAGCGGGGCGCGGCCACGGCTGAGCACGAACGGAAGGAGCCGGACAGGTGAACGAGCGCAGCGAACGTGGCCCCGGGCGTGGCAGGAACCGTCTCGGCGGCCTGGGTCGGGGCTTGGGCGCACTCATCCCCACGGCACCGGCACCGGAACCCGAGACTTCGAGCAGGACGGGTCCGGCCGACGCCTACTTCGGTTCGATCGCAGCGAGCGCGCCGGCCCGGAACCCAGAGCCGGCCCCACCCGCGCCGGACACCGGCCCGCTACCGGTACCCGGCGTCACCTTCGCAGACCTTCCCATCGCCAGCGTGCACCCGAACGCCAGACAACCACGCCAGGCCTTCGACGAGGACGCCTTGGCCGAACTGGCCCACTCGGTGCGTGAGTTCGGGGTGCTGCAGCCGATCGTGGTGCGGGCCGATGAGCAGGGCTACGAGCTGGTCATGGGGGAGCGGCGGTTGCGGGCGGCGGCCGCAGCCGGCCTGGAAACGGTCCCGGCGATCATCCGATCCACGGCCGATGACGCCATGCTGCGGGACGCGCTGCTCGAGAACATCCATCGCGCGCAGCTCAACCCGCTGGAAGAAGCGGCCGCATACCAGCAACTACTCGAGGAGTTCGGCACCACCCACGACGAGCTAGCCCAGCGCATCGGCCGTAGCCGGCCACAGGTCAGCAACACGATCCGCCTGCTGAACCTGCCAATCCCGGTCCAACGCAGGGTCGCGGCCGGCGTGCTCTCGGCCGGACATGCCCGAGCCCTGCTTGGCGTGGACGATCCTGACCTGCAGGAGGAGCTGGCGAGCCGCATCGTCGCCGAGGGGATCTCGGTCCGGGCGACCGAAGAACTCGTCGCACTCAGCGCCAGCGGCCACGCCGAGAAGAAGCACACCCGCCGGGCACCGGCACAGCGCATCACCGCGCCGGGCATCGTCGAGCTCGCCGACAGGCTTTCCGACGCCTTCGACACCCGGGTCCGGGTCGAGATCGGCCGGCGCAAGGGCCGGATCACCGTCGAGTTCGCGTCGGTCGGCGACCTGGAGCGGATCGTCGCGGTGATGGCTCCGCCATTGGCCACGCAGCGCGAGGAAACGGGTGCTCAGCCCGAACCGAAGGACCCGTAGCTGACGACGTCCTCGAACTGGCGCCGGCCGCGCCGCAGCGAGGGCGAGCGCAGATCCGGGGCCGGGTGTCCCAGACTGACGACACCGACCGGCCTCAGCCCCGGCGGCACCGCGAACGCGGCGCTCAGCGGGTCCCATTTCTCGCGCGGTACGCCGAAGAAGCAGGCTGCCAGGCCGGCGTCGACGGACGCGAGCAGCAGGATCATCGCCGCCATTCCGGCGTCGACGTCCCAGTAGGGCACCGGCCATCGCGACTCGGCCCGATCGCTCCAGCCCTTGTCGGGCTCGGCGTACCGGTCGAGATACGCGCCTTTGTCGGAAAAGACCACGATGAGGGCGGGCGCGGTGCGCAGCCTGGCCAGCCACCCGTCGGGCTCGCCGTCCGAGGTGGCGTGCCAGAAAGCGTCGCGCGACGTTATGTCGTCCAGAACCAGGAACCGCCACCCCTGGGTATGGCCCGCTGAAGGCGCCCTCGCGGCGAGGTCGAGCATGTCATTCAGCACCTCACGCGGAACCGGCCGTCCGGGATCATACGTGCGAATCATCCGCCGCCTTCGCACCGCGTCGCGCAACTCCATACGCCAACCCTGCCACGAATATCGGGGCAGGCGTGGCGCCGTGGTGTGCGATCGTTGACGCGTGGAGATCAGGCAATCACGCAAGCTCGAGGACGTCTGTTACGACATCCGCGGCCCGGTGCTGGAGGAGGCGAAGCGGCTCGAGGAAGAGGGCCGGCGCATCATCAAGCTCAACATCGGCAACCCGGCGCCGTTCGGCTTCCAGGCCCCCGAAGAGGTCCTCGTCGACGTCATCCGCAACCTGCCTCACGCTCAGGGTTACTCCGACTCTCAGGGCCTGTTGTCCGCCCGCACCGCGATCGTGCAGCACTACCAGGAGCGTGGCGTCGACACCGTCGGCGTCGATGATGTGTGGCTCGGCAACGGGGTCAGCGAGCTGATCACCATGTCGTTGCAGGCGATGCTCGACGACGGCGACGAAGTCCTCGTGCCCACACCGGACTACCCACTGTGGACGGCCTCCACCTGCCTGGCCGGTGGCAAGCCGGTGCACTATCTCTGCGACGAGGACGCCGGCTGGCTGCCAGACGTCGACGACATCCGGGCCAAGGTTACCCCTGACACCAAGGCGATTGTCGTCATCAACCCGAACAACCCCACTGGCGCCGTATACCCCGAGGGGGTACTGGCGCAGATAGCCGATCTGGCGCGTACGCGCGGGCTGGTCGTCTTGGCCGACGAGATCTATGACAAGGTGCTCTACGACGGCGCGATCCATGTGCCGTTCGCCGCGCTGGCGCCCGACGTATTCACGCTGACGTTCAACGGGCTGTCGAAGGCCTACCGGCTGGCAGGGTTCCGCTCCGGCTGGCTGATGGTGAGCGGGCCGAAGCGGCACGCGGCGAGCTACCTCGAAGGCATCACCATCCTGGCCAACATGCGGCTGTGCGCGAACGTCCCCGCACAGCACGCGATCCAGATGGCCCTCGGCGGGCGGCAGAGCATCCACGACCTGGTGTTGCCCGGCGGGCGGCTGCGCGAGCAGCGTGACGCGGCGATGCGTGCGCTGCTGGCGATCCCGGGAGTCAGCTGCGTCGAACCCAAGGGCGCGTTGTATGTGTTCCCGCGCCTTGACCCCGAGGTCTACCCGATCAAGGACGACCAGCAGTTCGTGCTGCAGTTGCTGCGCGAGCAGCACGTCCTGGTGGTACAGGGCAGCGGGTTCAACTGGCCTGCGGCGGACCACCTGCGCATCGTCACGCTGCCCCGGGCCGACGAGCTCACCGAGGCGATCGGGCGCATCGGCACGTTCCTCGCGAGCTACGACGGCAGCGCCTGAGCGCCCCTGCTCGCGCCAGCACCCCGTTGTTGCCTACGCTCTGCCCAGGAGTCTCATCTGGCAGGAGATTTGCTGGTGTCGCGTCGGCTGGTGAACGTCACGCTCGACAATCTCGGCGACCTACCGGTCCGGTGCCGGTCCTGCGTCTTCTGGGAGCTCGACCCGGTCGCCGGCGAACGCGCCTGCGACAGCGGTGCCGCAGACCTGGAGAAGGAGGCGTGGCTGTCGGACACGCTGCTCGAGTGGGGCAGCTGTGGGCAGTTGATCTACGTCGACGGCCTGGCGGCCGGTCACGTGCTCTACGCCCCGCCGGCCTACGTGCCGCGCGCCCTCGCGTTTCCCACATCACCGGTCAGCCCGGACGCCGTCCTGCTCATGACGGCACGACTGCGGCCCGAGTTCACCGGCGCAGGGCTGGGACGGATGCTGGTGCAGGGCGTCGCGCGCGACGCTGCCCGGCGCGGGATCAAGGCGATCGAGGCCTTCGGGAGTGCTCGACCGGCCGTCGAGCCGCAGCCGCCGGCCGAGTGGGCAGCACCGCCGCGCAACGCCCCCGCGCAACCCGCCGAGCACAGCTGCGTGCTGCCTGCCGAGTACCTGCTGGCCGTCGGGTTCAAGACGGTCCGCCCGCACCCCAAGACGCCCAGGTTGCGCCTGGACCTGAAGTCGACCGTGTCCTGGAAGGAGGACGTCGAGTACGCGCTGGAGCGGTTGCTGTCATCCATGCAGGCCCCAGTGCTCACCCCCCGCTGAGCGGCCGCGTCAGGCGCCTCGGGCTGCCCACGGCGAGCCCCCCACGCCGGCCGGGATGCGCATGGCGCCGGTCGGGTAGTCATCGCCGGGCGGCAGGTACAGGCGCTGCACCGCAACCAGTAGCCCCTCGGCCACGGTGTCGCGGAACAGCGGATCGACGAGCCGCGGCCGGTCGATGGGCGAGCTCAGGTAGCCGAGTTCGACGCGCACCGTGGGCATCCTCGTCAGCCTGAGCAATGCCCACGTCTTACCGTGCGTGCGCGCATCGAGCAGCCCGGTTCGAGCAACCAATTCGCGCTGCACAAGATCGGCGAGCCGCTCTCCGATCGTCGAGCTCGTCTCGCTGGCGCCGAAGTAGAAGACGGCCAGCCCGTTCGGGCGGGGAGAGGCGACGCTGTCGATGTGCAGCGACAGGACGAGGTCGGCACCGGCGTCGTTGGCCAGGCCGGCCCGCTGATCGTCCGTGGCGCCGTTGCCCGGCCCGCGGGTCAGTAACGTGGTGACGCCGAGGGCCGTGAGGCGTCCCTCGAGGCGGGCCGCGAGGTCATAGACCAGCTCGGCCTCGATCAGATCGCCGTGCACCACGCCAGTGTCGTCGCCGCCATGGCCTGGATCGATCACGACCCGCTTGCCGAGCAGGCTCGGGCCGGAGGTCGCGACGGCCACCATCTCGCGCAGCAGTTGCGGCCTGCCGCCGACGACACGCCGGCCCAGCTGCCGCAACGCCCGCAGCGTCGCCGGGCCGCAGATCCCGTCGGCGACCCGTCCGTAGTCGCGCTGGAATGACCGGGTGGCCTCGGCGGTCGCGGTCCCGAAGATCCCGTCGGCCCGTCCGAGGTTGTAACCGAGCTCGAGAAGCTGGGTCTGCAAGGCACTTACGTCATCGCCCACCAGCGGCTGCCCCGGGCTGTGGGACAGCACACGGTCACCGAGGCGCCAGTGGGCGCCGGTGAGCGCCGCGTAGGTCTCGACGCCCACCAGGCCGTCGACGGAGATGCCGCGGCGCTGCTGGAAGTGCCGCACCGCGAGTTCGGTGGCCTCGTCGAACTGGTCCTGGGTCGCCGGTTCGGTGTTGTCGAGCAGTCCGAGGGTCGCCATCATGCTCCGCACCTCGGCGACAGCACGGCCAGTGGCGCCGCGGCGGAGATCCTGCATGACGAATGATGGTCCTCGCGGTGGGGCGGATGGGTCCGTCGGCCATTGTGCCCCAGCCGCCCCGTCTCAGCACACCGCGGCGTGCGGCCGCGAATACGGCGAACGGCGACCGCTCCGGGAGGGGGCGGCCGCCGTCGGCGAAGGACTTCTAGGCGACGAACTCGGTGAGCTCCTTGAGGATGGCGGCCTTGGGCCGGGCACCGACGATCGACTTGACGACCTGGCCCTGGGAAAACACCGACATGGTCGGGATCGACATGATCTGGTAATCGCGGGCGATGCCGGGGTTCTCGTCGATGTTCACCTTGGCAACGGTGATCTTTCCGGCGTACTCACCGGCGATCTCCTCCAGCACTGGGGCGACCTGGCGGCACGGGCCGCACCACTCCGCCCAGAAGTCGACGAGCACCGGCCCATCGGCTTGCAGCACGTCAGCGGCAAAGCTCGCGTCGGTGACGACTTTGGTGTTGTTGCCCATGGTGTCTCCTGCTCGTGGTGGGGTTACCGTCTCCAACGCCGAACCGGCGTCAGTGATTCCGCGACACCGTGCTCGCCATCCCTGAGCCGATCGCTGGTGCACCGGCTGCGGCGGCCAGTTCGGCGTCGCTGACGTTCTCACCGCGGGTGTCGGCCAGCGCAGCCAGGTAGCGCTCGGCGTCGAGAGCCGCCTGGCAGCCGGTACCGGCCGCGGTGACAGCCTGACGATAGACGTGGTCGACGACATCGCCTGCCGCGAACACACCCTCGAGGTTGGTGCGGGTGCCCGTCGTGGTGACGATGTAGCCCTCGCCGTCGAGATCGACCTGACCCTTGACCAGTTCGGTGCGCGGCTCGTGGCCGATGGCGATGAACAGCCCGCCGACCTCGAGGTCACGCTCGTCGCCAGTGACGGTGTCGCGCAGCCGGATGCCGGTGACCGAGCCCTCGCCGGTGATGTCGATCACCCCGGCGTTCCACACCCACCGGATCTTCGGGTTCGCCTCGGCGCGCTCGGCCATGATCCGGCTCGCCCGCAGCGAGGCCCGCCGGTGCACGACGGTGACCGACTTGGCGAATCGGGTCAGGAACGTCGCCTCCTCCATGGCGGTGTCGCCGCCGCCGACCACGGCGATGTCCTTGTCGCGGAAGAAGAACCCGTCGCAGGTGGCGCACCACGACACTCCGTGGCCGGACAGCTCGTCCTCACGGGTGAGGCCGAGCTTGCGGTAAGCCGATCCCATCGCCAGGATCACCGCGTCGGCGGTGTACTCCGCGTCGTGGGTCCGCACCACCTTGACCGAGCCGGCCAGCTCGAGGCCGACGACGTCGTCGCTGACCAGTTCGGCGCCGAAGCGCTCGGCCTGGGCGCGGATGTGGCCCATCAGCTCCGGCCCCATGATGCCGTCGGGGAATCCTGGGTAGTTCTCGACGTCGGTGGTGGTCATCAGGGCGCCGCCGTACTGGGAGCCTTCGAAGACCAGCGGCGCCAGGTCGGCGCGGGCGGTGTACAGCGCGGCGGTGTAGCCCGCAGGACCGGAGCCCACGACGATCACCTGGCGGTGGTTCGCCGAGCTGGTGGTGCGCTGATCGGACACGGTGCCTCTTTCCTCGACGTCTACCGGACCAAACGATCCTAGGGAGCCCGCGATTCCCGCCGCCTACCCCGGCCAAGCCCCTGATACCCCCGGCGAGTGGTCACTTTGGCGGCGAGTGGTCATCTGCACGTGATCACTCGGCGCGTAACTATCCGCTCGGGGGGAGGTGCAGGTGTCAGCGGCCGCGCGCCAGACCCGCCAACTGCTGCACCTCCGGGATCCGCATCCGCCAGGCCACGAGAGCGAACACGCCCAGCCCCACCACTCCGCCGAGCACGAGGGCGGCGAGCGCGCCGGCGCGGCCGGTGCCGAGCGCGCGCTCCAGTCCGACGAGGACACCGTAGGCGGCGGCGGCGCCGAGCGCGCTCGGAACGCCGACCCGAAGGGTGGTGAGGGCAACCGCCCGCATGCCGAGGCGACCCAGCCGGCGGGTGAGCAGGATGTGCCCCACCACCGCGCCGACCAGGTAGGACAGCGAGGTCGAAATATTGAGCCACTCGACGGCGGGTATCGACGGGTGCACGTTCACGTTGGTGCCCTTTGGCGCGTGGAAGACCGCATTGGTCACCAGGACGAGCGCGACCTTGGTGCCGACCATGAAGATGTTGATCAGAGTCGGCGTGCGCCCGTCACGCAGCGCGTAGAACACCCGCAGTTGCAGCATCACGACGGCGAAGGGCACCAGACCGAATGCCGACAGCGCCAGCGAGGAGCCGATCAACCGGGCCCCGCCGAACGAGGTCTGACCGTGAGCGAACAGGGTGATCGCCAACGGGATGCCCAGCACGATCAGGCCCGCTGTGATCGGGACGAGGGCGACGGCGGACAGCCGGGATCCCAGCGTCAGGTCCTCGACGACGGCGGCGTTGTCACCCCGTACCGCGGCGCGCGACATCCGCGGCATGATCGCGGTCAGCAGCGAGACGACGAGGATCCCGTAGGGCATCTGGAAGAGCAGGTCGGCCTGGGTGAAGACGGTCAGGCCGCCATCGCTAATCCCAATCTTCTGGATGACCGTGACGCCGACCTGGCTGGCCAGGACGTAGCCGAGAACCCAACCGGCCAGCGAGCCGACCTCCTTCATGCGGCCGATCTCGTTCGGACGCGCGCGGAAGCGCCATTGCCAGTGAAAGCCCGCGCGGCGCAGGGCCGGCACCATCACCATGGCCTGGGCCGCGATGCCCAGTGTCGTGCCGATACCCAGGACGAGGATCTGAGGGGTCGTCATGTTCGCCGGCGTGAGCGTGCTCGGCCCCGGCAGGATCCAGAAGACCAGCACCGTGACGATCATGATCACGTTGTTGAGCACCGGTGACCACGCGCCGGGCTTGTACACGTGCTTGATGTTGAGCACGGCCATGAACATCGCGCCGAGGCCGTAGAAGAAGATCTCCGGTAGCAGCAACGTCGCGAACAGGCTGGTCAGGCCGCGCTGCGCACCCGGCGGCACGAAGGCACCGGCGATCCACGGTGCGGCAGCCACCGCGACCAACGTCAGAGCCCCGAGCACGGTAGCGGCAATCGAGAGCAGCCGCTGGGTGTAGGCGACGCCGTCGTCGGAGTCCTCCGATTGTGCGTGGATCAGCAGCGGGATGAGCACGCTGGACAGCACGCCGCCCAGCAGCAGCTCGTAGACCATGTTCGGGAACGTGTTGCCGGCGCTGTAGGAGTTGCCGACGGCACCGGTGCCGAGCGCCGCGACGAGCAGGACGCTACGCAGGAAACCGGTGATCCGGCTGGCCAGGCTGGCGACCGCCATCGTGCGGCTGTTGGCGAGCAGGCCGCGGGTGCCCTCGTCGGCAGCCACCACGGCCGGGGTAGCGGTGGCGGCAACGGCAGCGTCGTCCACCACGACAGCCGGCGGAGTCGCGCCGGGACGCAGCTTGCGCCTGCCGACGTAGGTCGGCGTGCTCCATTGCGGCTTGGGCGCCGATTCGTCCTCGGCCCAGTCAGCGACGAGCACCGACGACATGGGGTCGGCCTCGGTGAAGGTACGGGGTTCGAACATCGCCCCGCCCGAGTAGAGCGACGGTGTGCTCCAGCCACCCTCGGTCGGCGACGTCACGGCGTGATCAGCGGCGGCGCAGTGCCCGGCGCGGGCTCGGGGTTGCGCACGCGGCGGATGAAGCGGATCAGCAGCGCGAGCAGCAGCACGGCCGCCGCGGAGACGGTGATGATGACACCGATCGCGCCCAGTGCCGTGCTGTGCACGGACAGGATCACCGGACTGCCGAGGGGCACGCCATTGGGCGTGTAGAGCACGGCTTGCACGACGAAGCGGCCACTGCGTTCGACGTGTGTCGGGATGTGCAGCGTCACCCGCTGTTTCGGTGGGATGGCCTGGCGGACCACCTCGGCGGCCGAGAAGCCGGGCAGTCCGTTCACCGAGGTGACGCGCACGCGGACGAAGACGGGCACATCCAGGTTGTTCCTGATCACCAAAGGCAGCGGTGAGCTGCTGGAGGCCAACGTGTAGGTGCCACCGGACGGTTTGAGGATCTCGACGCCCGATGCGATGGCGTCGATGCGCTGGTTCAGCTGATCGGCGTAGCGGGCACCAGCCGCTGGGTCGGCTCGCCAGGCGCTGGACTCCGCACGCTGGATGGCCTCGGGCAGCGAGCCCAGCAACGTGTTCGCGTCGGTCGAACTCAACATCGTGCTCAGCGCCGGGACGAGCCTGGTGAACTTCTCCGCCGCGTCGATCGTGGCCACCGACAAGGTCGCTCCGTCCGCGGCGGGCGGGAGGAGTTGGCCGTGATCGACTGGCTGGACGGTCGGTGGTGTCGCCGCGCTGAGGGTGAGCGACGTCGACCAGAACTCATGCGCGGTGGCCAGGATCGCCTGCGCTGCGATCTCGGACGGATCGATCTCACGCGGCGGGACAATGACGACGTAGGGCGACGTGGCACCCTCTTCGACGGCCCGGATCGCTACCTCCGCGACCAGTTTGGGCAGGTCGGCGCGGCCGGTGCCGCCGACCGAGAGCACCGGGGCGACGTAGCGTTGAATGCGGCTCGCGGTGACGGCGGCAAGGACGGGCCCCGCCGGCGTCTGCAGGGACGCAAGTGCGTTGGGTGCGGTGGCCTTCTTCGCGTCGGCGGGCAGCGCCGCATCGCTGAGCACGACGGTGCGGGCGCCCTGCCGCACGACCGCAGTCAGGGTGTCGCTGCCGAGCGAGCCACCGATGGGCCAGGCGATGTCGGTCGAGGTCCGGCGTCCACCGAGCGCGCCGTTGACCCGCGCCTCGGCCGACCGGCTCAACCCGACCGTCCAGGCCAGCCCGTTTCGGGTGAGTGACTCCACGTCGGGATCCGCCGGCGGGGTGAGCTCCACCGCGAGGCCGTGGTTTGCGTCCAGCGCCCGACGTAGCCTGGTGAGCCACCTCGCAGCAGCCTCCGAACCGGCGCCGAGCAGCTGCTTGGCCCCGGATTGGTACTGATAGGGGCCCGCGCTCATGACGGCGAGCTCGTCGATCAGCTCGGGGTCGATCACCAAGGTCATCGCGACGAGCCGGCCCGCGGTCTCCACCACCCGCAGCACCCGGTCGAGGCGACCGGTGGCGACCGACGCGGCGAGGTTGTCGTCAATGAAGACGGGCCGGGTGGCCGGCGTGGAACGGCTGGCGTCAGCGGTCAGCCGGTGCGGGCGGTCGATGATCGGCCACACCCAGCTGACGCGCACCGGTCTGGGCGCGGAGTCACCGAATGCGGGGACATAGGTCTGCGCCGAGCCGACGACAAGGTCGCCGCCGCTCGGGTCGGTGGTGTGGGCGGTGAAGTACAGCGGGTAGATTCGGTTCTGGCACATGCACAGTCCGGCGTTGGCCGCGATCGTGCTCGTCGTACTCGGGTACCTAGCCGTGGTGCTCGAGCGCGGACCGAGGGACGCCGTCACCGGTTGCTTGGTCGTGAAAGCGCCGGCGAGCTGGGAGTCGGGTGGGCGCGGATCGGCGATCGCCTGCTCGAGGGCACGCTGGCCGTCGATCGGGTTGCCGCGTTCGCCCTTGATCACGAGCTTGTCGAAGGACTGGTCGGTGGTGTTGGTCAGCTTGATCGCGACGGTTAACGGCTGCGGGGTTTGCGACCGGACCGGTGTCGACGGGGTTACGGAGAGCACGGTGAGCTGCACGCTGTGCGCGGTGAGCGGTTCCCGGCCGTGCGCGCCCGCAGCGAAGATCAGCGACGTGGCGAGCAGCACTGCCGCGGCGGCGAGCGCCTGAACGGACCGCCCGCGGCACGGCACCCGGCGCTGTCTCACGCGGTGTCCGCGAGCAGCCGCCCGGCCGCGTCGACCAGCCCGCGCTCGTCCGGGTAGGCCAGCTGGGCACTGATGTCGGGTAACGGAACCCACGCCACCTCGGTGACCTCGATGTCGGCGTCGGACAGCTGGCCGCCGGTGGCGCGCAGCAGGTAGTGGCGCACCGTCTTGTGGATGCGCCTGCCCTCGGCGACGAACCAGAAGTCGATGGTGCCGAGTTCGGCGAGGATCTCCCCGCTGATGCCCGTCTCTTCCTCGACCTCACGGACCGCGGCCTGCTCAGGCGTCTCGCCGGCCTCGATGTGGCCTTTCGGCAGCGACCAGAGCAGGCGCCCCTGCCGGTCGGTGCGTCCGATGAGTGCGCCCAGCGGCACGTCGCCGCCGAGATCGAGGACCAGGCCACCGGCGCTGTATTCGTTTACCCGGCGCAGCCAACCACCGCGGCCGCGCCCCGCCTTGGCGCCCTTCGGGCCGCGCCGCGCCGCAGCATCCGATGAGCCCTTCGCCATGGGCCCGATGGTAACCGGCGCCCGAACGGGCAGCGGCCGACGCGGCTGAGTATGTTGCGGCCCGTGAGCCACCCCACGACACCACTCGCTGCGCTCGCGCGCTCGCGAGGGCCCCGGGGGCGTCGATGACCCGGCCGGGCGACCTGATCGCGATCCCTCCGGAGGCGGGCGAACTCGGCGCCGTCTTCGCGGGCGCCGGGCACGAGCTGCATCTCGTCGGCGGCACGGTACGCGACGCGCTGATGGGACGCGCCGACCAGGACGTCGATCTTGACTTCGCCACCGACGCGCGCCCGGAAGCCGTCCTTGCTGCCGTCGGCCCGCTGGCGAAGGCGACATGGACCACCGGTATCGAGTTCGGCACGGTCGGCGCCCAGATCGGGGGCCGGATGTGCGAGATCACGACGTTTCGCGCCGACCGCTACGACCGGGTGTCGCGCAATCCCGCGGTGGCTTACGGCGATTCGCTGGTCGAGGACCTGCGGCGGCGCGACTTCACGATGAATGCGATGGCGCTGTCGGTCACCGGTGATCGGGTGTTCAGCGACCCGTTCGGCGGGCTGGCCGACCTGGCTCGGGGGGTCCTGCGTACCCCTGGTACGCCGGAGGAGTCCTTCGCCGACGACCCGCTGCGGATGCTGCGCGCGGCTCGGTTCGCCGCAACGCTCGGCGTGACAGTGGCCCCCGAAGTGCAGGCCGCGATGACGGCGATGGCCGCGCAGCTGGGCCGGATCACCGCGGAACGGGTCCAGGCCGAGCTGGCCAAGCTGCTGCTGGCAGCCGCCCCGCGTCGCGGCCTGGAGCTGCTTGTCGACACCGGCCTGGCGCAGGTGGTGCTTCCCGAGCTGCCGGCGCTGCGGATGGCCGCGGACGAGCATGGGCAGCACAAGGACGTCTACGCGCACACCCTGCAGGTGCTCGAGCAGGCCATCGATCTGGAAACGGCTGCGGGCGAGCCCGCTGACCTGACCCTGCGCTGGGCCGCACTGCTGCACGACGTCGGCAAGCCGGCCACCCGCGACTTCGGGCCGGGTGGGCGGGTGACATTTCACCACCACGAGGTGGTCGGGGCGCGGCTGGCCCGCAAACGGCTCAAGGAGCTGCGCTGCAGCAAGCAGCTCGTCGACGACGTCGGCCAGTTGGTCTTCCTGCACCTGCGGTTCTACGGCTACCGCGCTGGGGAGTGGACGGACTCCGCGGTGCGACGCTACGTCGTGGACGCCGGGCCGCTGCTGCCGCGGCTGCACAGGCTCGTCCGCTCGGACTGCACGACCCGCAACCGGCGCAAGGCCGCGGCGTTGGCGGCGGCCTATGACACCCTCGAGGCGCGCATCGCGGCGTTGCGCGCGCAGGAGGAACTCGACGCCATCCGCCCGGACCTCGACGGCAACGAGATCATGGCGCTGCTCGGGATCGCACCGGGCCGGCTCGTCGGGCAGGCCTATCAGCACCTGCTGGCATTGCGGATGGAGCACGGCCCGTTGGGCCACGACCGCGCCGCTGAGGAGCTCAGCCGCTGGTATGCGGAGAATCAGCAGCGCTGACCCGCCCGCCCAAGCGGAGGTAGGTCACGCCGGTCGCGGCGTAGCCGAGCGCGATGACCACGACGGCGGCCGGTGAGTACCCGCTCTCGGGCAGCACGAGTGCGGTGAGCAGCGCCGCGGCGACCAGGGTCAGGTTGAACAGCGAGTCATAGAGCGAGAAGACCCGGCCGCGGAACTCGTCCTCGATGTGCTGCTGGACCAGCGTGTCGATGCAGATCTTGATGCTCTGGGCCGCAAAGCCCAGCAGCACCGCGGCCACCAGCAGCAACGGCAGGGTGTACGGCAGCCCGAACGCGATCTCGACCAGCCCGGCACCGCAGAGCAGCAGCGCCGGCCAGCGCACGAAGCCCAGCCGGCGCGACGCGGCCGGCGTGACGACGGCGGCCAGGCCACCGCCGATCGCGACGGCTCCGACCACCTGGCCCAGTCCAGCCAGGCCGGCGCGGAAGAAGCCGTCGTCGTGGAAGTAGTTGCGGTACAGCAGCAGCGTGCAGACCGTGGAGACGCCGTAGCTGAGTCGGTGCACGCCGATGGCCATCAGCGCGTACAGCGCCAGCCTGCGCTGGCCGATGTGACGGGCGCCGGCGAGCAGCCCGCGGGCCACCTCCGGCACCGTCTCACGGCGGCTGCGCTCGACGTCGTCCGGACCGAGGTCCTCCCGCCCGAAACCACGTGGGAGCGCGGCTGAGAGCAGGTACGGCAGCGCGGCGGTCATCGCGATGGCGGCATAGGAGCCGTCGGAGCCGCCGAACAACCCGCGCGCCGCGATCGCCCCGGCACCGCCGACCGCGGTGGCGATCGCCCCGCTCGTCGTCGACAGCGCGTTGGCCGTCACCAGCTCGCCCATGTCGATGACGTGCGGCAGCGCCGCGCTCAGGGCGGACAGGTAGAGCCGGCTGAGCGACACCACGACCAGGGCACTGGCGTAGAACGGTTGGCCGTGCAGTCCGGTCAGGATCTCGACGCCGATGATCAGCACCCCGCCCGCGCGCAGGACGTTGGCGACGACCAGCACCCGCTGGCGTCGCCACCGGTCGAGCAGTACCCCGGCGAAGGGTCCGACGAGGGAGTACGGGACGAGCAGGGCCGCGAATCCGGCCGCGACGTCGCCCGCATGCGCCTGCCGTTGCGGGTTGAACAGCACGGCGCCGGCCAGGCTGGCCTGGAACACCCCGTCGCCGAACTGGCCCAGCAGGCGGGCCGCGTACAGGCGACGAAAACCCCGCTGGGCGAGAGCGCTGAGCAGATGTCCCTGGCGCGGCACGGCGATGACGCTATCGGGGGGCCGGCGCGGGCAGGTTGCGACGGCGCGGAGCGGGAGCTGGCCGAGGTGGGGCAATCACGGCCAAGATGGGCAGGTGTCTTCGTCGAACTGGGCCGCTTATGGTGGATCGGAGCCCGCCGGTGGCCGATTGCTGGTGGCCACCCCGCTGCTCACCGATCCGCACTTTTCGCGCACCGTCGTCTACCTGCTCGAACACGACGGCGGCGGGACGGTCGGCGTGATCATGAACCGCCCCAGCCGCACGCCGGTCGGCCAGGTGCTGCCGGATTGGCAGGACGTCGTGAGCGGGCCGTCCGTCGTCTTCGGTGGCGGCCCGGTGCAGCCCGACGGGGCGCTGTGCCTCGGCCTGCTCGATGCCGACGGTCCGTGGGCCAAGAGGGTCGTCGACGGGGTGGGCACCGTCGACCTCGACGGCGACGTGCTTGCCATCGCCGGCGTCGCTACCCGGCTGCGAGTGTTCGCCGGCCACGCGGGGTGGTCGCCGGGTCAGCTCGACGCGGAGCTGGCCGAAGGGGCCTGGTGGGTGGTGTCCGGCAGCCCGGCCGACCTGTTCAGCGAGGACCCGCGCTCGATGTGGGCGCGGGTGCTGCGCCGCCAGCCCCCGCCGCTGAACCTGGTGTCGACCTACCCGTCCGACCCCCTTCTCAACTGACGCTCCTTTCCCCGCTGGTGACCGGTCACCGGCAGGTCTTCCCCGCTGGCGACCGGTTCGCGGCCGCGAAACCGGTCACCAGCGGGGAAAGGCGATAGCGCGACGGAAGGGCCGTCACCCCGCTGGATGACGGCCCTGTCGCGGCAACTGCTGGGCTCAGCGGTCCACGGTTCCGTTGATGAAGTCCTCGACGGCGATCCGGGCCTCGTCGTCGGAGTACTGCACGGGCGGGGACTTCATGAAGTACGACGACGCCGACAGGATCGGCCCGCCGATGCCGCGGTCCTTGGCGATCTTCGCCGCGCGCAGCGCGTCGATGATGATGCCGGCCGAGTTCGGCGAGTCCCAGACCTCGAGCTTGTACTCCAGGCTCAGCGGCACGTCACCGAACGCCTTGCCCTCGAGCCGGACGAAGGCCCACTTGCGGTCATCGAGCCACGCGACGTAGTCCGACGGGCCGATGTGCACGTTGTCGGCGCCGAGGTCGCGGTCGATCTGCGACGTGACGGACTGCGTCTTGCTGATCTTCTTGGACTCCAGGCGGTCGCGCTCGAGCATGTTCTTGAAGTCCATGTTGCCACCGACGTTGAGCTGCATGGTGCGCTGCACCTCGACGCCGCGGTCCTCGAACAGCTTCGCCAGCACCCGGTGGGTGATGGTGGCGCCGACCTGGGACTTGATNNACCGGCAGCGCGTTGACGAACGCGACCTTGGCGTCGATGGCGCACTGCGCGTAGAACTTCGCGGCGTGCTCCGAGCCGACCGGCAGATAGCAGATCAGGACGTCGACGGCGGCGGCGGTCAGGGCGGCCACGACGTCGACCGGCGCATCGTCGGACTCGGTGATCGTCTCGCGGTAGTACTTGCCGAGACCGTCGAGGGTGTGACCACGCTGGACGGGGATGTCGAGCGGTGGCACGTCGCAGATCTTGATGGTGTTGTTCTCGCTGGCGCCGATGGCCTCGGACAGGTCGGTGCCGACCTTCTTGGCGTCGACGTCGAACGCGGCGACGAACTCGATGTCGCTGATGTGGTACGGGCCGAAGTTGACGTGCATGAGGCCGGGGACCTTGGTGCCGGGCTGGGCATCGCGGTAGTAGTGCACGCCCTGGACGAGTGACGCGGCACAGTTGCCCACGCCGACGATGGCGACGCGGATCTTGCCGCTCGCAGACTGCGAACCCATAGGGGTCCTCCTTGATTGTTGGCGCTGATGTCGGCGCTGGTTGTGGTGGATGCTTCGGTTACTTCTCGGTGCCCCGACGGGCGTCCGAGCGTTCGTGCTCGATCAATTCGGTGAGCCAGCGGACCTCACGGTCCACTGACTCCAGGCCGTGCTCATGCAGCTCGCGGGTGTAGCGGTCCAGCCGCTCGCCGGCGCGGGCCAGCGCGCTCTTCATGCCGTCGCGTTGTTCCTCCACTCGCCGGCGGCGTCCTTCGAGAACCTGCAGCCGGATGTCGGAACGCGTCTGGGCGAAGAACGCCAGCCGGGCGCCGAATCCCTCGTTGTCGAAGGCGTCCGGGCCTACCTCGGCCAGCAGCTCGGCGAGGTGTTCCTTGCCGTCGGCGGTCAGCCGGTAGACCCGCTTGCGGCGGGCCCGCGGTGCAACGCCGGCTGACGCCTCTATCGGGGCCTCTTCGGAGATCCAGCCCGCTTCGGACAGCCGCCGAAGGGTGGGATAGAGCGAACCGTAGGAAAAGGCCCGGAATGCGCCGAGCAGGCTGGCCAGCCGTTTACGGAGTTCGTAGCCGTGCATCGGGCTCTCGTTGAGCAGACCGAGGACGGCGATCTCGAGCATGCGACCGACCCCCGTATCTCGACGTGATGTATCAGCACGATACATCACCCCGACATCCCGGTGGACGTCACATTACGGGCAAGAGCCTAGATTACGAACATCTGCCCAGCGGCGGTGGCAAGCGCGGTCGAGCCCATCGACCAACTGCACCAGCGCCTGGCCCGCATCGACGACACGACCGCCACGTATGACGGGTGACTCAGAGTGCGCGCTCGTCGACCCGCTCGGCCAGCCGGCGCAGGGCTCGTTCACCGACTCGAGCGCTGATCGGGCGGCTGGCAGGTGACAGCAGTCGCAGCGGACCGCGGAAACCGCCGAGGAACGCGAACCGGGTAGCCCCGCCTTCGTCAGTGGCCGCCATACCGCCGAGCAGGAACCGGCTCTGCATCAGGCACCATCCGGGGCGCAGTACGACGTCGAAGCGGGCCCGCAGCCCGGAGTGCCCGACGGCCCGAGCCACCAGGCGATCGCTGTCGCCGGCGGGGGTCACTCGCATCGTCGCGATGTCGGGGAACAGCCACCGCGGCAATTCACCCTCGAGGTCGCTGGCGACGGCCCAGACCGCCGCCAGGGGTGCGGCCATGACGGTCTCGCGGATCGACGTGCCGGGGGTGCTCGCGGCGATGACACGCAGCCGGCGGATCGGATCGAACTCGGCGACGGGCCAGTCGTACTCGGTCATGACTGCCATTCCTTCCGGAAGCTCTGGCGGGCGCGAGACAGCCGCGACTTCGCGGTTCCGACCGGAATGGCGAGCAGCTGCGCGGCGCGTTGCTCGTCGATGCCCTCCAGCTCCCTCAGCACGAGGACTGCCCGGTGTTCAGGGGACAGCCGGTGCAGCACGTCCGCGACGTCGACCGCCAGCTGCGGATCGCCCGGGGCAGGTAGCTCGCTCAGCTCCGCGTGGGCACCCCGCCTCCGCGCGGTTCGAACAGCCTCGCGCACCGCGATGGCACGCACCCAGCCGAACAGTGCCTCTGGGCTGCGTAGCTGCCCGAGGCTGCGAAAGACCACGATCAGCGTCTCCTGGGCGGCGTCGGCGCCCTCGTCCAGAGCGATGGGGCCGCAGAGCCGGCGGACATACGGGGTGAGCAGGTCGAGCAGGTCGCCGACCGCCATCGTGTCGCCGGCCTGCGCCGAGCTGACCAGAGCCGCCACCTGATGCGGCTCGTAGTGCCTCGGCCCGGGCTGTGCCATGAGCTGCCCCTTCCAGCAACGCCGCGGTCTGTCCCAAGAGAGTGCGCGCAGCGGCGAAACGTTCCCTCCCTGGGCAATCCAGTGGGCAATCCAACTTCCCGCACCGGCCGGGAACGCTTGGCCGCCGCCGACGCTCTTCTGTCTTGAGCACTGCCAATCCCCTGCTGGGAGCATCCCGTGACGCTCAGCCCGACCCGTGTGATCGCTATCGGCGCGCTGGCGCTGATGCTGGCCCTGCTCACGCTCGCTCGCTGGAGTACGACCCGAGCCGGCCGGCGCGCGACATCATCCGCCAACGACCAGGGAGTCCCATCATGAACAGACATCTCCGCATCGGCCTGTGGGTCGCCCTCGCCGTCCAGACGGGCTGGGTGATGCTCAACGCGACGATCCTGCATCGCTCTCCGGGGCTGGATGCGCTGGGGGTGGTCATCGTCGTGATCTTTGCCGCGTTCGCGGGATTGCAGCAGCACCGCCGTTGGCGCTGGCTGGCGGCGCTGGTGCGGTTCGTGATGGCGGCCGATTTCCTGCTCGCCGTCGGCGATCGCTTCGGGCTGCTCGGGGCACCGGGCGCGGCCGGGGTGTCCTGGGGGGACTTCGCGCACTTCGTCGACTACACCCGGGCGGTGGCTACGTTCCTGCCCGCCGGTCTGGCGCCCGCGCTGGCCGTGCTCGCCACGGTCGCCGAGATCGTTATCGGGACGGCGCTGCTGCTCGGTTTCCGGCTGCAGCTCGCCGCCCTCGCCGCGGCCGTGCTGCTCGCCATGTACGCGATGTCGATGATGGTGTCGCTTCCAGCCGCGCAACAGTTCCACTACAACGTCATCGTCCTGGCCGCAGGCATGCTCGCGCTGTCGACGGTCACCCGAGCGCCGTTCACCGTCGACTCGGCACTGGCGCGCACCAGCCGCAGGTCAGTCGGTCAGGTGGGGGAAGACGCCGGGCGCAGGCGTGGTGTCGACGCGTAGTCCGACGGACTGGTAGACGCCGGCCGCGCCGCCCCACAGCAGCGCGCTGAGGTAGTCGGCCAACTGCTGGCGGGTCATCGCGTCGCGATGCTCGATCCACCACAGGCTGGCCGCGCTGATGAAACCGACGATCGCCTCGCCCCACGGGTGGGCCAAGGCCGGGTCCAGCCCGTGTCACGCAGCTGCGTGCCCAGGTGCTGAGTCAGCAGTTCGGCGACGACGGCACTGAAGTCGACGACGCTCGCCGCGCCGGCGGGTTCCCGTGCGACGAGGGGGTGCTGGGCGACGAAGCGGTACAGCTCAGGGTTGTCCTCGAGCAGGCCGAGGTAGGCGTCGATGCTGGCGTGGATCAACTCGCGCGGGGGCGGGTCGGTGGCCAGCACGCTCACGAGCGTGGTCAGGACGTCACCGACGACCCGTTGGCTGACCGCGCGGTACAGATCGGTCTTGTCGCTGAAGTACCGGTAGATCACCGGCTTGCTGGTGTTGGCCACCGCGGCGATCTGGTCCATGCCCACACCCGCGCCGTGCCGCGCTACGGCGGTGATCGCGGCGTCGATGAGCT
>QHCC01000012.1:4317-23001 GCA_003243915.1 Pseudonocardiales bacterium | reverse complement strand
CGGGTCGCCCGGTGCGCCGCCCAGCGCGAGCGGCGACCGTCCCCGCCGCCCGCCGTGCGGTGACCCGAGCCGCGAAGGGCCTTGGCTTCCAGCGCGTCCAATGCACCGTGCACTGCGCCGTGTACAGCGCCGTGTACAGCGCCCGAGACTGATCCGATGCCCTCGGCGAGCACCCGCGCGGCCAGGCTCGGCTCCACGGCGGATCCGGCGGTCGCGGGCCGGTCTGCGCTGGTAACCCCGGCCACAGGTCGCTTCACGTTACTCAAAGTAGCGGATACCTTTCCACGATGAGCGTTCGCCGTGCTGCCGTCATCGGGGGCAACCGGATCCCCTTCGCCCGGTCCAACGGCCCGTACGCGCGGGCCTCCAACCAGGACATGTTGACCGCCACCATCGACGGCCTGGTGGCCCGATTCGGCCTGCAGGACGAGCGCCTGGGCGAGGTGGTGGTCGGCGCCGTCCTCAAGCACAGCCGCGACTTCAACCTCACCCGCGAAGCGGTGCTGGGATCGAAGCTGTCGCCTGACACCCCGGCCTACGACGTGCAGCAGGCCTGTGGGACGGGTCTGGAGACGGTCATCGTCGTCGCGAACAAGATCGCCCTGGGTCAGCTCGAGTCGGGCGTCGCGGGCGGGGTGGACACGACCTCCGATGCGCCCATCGCGATACACGAGGATCTGCGGGCGGTGCTGCTCGAGGCACGCCGGGCCACGTCGATCGGTGGGCGGCTGAAGGCGCTGTCCGGGGTGCGTCCCCGGCAACTCGTGCCGGCCGTGCCGTCGAACTCCGAGCCGCGCACCGGGATGTCGATGGGCGAGCACCAGGCGGTGACGACGCTGGAGTGGGGCATCAGCCGGGCGGCGCAGGACGAACTCGCCGTCGCCAGCCACCACAACCTCGCGGCAGCGTATGAACGCGGCTTCTTCGACGACCTCGTGACGCCGTTCCTCGGCCTCACCCGTGACCAGAACCTGCGCCCGGACTCGTCGCTGGACAAGCTGGCCGAGCTCACGACGGTATTCGGCAGGGGTGAGAGCGCGACGATGACGGCGGGCAACTCGACACCGCTGTCCGACGGCGCCGCGACGGTGCTGCTGGCCAGCGACGAGTGGGCCGCCGAGCACCGGCTGCCCGTGCTGGCCCATGTCGTCGATGCCGAGACCAGCGCCGTGGACTACGTGCACGGCGACCGCAAGGCCGACGGTCTGTTGATGGCCCCGGTGTACGCGCTGCCACGGCTGCTCGCGCGCAACAAGCTCTCACTGGGCGACTTCGACTGCTACGAGATCCACGAAGCATTCGCCTCGACCGTGCTCGCCACCCTGGCGGCATGGGCCGACGGCGCGTTCTGCCGCCAGCACCTCGGCCTGACCGGTGCGCTGGGTTCGATCGAGCGCACCAAGCTCAACGTCAACGGATCATCGCTGGCGGCCGGCCATCCGTTCGCGGCCACCGGCGGGCGCATCGTGGCCGGCCTGGCCAAACAATTGTGCCAGAACGGCGGCGGGCGCGGGCTGATCTCCATCTGCGCTGCGGGTGGCCAGGGCGTCGCCGCGATCCTGGAGGCCTGAGCAATGAACGATCGCTACCTGGGTTTGGTGAACACGCAGATCGGTTCGGCGCTCGCGTCGCGGGTGGGGTTGCCGCGCCCCGCAGTGCTGCGGCGCTACCAGGCAGGTGCACCGCTGCTCGCCGGACCGGTACTGCTCGGCTCGATCTCAGGAACTGCGCCCCCGGCTCTGGCCGGATTGCTCGCTGGCGCCGGCGCCGACACACGCACCACCGACGCCGGCGACGTCGCCTGGGCCGGCCTCGTCCTCGATGCCACGGAGGTGAGCGCTCCGGACCAGCTGGCGGGCGCACGGACGTTTCTCGCCGGCCCGCTGCGCCGGCTGATGCCGTGCGGGCGGGTACTGGTGCTGGCCAGACCGGCCGACGGCACCGATGTCACCGTCGACGCGAGCCGGCAGGCCCTGGACGGCATCGTCCGATCGTTGGCCAAGGAGTTGCAGCGCGGCGCCACCGCCAACCTGCTGCTGATCGAGCAGGGTGCGTCGCTGGAGTCCGGGGTGCGCTTCTTCCTGTCCGGCAAGTCCGCCTACATCGACGGCCAGTCGCTGCGCCTGGGCGCCGGACCGGCTCCCCCGCCGACCGACTGGAACCGGCCGCTGGCGGGTAAGACCGCGCTGGTCACCGGCGCGGCCCGGGGCATCGGCGCGGCGATCGCGGGCGTGCTGGCCCGCGACGGCGCCCGCGTCGTGCTGGCCGATCTCCCGCAGGCCGGCGAGGCGCTGGTCAAGGTGGCCAACCGCATCGGCGCGACGACGCTGCACCTTGACGTCGCAGCGCCCGACGCACCCGAGCGCCTGCTCACCTACCTCGCGGCGCACACCGACGGCCTCGATGTCCTCATTCACAACGCCGGCATCACCCGCGACAAGCTCCTGGTCAACATGGCCGCCGAGCAGTGGGATTCGGTGCTGGCGGTCAACCTGATATCGCAGCTGCGCATCAACGCCGCCCTGCTGGGCGGCGAGCAGCTGCGGGCGCAGGCGCGGGTCGTCTGCCTGTCCTCGACGACCGGGCTGGCCGGCAACCGCGGCCAGACGAACTACGGCGCGACGAAGGCAGGCGTCATCGGATTGGTGCGTTCTGCGGCGCGCGAATTCACCGCGCACGCCGACTCGACGATCAACGCGGTTGCGCCCGGATTCATCGACACCGAGATGACTGCGCGCATGCCGATGGCCACCCGCGAGGTCGCGCGGCGGTTGTCGAGCCTGCAGCAGGCGGGCCTGCCGGTCGATGTGGCCGAGGCCGTCGGCTGGTTGAGCTCGTCCGGGGCGGGGGGCGTCAACGGGCAGGTGCTGCGGGTCTGCGGCCAGAATCTGGTGGGCGCATGAAGTTGCTGACCTCGCCGCCGTCACTGGCGCCGCTGTACGCGCGAGCCGCGCTGACCGGACGGCTGCACCGGGGCGACACGCTCCCGGACTCGGTCTATGCGCTCACCGACCAGGTGATCAGACTCGATCACCTGGCCGCGTACCAGCGAGTCTGTGGCTTTCGGGTCACCGACGAAGTGCCGGCGACCTACCTGCATGTGCTGGCATTTCCGGTGTCCGTGGCCCTGATGCTCGAGCGCGGGTTCCCGTTCCCACTCGTCGGGTTGGTGCACGTCGCGAACGCGATCACCGTCATCCGCCCGGTGCGCTGCGGTGAGTCCGTCTCGTTCAGGGTGCGTGCGGCCGACCTGCGCACGCATCCGGCCGGCCGCCAGCTGGACGTGGTGGCCGAGGCGAGCGCCGCCGGTGAGCTGGTGTGGTCCTCCCGCAGCACCTACCTGCGCCGCGAGAAACCGACGGCGCCGCGCGCGGGGAACAACACGCAGTCGGCCGAGCCGCTGGGCTCGATCTCGCTGGTGCCGGTACCGGAGAACATCGGCCGCAAGTACGCGGCGGTGTCGGGTGACCGCAACCCGATCCACCTGCACGCGTTGACCGCCAGGCCGTTCGGGTTCGGCAGGGCCATCGCGCACGGCATGTGGCTCGAGGCCCGCACCCTTGCCTGCCTGGAGGGCCGGCTGCCGGACGCCTACACCGTCGAGGTGACGTTCAAGGCGCCGGTCCTGCTGCCTTCGGCAGTGCGAATGGCCACCGAGCGTGCCGCCGATGGCTGGCGCCTTGACGTGCGGGCAGCGTGCTCGGACAAGCCGCATCTGGCGGGCCGGGTTCGGGCAGGTACTAGCGCCTAGGTCCTATGGCGGGCGGTACCAGAACTACGGAAGAACTACAGGTGCACCCCACACCCCCCGTCGAAGGAGCACCGTGAACCGCCTTGTGATCGCTTCCGCAGTCGCCGCAGCCGCAGCCGCAGTCAGCGTCCCCGCCGTAGCCGGCCTGGCCAACAACCCCTCGTTCAGCCACCGCTTGCCGGTCCACGTGCCCTCGTCGGCGCGCCTGATCCATGTCGATGACCAGGGCCGGGTGCTCGCCCCGAGGCACGGCAGCGAGCATCCGACATCGATCCGGGTAACGTCGCCGGTGGACAAGTCGCGCAGCGGCGAGCCCGAACCGGGCGACGACCACGGAGGCGCCGGTGTCCGCACTCCCGAGCCGGGCGACGACAGTGGTGGTGGCACGCCGTCCGGGGATGACCGCGGCGGCGCCACTCCCTCCGGTGACGACCGCGGCGGCGCCACTGCCTCCGGTGACGACCGCGGCGGCGGCACTCCCAGCGGCGACGACCATGGGGGCGCGACCCAGCCTGGCGACGACCACGGTGGTGCGACGCACTCCGGTGATGACCACGGTGGCACGGGCGGTCACGGCGGCTGATGACGCCTGAGACCGTCGTCGGTGCCCCGGGAGGTCCCCCCTCTCCCGGGGCACCGACGCGCCCGAACCCCGACGACTCGCTGGACTGGGTCACGATCGCCTCGCCGGCGCAGGGCCCTGTCCTGCGCGCGGAAGACCGGCCCGTGCGGTTGCGTCGGGTGGTGCTGCAACTCGGCGCCGACGCGATCATCGTGCTGCTCCTGGTGGCTGTCGCCGGGTCGATCGTCAGCCGCCGCACCGCCGAGAGTCAGTCGGTGCACGAGGCAGCCGAACTCGCCGACGTCCTCGCCACCAGCGTCGTGCAGCCGCTGCTCACCGATGCGATGGTCAACGACCCGGCTGCCGCGCGAGCTGCGTTGGACAGCGTCGTCCGGTCGCGGGTCCTCTCCGCCTCGGTGGTGCGGGTCAAGGTGTGGACGCCGCAGGGAAAGATCCTCTACTCCGACGAGGCGCGACTGTCGGGGCGGACCTTTCCGCTCGATGACTCGGCGCTGGCCGTGCTGGCCGCACCGCAGACCCGTGCCGAGGTCAGCGACCTGCACGCGCCGGAGAACCTGTACGAGCGCACGCAGGGCAAGTTGCTCGAGGTGTACCGCCCGGTGTGGACACCCAGCGGCGACGAGCTCCTATTCGAGACCTACTTTCGCTATGACACGGTGAACGATCGTGCCAATGAGATGTGGCGCGGCTTCGCCGGCATCATGGTCAGTAGCCTCGGCGTGATCTTCGTCCTGCTGCTGCCTCTGGTCTGGACACTGGTCGCCAGGATCCGGCGCGGGCAGGAGCAGCGCGAAGCTCTGATGCAGCGGGCCCTTGACGCCTCCTTGGAAGAGCGGCAACGCATCGCGGCCACCCTTCACGACGGTGCGGTGCAGGAGCTGGCAGCGGCGTCGTTCGCGGTCGCCGGCGCAGCGGAGACTGCCGCCTCTCGCGGCGACACCGCGCTCGCCGCAGAGCTGCGGGATGCGGCGGGCGCCGTCCGTACGAGTATCGGCGGCCTGCGCTCCCTGCTCGTCGACATCTACCCACCGGCTCTGCGCAGCGCCGGACTGTCCGCAGCGCTGCGCGATCTGGTGGCAACCATGGCGGGTCGAGGACCCGCGGTGGATCTCGACGTACAGGAGGACGCGGCGGCCGCGCTGCAGCCGGAGGAGCAGGCAGCGGTGTTCCGGATCGTCCAGGAGCTGCTGCGCAACGTCGTGCGCCACGCGCGCGCCGAACACGTCACCGTCTCCTTGCTGCGACAGGATCACCAGATTCGAGTGACCGTGGCAGACGACGGGGTGGGCTTCGACCCCGCGCGGAGTGCCACCGAGGGCCACTTCGGGCTGCGGCTGATCACTGATCTGGCCGGCGCGACCGGAGCGGGCCTGCAGGTACGAACGGCTCCCGGTGACGGCACAATATGGCGTCTGTCGGTGCCGGCCGGATGATCCGGGTGCTGCTGGTCGACGATCACCGCCTGGTGCGCGCCGGGCTGACGTCTCTGCTCGGCGCAGCCGCGGACGTCGAGGTCGTCGGTGAGGCACCGGACGGCGCGCGGGCGCTCGAACTCGCCGCGGCGGTCGATGCGGATGTGGTGTTGATGGACCTGTCGATGCCGGTCATGGACGGCGTCGACGCCACCCGCAAGTTGCTCGCCGACCACCCGCAGCTGCGGGTCGTCATCCTCACGTCGTTCTCCGACCAGGGCCGCGTCCGCGATGCACTCGCGGCGGGTGCGATCGGTTACATCCTCAAGGACTGCATGCCCGACGAGCTGCTCGCCGCCGTCCGCTCGGCAGCCCGGGGCCATGCGCCGCTGGATCCTCGGGTTGCCGGCGCCCTGCTGCCTGCGCGGTCCTCGCCGGCCGACGAGCTCAGCGATCGGGAGCTCCAGGTGCTGCGGCTTGCCAGCCAGGGCATGGCCAACAAGCAGATCGGCCGCGCACTGGGAATCGCCGAACGCACCGTGAAGGTTCACCTGGGCAGCGTGTTCCGGCGCATCGGGGTGGGTGATAGGACCTCGGCCGCACTGTGGGCGCGCGAGCATCTACCCGACCTGTAGCCACCGCGGGTCACGCCCTGCACCGCTTTGGTCTGTTGACGATTCCGGTCGCGGTCGCGCCCCTCGCCCCGCGAGCAGACACCGCGTAGTACAGGCCCGGCGAGGTTGATCTGCCAGCGATTCATCGGAGGCCTCTCGCTGGACGGGTTGCGTGCAGTGTGTCAGCCGGCAGGTGTCGCCCGATCGCCGAAGTAGTGCACTAGGCAGAATTCGTTGCCTTCGGGGTCGGCCATCACCAGCACCGTCCCCTCGTCGTAGTCGTGGCGCTGGTGCAGTGAGCGACCGCCCAGTTGGGTCACCGACGCAACGGCCTGTTCGAGGTCATCGACGACGATGTCGAGGTGCATGCGAGTCTTGTCGCGCTTCGGCTCGGGCACGGGCTGGAAGTTGATGACGGGCTCGGTGTCACCGAGGGTGCCAAGACGCAACCAACCTGGCAGCGGGACGCTGAGTTCCCGCTCGAGCAGGGCAGCCCAGAAGTGGGCGACGAGTCGCGGCTGCGCGCAATCGACGGTAATGCCGGACCAGCGGAAGTTCACCGAGCGCACGCAACACTGTACGGCCGCGAGCGAGTGGCGGACTACGGGGGCTGTGACGCGCCGAACGGACTGCCCGATGACGCTGTCAGAACAGCGCCAACTGCTCCACGGCAGGACGGCGCGGCACGAGCTTCGGCAGGCGCCGAGCCGATCGCTCACCCGGCGAGCGCTCGATTCGCGGCGGGGCGACGGCGCGGGGTGGCTCGATGTGGCCATCGACATCGGCCAGCACTCGCACGGCTTGGCCGACCGACCAGATGAGGTTCCGGGCGCGGAACACGGCATCGACCGCCTCTGCCCGCAGCGGCAGCACGCCCTTTCCGGCGGACAGGTCGAGATCGAGCGGGACGTCGTCGCGCATCGCCATTACGCTGCAGTTGCGCTCCCACGCCGGCCGTGCGTCGGGATGCGCGAGGCAGGTGGCCACGCCGGCGCCTAGCCTGTTCCGCACGCCGTCGAGATCGTCGAACGCTGCGGACGCGCTGCCGAACTCGGCGAGCAGGCGAGCGGCATGGCGGCGCCCGATGCCCCGAATCCCCGGCAGGTTGTCCGACGGGTCGCCGCTCATGGCGGCGAAGTCGCGGTACTGCGAGGCAGGTATGCCGAGCAGTGTGACCAGCCGGTCGACGGTCATCAGCGGCGAGGCGTCGACGCCGCCGTTGATGATGCGCAGCACGCTGGTGTGCTCGTCGATCAACGCGAACGCATCACGGTCGGAGGTGACGATCACGGTGGACGCGCCGGATCGCCGCGCGAATGCCGCGGCGGAGGCGAGCACGTCGTCGGCCTCCAGCCCGTCCGGGACGACGACGGCGACACCGAGCTCCCGCATCGCTTCGGCCGCCTGCACCAACTGCTCGACCAGCGTGTCCAGCTTCGCGGTGCGGTGGGCCTTGTAGTCGGGCCAGCGTTCGCGGCGCAGTGAACGGTGCGCGTCGTCGAATCCGACGATCACCGCAGTGGGGCGGACCCGGTCGACCGCGGAAACCAGCTGGGTAAGAAGCCCGCGCACCGCCCAGGACGGCTGACTGGCGTGCGCCTGGGCGTGAAAGCTGCGGTGTACGAGCGAGTTCCCGTCGACGGCGAGTACTACCGGGGCCTGCACACCCTGCACTCTTCCACCTGAGGCAGACAATGACAGCCACCGCGAGGTGGTTTCCCGAGCTCAGAGGCGATCGGCAGCGCCACGTCGCGGCGTTAGGCGGGCACTTCGGCTGCGGCCTTCGATTCGGGCACCGCATCCAGGTGGGCACGTAGGAAGACGCCGAGATCGTGCACGGCATCGGTCGCTTCACGCAGCGTGCCGGCGAGCGTGTGCCCGCTGTGCCACAGCCGTGGGTGCTCGACCACCTGCACGTCGACACCGGCCTCCGCCGCGAGGCGGGCGAATCGTAGGATCTGCGGCTGCAGGATCTCGGTGACCGCGCAGTGGATCAGCATGGGCGGCAGTCCGTCGAGGCGCCCGTGCATCGGTGCGTAGCCGGGGTCGCGCGGGTCGGCGCTGCCACGGTAGTCCGACGCATTCTTGCGGCCCCAGGCCGAGTCGATGACGAAGTCGCGGCGGCGCGGGGTGTCCTCGTCGGACGGATCGGTCCACGGTGAGAGCAGGCCGAGCGCGGCCGGGCGCAGCCCGTCGTCGGCGAGTCGGCGGGCCGCGGCGACGGCCAGTCCGCCGCCGGCGGAGTCGCCGGAGACGGCGATGCGCGGCGCCGAGAATCCGTGCTCGTCGACAAGCGCCTGGAACGCCGCGACAGCGTCGTCGAGGGCGGCGGGGTAGGGATGCTCGGGCGCGAGTCGATAGTCGAGGGAGAAGACGACGGCGCCGGTATCGCGGGCGAGGTATGCCGCCAGCGAGCGGTGGGTGCGCGGCGAGCACACGGTGTACCCGCCGCCGTGTAGGAACAGAATCGCGCGGGGACGTTCGCTGGCGCCCACTGTGACCCGCTCGCAGGGGCGTCCGCCGAGGGTGAGCGCGGACACCTGCGTGCCGGCGGGCAGCACGCTCAGCCCGGCGAACCTCTCCAGGATCGAGCGCTGCAACCGCAGCGGGGTGCGGGCGTTCAGGGTCCGGTACAGCGGCGCTGAGACGCCGATGACAAGTGGCCGGGGCAGGTGCATCAGGCCGATGCCTTCCTGCTGACCTCGGCAGGCTCAGCGGAGGACGCAGGACCGGATGCCTGCGGGATGGTCCTGCGGGTGCCAAGGGCGACGAGGCGCTGGTACCGCGAACCGAGCAGCCGCACCAGCAGGTCGAGCAGCTTCGCGTCCAGGCCGACGACGGCACGTGGCCGGTTTGTGGTGACGGCACGCAGGATCGACCGGGCGGCCGCCTCGGGCGACATCTTGGCAAGCTTGGTGTCGAAGACTTCCGCCAACTCCTTGGCGTCCTGGCCCTCGACCGCGCCGGCGTTGCGGGCGATCGCGGTCTTGACACCGCCGGGGTGCACGCAGGTGACCTGCACCGGATGGCCGGCGACGATCATCTCCTGGCGCAGCGCCTCGGTGAAGCCGCGCACCGCGAACTTCGCGGCGTTGTAGGCACTCTGCCCCGGTACCGACATGAGCCCGAACAGGCTGGAGATGTTGACGATGTGCCCGTCGCCGGAGGCAATGACGTGCGGCAGGAACGCCTTGGTGCCGTTCACGACGCCCCAGAAGTCGACGTCCATGACTCGTTCGATCTGCTCGAACGTCATGGCCGCGACGTCGCCGGTGAAGGCGATGCCGGCGTTGTTGATCACGATGTTCACAACGCCGAACTCGGTCGCGACGGCCTCGGCGTAGGCGAGCACGGCGGCGCGGTCGGTGACGTCGAGGCGCTGCTCGTGCAGGCGCGCCCCGATGACGCGTATGCGCCTGGCCGTCTCGGCCAGCCCGACCTGGTCGACGTCGCTGATCGCCAGGGCAGCACCGCGGCGCGCGAGATCGTAGGACAGGGCCCGGCCGATGCCCGAACCGGCGCCGGTGACGACGGCTACCTTGCCTGTGACGGTGGTCATGCCACGCCTTCTTCCCGGACGAGGGTGAGCGCCGCGTCGGATCGGTCGGTGCGCGCGGTGGTGCGGTAGGCGGCGAGGTCGAAGGTGCGGGTCAGCCGCCGGAACAGGAACGTGAAGCTCGGCCACAGCGTGGTGTTGTTGCCGTGCGCGTCGAGATACCAGCTGGCGCAACCGCCCGTCGTCCAGATCGTCTGCTTCATGCTCTTCTGCAGGTTCTGGTTGTAGTCGCGCTGCCTGTCCTCGCGGACCTCGAACGTCGCCAGCCCGTGCTCGTCCATCTCCTCGAGCGCGCTGGCCAGGTAGTTCACGTGTGACTCGATCATGTAGACCATCGAGCTGTGCCCGAGACCGGTGTTCGGGCCGACTACGAACAGCATGTTCGGGAAGCCCGCCACGGCGGCGCCTTTGTAGGCCTGCTGGCCGCGCTCGCGCCACACCTCGCCCAGCGATCGACCGTCGGCACCCTTGATCGCCTCCCAGCCGGGTGAGTCGGTGACATGGAAGCCGGTGGCGACGACGATCGCGTCGACCTCGCGCACCGTGCCGTCCCGGGTGACGATCGCGTTCTCGCGCACCTCGGCGATGCCGTCGGTGACCAGTTCGACGTGGTCCTTGGTGAGCATGGGGTACCAGTCGTTCGAGATGAGGATTCGCTTGCAGCCGATCTGCCAGTTTGGCGTGACAGCCTTGCGCAGCTCGTCGTCCTCGATCTGCTTCTGGATGTGCCGCTCGGCCATGCGCTGCGCGCCGAGCAGGATCTTGGGCTGGAACGCGAAGCCGAGCACGAGCACCTCGCGGCCCCAGTAGATGGCCTGCCGGGCCAGCCACTGCAGACCCGGAACATGCTTGTAGGCAAGGCTTTCCGGCTTGGAGTAGGCGCGGTCGCGGCGCGGCATGACCCACGGCGCCGTGCGCTGGTAGACGTCGAGGTGGGCTACCTCATCAGCGATGGCCGGCCCGATCTGGACGGCCGACGCCCCGGTGCCGATGATGGCGACGCGTTTGCCCCTCAGCTCGGAGGCGTGGTTCCAGCGCGAGGAATGAAAGATCTCGCCCTGGAACGTGTCGATGCCCTCGATGTCGGGAAGTGCCGGCTCGCACAGCGCGCCGATCGCACTGACCAGGACGTCCGAGGTGAATGCGCCCCGGGTCGTCTGGATCATCCAGCGGGCTGCGCCGTCGTCCCACTGGGCCGAGGTCACCTCGGTGTCGAACAGGTGCTTGTCGAGCACGTCGTACTTCACCGCGGTCCGGCGCAGGTAGTCCTGGATCTCCCATTGCGGGGAGAACGAACGTGACCAGTTCGGGTTCGGCTCGAAGGAGTAGGAGTACAGGTGCGACGGCACGTCGCAGGCCGCGCCGGGGTAGGTGTTGTCGCGCCAGGTGCCGCCGACCTCGGATCCCCGCTCGATCACCAAGAAGTCGCGCCGGCCGTCCTTCGTCAGCCGGATGGCGGCAGCGAGGCCGGCAAACCCGCCGCCGATGATGAGCACGCCGACGTGTCTCGGGATTTCGGCGCTGGGGACGGACTTGGCTTCGGAGCGCGATGAGGGCTTCGTTGCCGTGCGGCGGATGGCTACCTGCGTCATGCGGCCAGCGTAGACATAACGTTGAATCTGAGTCAATAATCAGTTGGCTCACATTCAATAGCGGGATACGATGTGCCCATGGCGACCGAGAAGCGCGTGCGGCTCAACCCCGAGGCGCGCCGCGCCCAGCTCATCGAACTCGGGGTGGAAATGCTCGCCACCCGCACCCTCGACGAGCTGTCCGTCGAGGACATCGCGCAGCAGGCCGGTATCTCCCGCGGGCTGCTGTTCCATTACTTCTCCTCCAAGCAGGAGTTCCACGTCGAGGTCGCCCGCGCCGCGGCGCAGGAACTGCTGCGACGAACCGAGCCGGACGCGGGGCTGGCCCCGGTCGCCTCGCTGCACGCGTCACTGAGCGCCTTCGTCGATTACGTCGAGGAAAACCCCGACAACTACACGTCGTTGGTGCGCGGCGCAGCAAGCGGTGACGCGGAGATGCGGGCCATCTTCGACCAGACCCGGGCCAGCATGGCCGGGCGCGTCATCGCGATCGTCGCTGACACGGGGGTGTCGATGGGTCCCCGGGCGGAGCTGGCCGTCCACGGCTGGATCGCCTTCGTGGAGGCGTGCGTCATCGGCTGGTTGGGTAGCCGCGCGTTTGGGCGCGAACAGCTGCTGGACCTGCTCACCAAGGCGCTGCCGGCAGTGGTGATGGCGTCCTCGGACGAGGCGGTCGGCTCGTTCGTCGCGATCCTGGCGGCCGATACGCCCATTGCCGGCTCGTAGGACGGGCCGGTCGGCGGCCCGGGCGAGAGGCCAAGTCCCGCGCTCGGCGTAGGTGAACAGCTCACGCCTGCCCACCCGGCGTCCGCCCGCCGCATGCGCACCGGCGTCCAGCAGGGAATCGTGATTGCAGGTCGGTGGTTGCTCCGGGCCCGCGACACTAGAATCACCGCTATGGCGTTCAGTGTGGTGCGCAACCCGAACCCGAAGACCGACGACGAGCGGGCGGCGATCCTGGCCGAGCCCGGTTTCGGCAGGTACTTCACCGACCACATGGTGCGCATTGACTGGACAGCGGGGGCTGGCTGGTCCAACGGCCAGGTGCTGCCTTACGGAGCGCTCACCCTCGACCCCGCGACGATGGCACTGCACTACGGGCAGGAGATCTTCGAGGGGCTCAAGGCCTATCGCCAACCCGACGGCTCGATCGCGACGTTCCGCCCCACCGCGAACGCGGCCCGATTCCAGCGCTCGGCGCGGCGGCTGGCCATGGCCGAACTGCCTGAGGAGCTCTTCGTCGAGTCGCTGCGCGCGCTCATCGAGGTCGACGCGGCGTGGGTGCCGGCCGACCCGAGCGAGTCGCTGTACTTCCGCCCATTCATGTTCTCGACCGAGATCGGGCTGGGCGTGCGCCCGGCCAACGCGTACGCCTACCTGCTCATCGCCTCGCCAGCCGGCCCGTACTTCCCGGGGGGCGTGCAGCCGGTTTCAGTGTGGCTGTCGACCGAGTTCACCCGCGCTGCCCCAGGCGGCACCGGCGAGGCGAAGTGCGCGGGTAACTACGCGGCCTCGCTGGTCGCGCAGGCCAACGCCGCCGAGAAGGGGTGCGACCAGGTCGTGTGGCTCGATGCCGTCGAGCACCACTGGGTCGAGGAGATGGGCGGCATGAACCTGTACTTCGTCTACGGGTCCGGGCCCGGCGCGCGGATCGTGACACCGTCGCTGACCGGGACCCTCTTGCCCGGAATCACCCGCGACTCGTTACTGATCGTGGCGCGCGAACTCGGTTACACCGCCGAGGAGGGCAAGGTCTCCACCGACGAGTGGCGCGAGGGAAACGCGTCCGGAGCCATCACCGAGGTCTTCGCGTGCGGCACGGCCGCGGTCATTACCCCCGTCGGCAGCGTCCAGAGCGCTGCCGCGTCATGGACGGTCGGTGACGGCACGACCGGCACCGTCACCGCACAGCTTCGCGAGCGGCTGCTCGGCATGCAGACCGGTCAGGTCGCCGACACCCACGGCTGGATGCACCGCCTCAGCTGAGAGCGGGCCCGACGAACTGAGCACGGCCCTTCATCGCGGGCCCCCGACGCGATGGTGCCTGCCGCAACGAAGGGCAAGGCTTCCCATTGTCGAACTGCGGCCGGGTGACCCATCATGCAAGAAGCCCCATTTGTTGTCTAGGAAGTATCTGAGATTGCAGCGGCGACGCTGCTCTGTCCCTCTCTATCGGGGGTAGGGACAGGGCAGCGGGCAGGCCGGCAACGCCGCGGTGAGCGACGTGTCGCGGGGAAGTCCGGAGCCGTGGGGTTCTCGGCCGCGCTGGCGAGTCGAAACAGGCAGAGCTAGCCGATCTTCATGCCCGGCCAGCGGATGTCCCGGTCGCTGAGCAGCATTCGATTCTCAAGGTCGAGCGAGGGCGACGCTACCGGTCGGGCGTGGCGGCGATGAAGTCCACGACGTGCGCGGCGAGTTCGGCCCCGGCGTCCTCCTGCAGGAAGTGTCCGGCGTTGGTGATCACCGGGTGCACCCGGCCCCGCGCGCCAGGCAAGGCCGCCTCGAGGATGGGGCGCATGCCACCGGTGATCGGGTCGCCGTCACTGAACGCGACCAGGACGGGCGTCGAGGAGCGGCTGAGCGCGGCCCAGGCTGCCCGGTTGGCCGCGGTTGCGGGGTCCTGCGGTGTCGTCGGAACCAGACCGGGCATGGCACGCGGGCCGGCCTTGTAGCTCTCGTCCGGGAACGGGGCGTCATAGCCGGCGCGGACCTCATCGGACATCGGGCGCCGGCATCCCGCCTGGACCAAGCGGCCGACGTCGAGGGTCGGGGCGCTCTGGACGACCGCGCGAAACTGGTGCCAGATCTCGGGCATGGAGTGATCGCCGGTGGGCAGGCCCGTGTTGGCCGCAACGATGCGGGCGACGCGCTCGGGATGCTCTGCGGCCAGCCGTAGCCCGATCAGGCCGCCCCAGTCCTGGCCCACCAGCGTCACGCCGTGCAGGTCCAGCACGTCGAACGCGAGCGCACGGGTCCACTCCACGTGGCGGGCGTAGCTGTGCTCGCTCACGTCGACGGGCTTGTCCGAGCGGCCGAAGCCCACGAGGTCCGGCGCGATCACCCGGTGCCCGGCGGCAGCCAGTGGCGCAATCATGTGCCGGTACAGGAACGACCAGGACGGCTCGCCGTGCAGGAGCAGCACCGGCTCACCGCCGGCTGGGCCGTCCTCGACCCAGGCCATCCGTACTGCCCCGCCGCCGATCTCAGCGCCGGCGACGTCGGCGAAGTGCGGTTCGTAGCCGAAGTCGGGAAGGTCTGCGAATCGCTCCTCCGTCGTGCGCAGGGTGTCCATGAGCAGAAGCTACTGCAGCACTTGAGGAAATAGCTGTCCGCGTCCAGCCCTGCGGGTAGTAGGCCGAGGTCGGCCGAGTCGGCGTGGGTTGGCGAACTTCCCGCGCGTGCGAAGTCCTAGCTGGCACCGCCTGGCGTCAACGGACCCGTAATCAACGATCAGCGCTCAACGCGCCGGTGCGCCGCTCAGGCGGCGTGACCGGCGCGGCGGCGGCGGTAGGCCATCGAACCCGCTCCGGCACCGCTCACCAGCAGCACCAGACCCAGGGCGATCAACGCCCCCTCCTGCACGCCCGCGGTACCACCGGCACCGGTCTGCGGCGCCCCGGACGGGATCGGCGGCGTCGTCGGCGGGGTTACCGTCGTCGGCGGAGGGGTGGGCGCGGTGGCGCACTGGATGCCGTCCTTGGGCGAGGTCGCGTCGACGTGCAGCGGAGCGACCGCGAGTTCGACGGCCGCGACCTGAATCGGCGCCGGACCAGTGTTGATCCTGGCCGTCAGCCCAATCGTCAGCAGCGCCGCATCTCCGGCGACCATCGTGCCGGTGTTCACGACGCCGACCGCGCCCGCGTTGAGGTTGATCCCCCCACTCAGCATGATCGCACCCACGGTCAGGTTGATGGGGACGGAGATGCCGAGCGACAGCGCGACGGGCGTTCCGGCGGCACCTACCGTCACGGTTCCCCCACCGGGGAGAAGGTGAGCTTTGACGTAGCAGTCGAGCCGGTGGCCAGACCGGTCAGCGTCGGGGCCTTGTTAATGGTGATCGTGATGCCGGGCTTCCCAGAGCCTCCGCCACCGAACAGGTCAATGCTCGAGATGGTGTTCGTGGCCCGGGCCTGGACGGCCCGCGTGTCGGTGCCCGCAGGTCCGCTAGCGCTAACCAGCTGGGTGGTCGACTGGGTGGTGGCAACACTGGTTCTGATCAGCGAGGGCAGGTCCGCACCGAGACCGCCGATCGTGGCGGCTGCGGTGGTGACCGAGCCGAGCGAGGCGGGCACGGTAGCCGCCGGGCAGGTACCGACCTTGGGCCAGGACGCCGTGGCCTGTCCGGTGAGCAGCTTCACGTCCAGCAGTGGAGCTGCGGGGATGGGGATAAGAGTGGTAGGGCCAACGGTCTGTGGCGGTGGCGCCGAGGCCGTGAGCGTCTGGACGTTGATCGCAGGGGGCCCAGTGATCTTGGCCAAGAGGTTCGAGGCCGTCGCAGAACTGGCGTTACGGCTGACGTTAGCCGTAGCCGGGCCTACGTCTACACGGACCGCGAGCGTTCCGGGCGGACCAACTGCACCAAAGGTCTCGAGGATCTCGGAGGTCGCGTGACCGCTGAACGTGGCGGTTGCGAGCGGCGTCGCGCTCGCCGGGGCGGCGGGCGAGACGAGCGTAAGCGCGCCGGCCATCGTGGCCACAGCTCCTGCAGCGGTATAGCGGCGGATCACGGCTCGTGGCGAGCTTGCCCCGAGGCGAGCGTGCGGGCCGGTGCGGCGTACCTGCATTGCGGTCTCCACTTTTATGACGGAATCGATCGGCGGAGAATCCAACTACCTGCTCAGCTCGCGGTCCGAGTCATCAGGCAGTAAACCAGCGATAGCCCGCTGTGCGCCAGCTGAGCAGCCCCTACGGCGTTCTGCGCCGCGACGAGGTGATCCTGATGGCGCGCCCGTTCCGGCACCGGATATCACGACGGTGAGTGGAGCCTGCCCGCCGGGCATCTCGAAGGCGGGGAGGATGCGGCGCGTGGTGTTGGGTGCTCAGGGCGATGAGCATGCTGAGGATCCCCCGATAACCAACACGCCAGCGAGCGGCGCCAGCACAGGGATTCTGCGACCAAACAACGATCAGCGCTCAACGCGCCGGTGCGCCGCTCAGGCGGCGTGACCCGTGCGGCGGCGGCGGTAGGCCATCGAACCCGCTCCGGCACCGCTCACCAGCAGTACCAGACCCAGGGCGATCAACGCCCCCTCCTGCAGGCCCGCGGTACCACCGGCGCCGGTCTGCGGCGCCCCGGACGGGATCGGCGGCGTCGTCGGCGGGGTGACCGTCGTCGGCGGAGGGGTGGGCGCCGTGGCGCACTGGATGCCGTCCTTGGGCGAGGTCGCGTCGACGTGCAGCGGAGCGACCGCGAGGGTGAAGGCGGCAACCTCCGCTCCGCGGTTCGAGGCGATGAGCGAGATCGTCAGCAGCGACGCGTCAGCGGAGACTGCGGTGCCCGTATTGCTGCTGGCCGCCAGTTGGTTGACCTTGATCGATCCGGTGATCGTCACGAGCCCGCTGCTGGTAGGAGGCAGGGTAAATGTCGCACCCGGCGCGACCGACACGGTCGGGCTGGAGCCGGGCCCCTCGACAGTGACCGCTCCCGGTGTGAAGACCACGCCCGAGGTGCCCGCGACACCGGTAGCGGTGGCCGTCAGCGTCGTCGGCGCGGCGATGTCGATGGTGAATCCGGTGGGTAGATCAGCGCCACCGAACAGATCCACGCTCGAGAGGGTGTTCGTGGCCTGTGCCTGGACGGCACGGGTGTCGGTGCCGACCGGTCCGCCGGCGCTCACCAGCGTGGTGCTCGACTGGGTGGTGGCCGCGCTGGTCTGGATCAGCGTGGGAGGGCTTCGGTCCCCCGCGGTTGGGACGATCGCCGCAGCTGCGGTGGTGACCGAGCCGAGCGAGGCGGGCACGGTAGCCGCCGGGCAGGTGCCAACCTCTGGCCAGGACGCCGTGGCCAGTCCCGTGAGCGCCTTCACGTCCAGCACCGGAGCTGCGGGGATGGCGATAAGCGTGGTGGGGCCAACGGTCTGTGGCGGTGGCGCCGATGCCGACAGCGTCTGCACATCGATCGCAGGGAACCCAGTGATCTTGGCCAACAGGTTCGAGGCCGTCGCAGCACTGGCGTTGCGACTCACGCCGGCGGTCGTCGGGCCAAGGTCGGCGTTGACCGTTACGTCCAGCGAAGTGCACTGCAGCACCGAGCAGGTCGCGACAGTGGATTGCAGGACCGAGGAGGTCGCGTGACCGCTGAACGTGGCGGTTGCGAGCGGCGTCGCGTTCGCCGGGGCGGCGGGCGAGACGAGCGCGAGCGCGCCAGCCATCGTGGCCACCGCTCCTGCAGCGGTATAGCGGCGGATCACTCGTCGCGAGCTTGCCCCGACACGAGCGTGCGGGCCGGTGCGGCGTACCTGCATTGCGGTCTCCACTTTCGTAAAACGGAATCGATCGGGACGAAATCCAACTACCTGCTCAGCTCACGGTCCAAGTCATCAGGCAGTAAACCAGCGAGAGCCCGCTGTGCGCCAGCCAAAGCACGGGTGGTCCACCAGCCAGCTCGCCAGCGAGCCCAGCCTGACCCGCACCGACATGTTTCTGCCCGGTGTCGGTGACCCAGACAGCCGGCTCAGGAACGTCCGGGAACGAGCGCAGGCTTACTCAGCCGCAGGCGCAGACGGGCTGTCCGTGTCCCGGGTCTGCTGCCCACGGTAAGCCCGAACACCGATCCGGTCGGTTGCATCCATCCTTCAGCAGTTGCCTAGGTCCCGGCCAATCGCCCGTGCCGACGCGCCCCGTCGAGGACCACAGCCATACCAGGCAGGTCGACTCTGGACCTGACGGAGAGGACGGGCCGGCGGCATGATGCGCGCCGCCCCGATCGATCAGCACAGCACTCGCGACGCCGACCGACACATCGCCGATACCCTCGCTCGCCGCATCGTGCAAGCCGACGGTGACCGACCGCCCGGAATCCCTGGCGTTCCATTAGAATTCAAAGTTCCGCGGGTGTAGCTCAATGGCAGAGTCTCTGCTTCCCAAGCAGATTGCGCGGGTTCGATTCCCGTCACCCGCTCCGATTGGGCCAGGCCGCTGGAAATGCGTCCCTCCGTCGAGAGCGTCGCGCCGCCG
>QHCC01000012.1:0-4297 GCA_003243915.1 Pseudonocardiales bacterium | reverse complement strand
CCGTGGCCCACCCTGACCCTGATCGTCTCGCTCGAGGCCATCTTCCTGTCGACGTTCGTGATGATCGGGCAGAATCGGCAGGCCTCGTTCCAGCAGGCTAAGGCCGACCACGACTTCGTGGCCAGCGAGCAGGAATTGCACGCCAATACCGATCTCACCCGGCTGGTGCATCAGCTGACAACCGAGATCCATGCGCGCCTCGTTCTGCCGGTCGACGCGCCGGCCAAGCAAGGACCGCCGCAGCAGGACGGATGACTGTTCGGCGCGGGAAGCTTGACAGTCGATTACTTCCTTGGAAGACTTATGCCGTCGCACGGATGGTGGTGGGTCAGCGATGATCCGCTTGGTCGGTCGGGTTTCAGGGGTCTCGACCGGCACCAGAGTGGTGACGGACACCTTCGTCATGCCGGTCCGATGAAGGTCGGTCGTCGGGACGGCGGCTATACGAGCCCGCCCTGTGCCCAGTTCCCCAGGGCGCGGGGCGGTGCCTCGCGTGCCGACCGCGGTGCACAGCACCTGTGGTGCCGACCGCGGTGCACAGCACCTGTGGTGCCGACCGCGGTGCACAGCACCTGTGATGCCGACCGCGGTGCACAGCACCTGTGGCGTGGGCCAGGAGTAACTTGTCGCCCTTGCCGTCGTTGTCCTCCACGTCAGCCCGTTCGCACCACCCCCGAGTGCGGACGGGCTGATCTATTCCTCGAATCTCGGCAACCCTGTTTGGCCGGCCACCGGATCACCGGGCGATCAGTCGGGTATGGGGGTGCCGTATCGCTTCCCGGTCACGGTGTCGGCGCGTCGTCGGCGAGGCGGAGCAGGACGTTTGCGGTGTGTTCGGCGAGGTTGCGCGCGTGCGTCATGTCGTCGTTCGTCCAGCGGCGGTGCCGACGGTTGCGGAACTCGAGGATGCCCAGCGGGGTTCCGCCACCGACTACCGGTGTCACCAACAGGCTCGCCATTCCCTGCTGGAGCAGGAGATCCCGCTCGGCCGGGTCGCTGTGCGCGTCGCTCAGGTGGGCCTCGATCATCACTCCTGATTCCAGGGCGCGCCTCGTCGCGGGGTAGTCGGCCAGCACGTAGACCATCGCGTCCATTGGAGCACCGGCCGAGCTGATCTCCTGCAGCAGGCCGCCCTCGACCACAGTGGACAGGCCGATCGCGTCGATACCCAGGCCGGCCGCGGCCCTGGTCAAGGCCGTGTGCACGTCGGACAGGGCGACACTTCCTGCCAGCGCTACGGTGCTGCCCCGCACCTCCAGCACTGAGCCAAGCGGCACCGCCAGCGACGCAGCGCGCAGAAGCTGGGTACGGGCGCCGCGGCAGGCCCGCACCGCGGCCGGCGCCGCGGCCGGTAGCGTCGCAGCCGCGGGGGCGATCGCCCACCCCTGCGCGTAGTTCACGTCGAGCGCGGCCAGGTTGATCAGGTCGTCAAGGCTCTCCACCCCCTCGCCCAGCACCTGGGCCCCGATCCGGCGCGACAGGCTGACCAGGGACTCGATCACCGCGACCTTCGCCAAGTTCCCGCGTGCCCCGGTGACCAGGCCGCGGTCGAGCTTGACGATGTCCGGGCGCAGCGTCGCCAGCCGGAGTAGCCCGGCGTAACCGGTGCTCACATCGTCGATGGCGATCAGCGCGCCGCGACGACGAAGATCGGCCAACTCCCCGAACAGTGCATCCGGTTCGCTCGCGGACTGCTCGGTGACCTCGACGATGACGCCGCTCAGGTCGCCACCCAGTGCGTGCCGAACCGCAGGATGGGATACCGCGTCAGGGCTGACATTCACGCTTATCAGAACGCCGTCCGGTAACTCAGTGTGGCGCTGCAGTGCGGCCCGGACACAGGCCGCCTCGAGCTGCGGACCGCCACCTCGATCGTATGCGTCTAGGAGGGCATGCTCTACCGACTGCTCTTCGTCTCCTGGAAAACGTGCCAGTGCCTCAGCCGCGACGATTGCGCCGGTGGACACATCGATAATCGGCTGCAGCGCGATCTCGAGCCGATCGAGCGGCCACAGCTGTTGGTCCGACTCGGACAGCTCTCCCGCACGCGGCTCGAGCCTGTCAGCGCCAGTCAATGACCACGACCTTCCGAAAAAGGGCCCGGCATCGATCCAGATCGATGCTGGCGATAAGACACTACAGCGACCGTAGTTCGAACGCCGCCCGACGATCGATTGACGAGTCCTATGCCGAGCGTGGACGTGAAATTTAGAGGGAAATATATCGATTCGCAATCACGACTCGCGACTTGATAAGCGCCCGGCTGGATCGCGGCGACTACGGTGGGCGCGTGACGAGTTCGGACATGAGTGACGAGGACCTGCTGGCGAACTGGGAACTCATCACCCGCGCGGTCGTCCGAACCCAGGAACGGGTCCTCAACCGCATCGAGGTCGGGGGGCTGTCCTCCTTGTGGTTCGCCGCGCTGCACCTGCTGTTGCGCAGCAGTGAGCACCGGTTGCCGATGAGCCATCTGGCGCGCGAGCTGTCGATCACCACCGGCGGCTTTACCAAGCTGGCCGATCGAATGGGGCAGGAGGGGCTGATCGACCGCCGCAATTCATCGGGTGATCGTCGGGTGGTTTACGCGGCATTGACCGAGGAGGGGCTGCGGGTGGCCCGTCGTTCCGAGCGCCAGTACAAAGCAGCGTTGCGCGAGCATGTCCTCGAAGTCTTGACTGCTGAGAAGTTGGTGGGCTTGGCCGAGAGCGCCGGCGTGCTGGACGGGGCGGCGTGGGCCGACATCGCCGAGGAGGTCCGCACCCCAGCCGCGGCGCCGCAGCGCAGCGCGGGTCTACCGGACAGGCGCCGGCGCCCGGTACCCGACGGGGCGTAAGGGCGCCCCGCTGCGACGGGCTTTGCTGCCTTCATCGCCTGAGCCGGCGCGGGATGGTCTCTGCCCGAGAACTCACCAAATCAGCAGTTGTGGCGTTTTCGTGAGTATTCCGGGATGGTTGGCATGTCATGCCGGAAGTCGACGTCGAACGAGTCACGTTCGGAGCAGTGCTCCGAGTCGTGGAGTTCAGGGCGCTCTGGGTCGCCGAAGCGCAGTCGATGGCGGGCGACCAGCTGGCCCGCGTGGCCCTGTCGGTCATGGTTTTCGATCGCACGGGCTCACCCTCGCTGACCGCGCTCGTGTACGCGCTCACGTTCCTGCCGGCCATCGTCGGGGGCGCCCTGCTGTCCGGGTTGGCCGACCGGATACCGCGCCGTTCGCTCATGATCGCTTGCGACCTGATTCGTGCTGTTCTGGTGGGTGGTATGGCGCTTCCCGGGACCCCGCTCCCCGTGGTCTGCTGCCTGCTCGTCGTCACGGTGTTGGCGGGGCGCCCGTTCACGGCGGCGCAGGTCGCGCTCCTGCCCGACATCCTCGCGGGGGAGAGCTACGTCGTCGGCACGGGCCTTCGGATGATCACCGATCAGTGCGCCCAGCTCGCCGGGTTCGCCGGCGGCGGGATCGCGATTGCGGTGATCGGGGCGCAGGGCGGCCTTGCGGCGGATGCGGTCACCTTCGCGGTGTCGGCGCTCATCATTCGGCTCTTCGTCCGACGACGACCCAAGTCTGTCCAGACCGGGACGGCCGCGGTCCGCGGGCTGGGGACCGTGTGGCTCCAGATGCGGGCCGCCACCGCGATCGTGCTGACCAGCCCGCGGCTGCGGGCGCTAGTAGGTCTTGGCTTGCTGGCCGGACTGCATGTCGTGCCGGAGGGGGTAGCCGCGCCCTACGCCGCCGACCTGGGCGGCGGTCCGGTCGCGATCGGCCTACTGATGGCCGCGTTACCTGCTGGTACCGCGCTCGGGGCGGTGTTGATCGTCCGGTTCACGGTGCGCCGACGGTTGCGGTTGATCGGGCCGCTGGCGCTGGCGGCTGCCCTGCCCATGATCGCGTGCGCGGCACGGCCCGACCTGCCGGTCTCCATCGTGTTGTGGTTCCTCACCGGCATGTGCTCGGCCTACCAATTGCAGGCCGCGGCGTCGTTCGTCCGTGCCGTTCCGGACGCGCATCGCGGGCAGACCGTCGGACTGGTCGGGTCCGCACTCATCGCGACACAGGGTCTGGGGATTGTGATCTTCGGTGTGGCGGCGCAGCACTTTAGTGCCGCGAGCGCCATCGCGCTTGCGGGGGGGCTCGCCCTGGCCTTGGCGGCGCTGCTCGCTCGCAGCTGGGCCCTGGAATACGGATCCGGCACATCCGAGATATCAAGCGACCCGACCAAGGCCGCTGCGCACCTCTCCTGAGATCGCCTGGTGCAGCGAAATCGGCAGGTGCTTGCTACCAGCTCCAGTTGTTCATCCG
>QHCC01000011.1 GCA_003243915.1 Pseudonocardiales bacterium | reverse complement strand
AGGGCCGGAAGCGGACGCCGCTTCGTCGGACTTACCATGATCGCTTGCCTCCCTCGTGACGCAAGGCGCAAGCCTATCCGGGGGGCTGCGGGAATGGGTGTGACCGCCCCGCAGTTGTGTCCTGGCGTTGACGCGGTACGGTTCCCGCGCGACCACGCGGAGGGACGGTGCGTACGAGCAACCCCGCACCGCCTAACCGGGCACAAAACGCTGCAATCAGACGTTGCAGCGCAGGGACCAGAGCGCGCATCCACGTGACCGACCCACGACCGTGCAATCGGCGATCCCGTTGAGGAGTTGAAGGCAGATGGCGACCGACTACGACGCACCGCGTCGCGGTGACGTCGATGAGCTGAGCGAGGACTCGCTCGAAGAGCTGAAGGCGCGACGAGCTGAGGCCCAATCCGGCTCGATCGATGTCGACGAGACCGAACTGAACGAATCCTTGGAGCTTCCCGGCGCCGACCTGTCCAGCCTGTCCGGCGAAGAGCTCACGGTGCGGGTGCTGCCCAAGCAGGACGATGAGTTCACCTGCTCGAGCTGCTTCCTGGTGCACCACCGCAGCCGACTGGCCCGGCACCGCAACGGCCAGTTCATCTGCCGCGATTGTGTCTGACTTTTTTCTGGATTGGAGATCGACTGCCTCGTCCGCCGCCCCGCTGGCGCTCGGCAGAGCCGCCGCCGATGCCGGCCTCGCCGCAGCAATCCGCCCTTCGCCCGAGCGCTCTCGCGTGGTGGCCGGGTCCTAGAGCTGCAGTAAGGGCGTTGTCTACAGACTCGCTCGTAGGCTTAGGCCGCCGTCGATCACGATGATCTGGCCGGTGATCCAGGCGGCGTCGGAAGAGGCGAGGAAGGCCACGGCGGCGCCGATGTCGGCGGGCTCGCCCAGCCTGCCCAGGGGGTAGGCGGCCGCCGCCTCGGCCTCCTTGTCGAGGTAGAGCGCCTCCGCGAACTTGGTCTTGACGACAGCGGGCGCGACCGCGTTGACCCGCACCCGAGGACTCAGCTCCGCGGCCAGCTGCATCGTCAGCCCGATGAGCGCGGACTTGCTGACGCCGTAGTAGCCGATGCCGGGCGAGGGAGCCAGCCCTGCGATCGAGGCGACGTTGACGATCGCCCCGGCGCCGCCGGTCCCCAGGCCGGCGCTGAGCGCCTGGCGAGCCCAGGACAGCGCCGCCAGCACGTTGACGTCCATGATCTTGCGGGCCACCGATTCATCGAGCTCGGTGAGCGGGCCGTACGCGGGATTGATGCCGGTGTTGTAGACGAGCACGTCGATCTTCCCGAACTCGCGCACGACACTGTCGATGGCGTCGGCCTGGTGCTCGCCGTCGTCTGCCCGCCCCGCGACCGCGATGGCGTGCGCGGTACCGCCCAGGCGCTCTACGGCGCCCGCCAGACCGTCGGCCTTGCGGGCGGTGAGACACACCTGCGCCCCCTCGGCCACGAGGCGTTGCGCGACGGCGAAACCGATCCCGCGACTGGAACCGGTGACGAGGGCGACCCGGCCGGCGAAGCGCTGCCCCTGCTCGTGAGATGTCATGACGCCGCAGACTAGGGCATGGCGTCGCGCGGGCGGATGGCTCCAGCGTGAGCCTCCCGTGTGAGCCTCCCGCGTCAGCCCCCGCTCTGGTCTCAGCCGGCGGACCGGAGCAGCTCCACCACGCGTTGCGGGCGCCGGCTGCTGACGATCCAGTACGGCGTGGGATCTTCGGGGTCATCGACCCAGAACTGGACACCGGGTCCGATCCAGGGCCGGATGGAGACGAAGGCAGCTGGATCGCCCTCCCGCCCCACCACGCGCCGCAGGGTGGGGCCGTCCAAGGCCACGGCGCCGCTCACGTAGCGCAACGGCAGGTGGGCGCCGCGGATACGCAGCTCACCGTCGGCCACCTCCAGAGCGCTGTGCCCCAGCCACCAGACGATCCCCACCGACAGCGGCAGCAGGATTCCGAACGGGATCCAGTCGGTCAGCCGCAACCGGGCGATGTGGAACTCGGCAGCGAAGATCGCGGCGATGGCGAGCGCAGCGAGATACCACCACCACGGCGCGCGCAGCGGCTCGCGATAGTGCAGCGGCACCGAGCCGGTCGACGGACTCTCGCTGCCACCGCTCACGCCGTCGAGGGTAGCGTTCGGCGCTATGACCAACCCAGCCGAACGATCACCGCGGGCCCCGCGTGCCGGGGGTAGGGCGTGAGCCTCGACAGCCTGCGTGAGGCCGGCGCCCCCGCGCCGGTGCGGGTGCTCGTCCAGCGCCTGGACGCCGGCGTCGACCTGCCCGCGTATGCGCTGCCCGGTGATGCCGGCGCCGACATCGTGAGCGCCCAGGACGTGACTCTGGCGCCGGGTGAACGCGCCGTGCTGCCCACCGGCCTGGCGATTGCGCTGCCCGAGGGATACGCAGCGTTCGTCCACCCGCGCTCCGGGCTCGCGGCCCGTGCAGGTCTCGGTCTGGTGAACGCACCGGGCACCGTCGACGCCGGGTACCGCGGCGAGATCAAGGTCATCGTCATCAACCACGACCCCGCCCGCACCCTCGAGCTGCACCGCGGCGAACGCATCGCCCAGCTGGTGTTCCAGCGCGTCGAGCGGGCCGCGTTCGTCGAGGTGACGGACTTGCCTGCGTCGCCGCGGGGAGGCGGCGGGCACGGATCCACCGGTGGGGCGACAGCATTGAGCGCCTCCGCACGCAACGCAGCGAAGGGAGCGGACGAGTAGTGGCGTCGCGACGCAAGGAGAAGCGCACCGAGCGGTCGAAATTGGACGCGACCCCGCCCTGGGAGACCAGAAGCCGTGACGAGCCCGAGGCCACCGAGGGGCCCTACGACGAGCGCGACGCCCCGGACGACGACATCGCCCGCCTCGACCTGGGCGCCCTGCGGGTGCCGGTGGCGCCCGGTATCGACGTGCGCCTGGAGATGAACGAGGCTCAACAGGTCATCGCCGTCACGTTGGCCGCATCGGACGGGCACATGCAGCTCGGCGTGTTCGCCGCGCCCCGCAATGAGTCCATCTGGGACGACATCCGCGCCGAGATCGCCGAATCGGTCAATTCCCAGCGCGGGGTGGCCAAGGAGATCTCCGACGCCGGCTTCGGTACCGAGCTCACCGGCAAGCTACCGGGAGAGACCGGCGGCCAGGTGCCGGTGCGCTTCATCGGAGTCGACGGACCTCGCTGGTTCCTGCGCGCCATGCTGGTCGGTGCGCTGGCCACCGACCGGGCGAAGGCGGCACCGTTCGAGAAGGCGCTGCGCCAGGTCATCGTGGTCCGCGGCTCCGAGCCCCTGCCTGCCCGGGAGCCCGTGCCGCTTCGGCTGCCGAAGGAGCTGACCGCGCAGTCCGGTGAGGACGAGGAACAGCCGCTCTGAGCGACGCGGCTATTCTTGCGGCGTGGGCCACCGACCGTCGCTGCTGAAGCGCCTCACGGCCAGCGCGCACCATCTAGACGCGGCCGAGCTGCGTTCCGAGGTGGAGCGGCTGTCGTGCAAGCCCCTGCTGGAGCTGCGCCGCGGCGTCGTCGTCAGCGTCACGGGGCGGCTGCGGGCTGTCGTCTACAACCCGCGCGAGACCGTGCCGACGCTGGAGGCCGAACTGTTCGACGGCTCGGCGGCCGTCATGCTGGTCTGGCTCGGCCGCCGGCGGATCGCCGGCATCGAACCGGGACGCCGGCTGGTGGCGCGGGGCCGGGTCGGGGTACACGACGACCGGCTCGCCATCTACAACCCGTGGTACGAGTTGCAGAGCGCCGCGCACGGATGACAGGCACCGAGGACACGGCCCCGCCGAGCCGCAGCGACCTGCGTGAGAACTACCGTCAGCAGCTGCTCACCGGCATCGGGGGCTGGACGGGGACGGTCATCACCGCCATCCCGCCAGTCGTCTTCGTCGTCGTGAACTCGCTCACCAGCCTGCGCCCGGCGATCGTGGCCGCTATCGGGTCGGCCATCGTCCTGGCGGCCTACCGCCTGATCCGGCACCAACCCGTGCAGCAGGCGCTCACCGGCCTGTTCGCCGTCGTCGTCGCGGCGTTCATCGCCGCCCGGACCGGACAGGCACGTGGGTACTTCCTGCTCGGGATCTGGAGCAGCTTCGCCTATGGCGCCGCCTTCGGCGTGTCGGCCATCGTGCGGCGTCCGGTCGTGGGATTGCTCTGGGAGTTCCTCGATCCGACGCCTGGCAGTGACGACGCGCCCTGGTATCGCCGCCGCACGCTGCTGCGTGCCTACACCGTGGCCACGCTGGCGGCGACCGTCGTGTTCCTCGCCCGCGGGATCGTGCAGCTGACGTTGTTCAGGCACAACGCGACCGGCTGGCTGGCCTTCGCCCGCATCTCGATGGGCTACCCGCTCTACATCGCTGCCGTCGGTTTCGGATTCTGGATCGTGACGCGGGCCCGCCGACGCCTCGCGGCGCCCGCCGACGGCGTCAGCTGAGTCTCGTCAGTCGCCGAGGACGGAGCGGTGCAGCTCCTTCTCGGCCTCGGGTAGCGCGACGAACAGCAGTTCGTCGCCGGACTCGAGGGGTTCCTCGGCCGACGGCGTGATGACGCGGGCCCCGCGCACGATCGCCACCAGAGCCGCGTCCTTGGGTAGATCGAGGTCACGGACGGCGCGGCCCGCGCACGGTGCCCGGTCGGGCAGCGTCACTTCGACCAGGTTCGCCTGCCCCTGCCGCAGCCCGAATAGGCGGACGACGTCGCCGACCTCGACCGCCTCCTCGACCAGAGCCGCGAGAACCCGCGGCGTCGACACGGCGACGTCGACGCCCCACGCCTCGGTGAACAGCCATTCGTTGGCCGGGTGATTGATACGGGCCACGACGCGGCGCACCGAGAACTCGGTCTTGGCGAGCAGCGAGAGCACGAGGTTGACCTTGTCGTCGCCGGTCGCACCGATGACGACGTCGAACTCCTCGAGGCCGGCGTTCTCGAGGTTGGCCACCTCGCACGCGTCGCCGAGCAGCCACTCGGCGCCCTCGATGCGGTCGGGATGGACCTTGCGGGGGTCCTTGTCGATGAGCAGCACCTGGTGCTCGTTGGCCAGCAGCTCCCGGGCTATCGAGCGCCCCACCGAGCCGGCGCCGGCGATGGCCACCCTCATGACGGTGCCCCCTGTGGGGCCCGGCTGACGAGATCGCGCAGCAATTCGGCGTGGTCGTCGGCGACCAGGACGTGCAGGCCGTCGCCGGATTGGACGACGCTGGAGGCCAGCGGCAGCTGGCCGGTACCGAAGCGGGTGATCAGGGCGACCCGGGCGCCGGTGGCGCTCTCGAACTCGGTCAGCGGGTGCCCGACCCAACCCTCGTGCGGGGTGACGTGCAGCAGCGCGATCGTGCCCGACGGGTCGCGCCAGGCCTCCGCCGTCGCCTCACCGAGGACGCTCTTGAGCAGCCGGGCCGCCGTCCAGGGCACGGTGGCGACCGTCGGGATGCCCAGGCGCTCGTACACCTCGGCGCGCTTCGGGTCATAGATCCGGGCCACGACCTTCTGGACTCCGTAGGTCTCGCGTGCCACCCGCGCCGCGATGATGTTGGAGTTGTCGCCGCTGCTGACCGCCGCGAAGGCGTCGGCGTCCTCGATGCCCGCCGAGACGAGGGTGTCCTGGTCGAAGCCGATGCCGGTGATCTGACGGCCCTTGAAGTGCTTTCCCAGGCGTCGGAAGGCAAGTGGGTCCTGGTCGACAACGGCAACGCTGTGCTCCAGGCGCGCGAGGCTGTGCGCCAGCGATGCCCCCACGCGCCCGCATCCCATGATGACGATGTGCACTTGTCGCACATCTCCTCTCGACCGATTGAGCGGTGTCCGTCGCTGCCACACCAGGGGCGCGGACAGGTCCAGCGTGACGACGCTACACAGCGCCGGGCACGGCCGCGATGACTGTGTCGCGACACGGCGCGCCGGGCCCCGGCGCGCCCCGTAGTGTGCGCGACGTGGCGTTATTGACCCGAGTGCTCAAGCGAGTCATCATCGGCAGTCCGGTCAGCTCCGAGCAGGTCGGACACTCATTGCTGGCCAAGCGTCTCGCGTTGCCGATCTTTGCCAGCGACGCGCTGTCGAGCGTGGCGTACGCGACTCAAGAGATCCTGCTTGTGCTCACCGTCGGCGGCACCGCTTTCCTCTACCTCGCGCCCTGGGTCGCCCTCGGCGTCGTGGTGCTGATGGCCACCGTCGTCGCCTCCTATCGCCAGCTCGTCCGCGCCTATCCCACCGGCGGCGGCGACTACGAGGTGGCCACGAAGAACATCGGCCAGTCCGCCGGCGTGGTGGTCGCCAGCGCGCTGCTCGTCGACTACGTGATGACCGTTGCGGTGTCGGTGTCCTCCGGCGTCGACAACATCATCTCGGCGGTGCCGTCGCTGCACCAGCAGCGGGTGGTGCTCGCCGTGGCCTTCGTCGTGATTCTCGCCGCGGTCAACCTGCGCGGCCTGCGCGAGGCCGGGCTGGCCTTCGCCGCGCCGACCTACCTGTTCGCCACGGGTGTCTTTCTCATGATCGGCACCGGCTTCGTCCGGGTGGTCCTAGGCGACGCCCCGGTGGCCGAGAGCGCGCACTACGGCGTGCACGTGCATCACGGCTACGGCTCCCTCGGGTTCCTCGCGCTGATGTTCTTCACGCTGCGGGCATTCGCGTCGGGATGCACCGCGCTCACCGGCGTCGAGGCCATCGCCAACGGGGTGCCAGCTTTCAAGGTACCCAAGGCGAAGAACGCGCAGCTGACCCTGGTGGCGATGGGGGCCATCGCCGTGTCGATGTTCGGCGGCCTGACCGCGCTCGCACTGATCGCGAAGGTACACATCACCGATCCGATCACCAACAGCTGCCTGCTGAACGGCGTGAGCGATTGCTCGCACACGCCGCAGCGCACCGTGATCGCGCAGGTCGCGGGCTCGGTGTTCGGCGGCCCGCATTCGATCGGCTTCTTCTACGTCCAGGCCACCACAGCCCTGATCCTGGTGCTGGCGGCCAACACCGCGTTCAACGGGTTCCCGCTGCTCGGCGCGATCCTGGCCCGCGACAAGAACCTGCCCGCGCAGCTGAACACGCGCGGGGACCGCCTGGCCTACAGCAACGGGATCCTGATGCTGGCCGTGGTGGCCGGGCTGATCATCACCGTCTACAAGGCTGACACCACCAGGCTGATCCAGCTCTACATCATCGGCGTATTCACCTCCTTCACCCTCGGGCAGAGCGGGATGGTGCGGCATTGGAACCGCGCGCTGCGCACCGAACGCGACCCCACCGAGCGGCGTCGCATCCAGCGCTCGCGGGTGATCAACGGCTTCGGCGCCAGCCTGTCGGGCGTCGTCCTGGCGATCGTGATCGTCACCAAGTTCACCAAGGGCGCCTACCTGGTGCTCATCGCCATGCCGATCCTCTACGCGCTGATGCGGGCGATCAACCGGCACTACACCCGCGTTGCCGCAGAGCTCACCACTGACGAGGTCGGGCTGGTCTTGCCGGCCCGAAACCACGTCGTGGTCCTGGTGGCGAAGGTGCACAAGCCCACCCTGCGCGCGCTGGCCTTCGCCCGGGCGACCCGGCCGGACACCTTGACCGCGCTCACGGTGAACATTGAGGACGACGACACCCGGGCGCTGCTGGCCGAGTGGGAACGCCACGACCTCCCGGTGAAGCTGACGGTGCTCGAGTCGCCCTACCGCGAGGTCACCAGTCCGATCATCGGCTACATCAAGGCGCTGCGCGTTGACCGCCCGCACGATGTGGTCAGCGTCTTCATCCCCGAGTACGTGGTCGGGCACTGGTGGGAGCAGTTGCTGCACAATCAGGCCGCCCTGCGGCTCAAGGGCCGCCTGCTCTTCCAGCAGGGGGTGATGGTGACCAGCGTGCCGTGGCAGCTGGAGTCGACTGCGGCGCTGACGGACAACGGCCCCAGCCCGGCGCGGCCGAGCCGAGGGGACAAGCCCGCCGAGGATGCCTCGCCTGCGCCGGTCAGCGGTGGTTGAGGACGGTCCGCTGCGCGGCAGCATCGTCGAGGTGGAGATCGGTGCGCCCGCGCACGGCGGCTCCTGCGTTGCCCGCCACGACGGTCGGGTGATCTTCGTGCGCCACGCGCTGCCCGGGGAGCGGGTGCGGGCGAGGATCACCGAGGATCGCGGGGGCACGTTCTGCCGCGCCGACGCCGTCGAGATCCTGCGGCCGTCCGTGGACCGGGTCGTGCCCCCGTGCCCGCACGCGGGCCCAGGCCGGTGCGGCGGCTGCGACTGGCAACATGCCAGCGGCGCCGCGCAACGGGCGTTGAAGACCTCGGTCGTGCGCGAGCAGTTCACCCGGCTGGCCGGCATCGACACCGCAGACCTGTTCACCGGCGTGCAGGCGTTGCCCGGCGGACTGCTCGGCTGGCGTACCCGGATCGTCTATGCCGTCGGCCCGGACGGGCGAGCCGGCCTGTACCGGCACCGCTCCCACGAGGTCGAGGTCCTCGACGCCTGTCCGCTCGGCGTGCCGGGTGTCGGCGATGCCGGGGTGCTGGCACGGGACTGGCCGGGGCTGAGCGGTGTCGAGGTCGCCCGCGGTGACGGGGGAGTCGCGGTGCTGGCCCACCGGCCCGGCCCAGGTCGGCAGGCCCGGGGCCGGCGCCCGCCCGACCGGGTCGAGGTCGTTGCCGGACCCACCCGGCTGGACCAGCGGGTCGGCCAGCGCGATTTCACGGTCGCGGCCGACGGGTTCTGGCAGGTGCATCCTGCCGCGGCCTCGACGTTCGCGGGCAGCCTACTGGGGGCCGTGGCGCCGCGCCCCGGTGAAGCCGTGCTGGACCTCTACGCCGGAGCCGGGATGCTGACGGCGTTGCTCGCCGAGGCGGTCGGTGCCACCGGACGCGTGCTCGGAGTGGAATCGTCGCGGCGCGCGGTCGCGGACGCGGCGACGAACCTCGCCGACCTGCCGTGGGCGCAGGTGCAGCTCGGCCGGGTCGAGGACGTGCTGCCGGACCGTCCCCCGATCGACCCCGACATCGTCGTGCTCGATCCACCCCGCGCCGGTGCCGGCCGCTCGGTGATGGCGGCGCTGCTTGGCTTAGGCCCGCGGGCGATCGGATACCTCGCCTGTGACCCGGCCACGCTGGCCCGCGACGTCCGGGTGGCGCTCGACGCGGGCTGGCGGCTGGGCGCGCTGCACGCCTTCGACGCGTTCCCGATGACCCATCACGTCGAGTGCGTCGCGCTGCTCACACCCGACTCGGCCGGCACGTGACCGGCGCGGCTGAAACGGCGCCGCCAGGTACCGGCCGCGTAGGATTTCCTCTCGTGACCCATGTGCTCGGACGGCTGCGCGAACCGGCTGATCTGCGTGCGCTCAGCCACGAGGAGCTGGTGCTCTTGGCCGCGGAGATCCGCGACTCGCTGGTGCAGACGGTCTCGCGCACGGGCGGTCATCTGGGCCCCAACTTGGGGGCCGTCGAGTTGACGATCGCCGTGCACCGGGTCTTCGACTCCCCGACCGAACCCATCCTGTTCGACGTCGGCCACCAGGCCTACGTGCACAAGATGCTCACCGGGCGGGCCGAGCGGATGCCCACGCTGCGCCAGAGCGGAGGGCTGTCGGGCTATCCCAGTCGCGCCGAGAGCGAGCACGACTGGATCGAGAACTCCCATGCCTCGACTGCGCTGTCCTACGCCGACGGGCTGGCCAAGGCCTTCGCCGTCCGCGGCGACCGCCGTCCCGTCGTTGCCGTCGTCGGTGACGGCGCGCTCACGGGGGGCATGTGCTGGGAGGCGCTGAACAACATCGCCGCCTCCGACCGGCAGGTCATCGTCGTTGTGAACGACAACGGCCGGTCCTACTCGCCGACCATCGGTGGGCTGGCCGAGCACCTGGCGGGGCTGCGCCTGCGCCCCGGCTACGAGCGGGTGCTGGGCCAGGTCAAGGGTGCCCTGGGGCGCACCCCGGTCGTCGGGGCGCCACTCTATGACGCGTTACACGGGGTGAAGCGGGGCATCAAGGATCTGCTGGCCCCGCAGGGCATGTTCGAGGACCTCGGCCTGAAGTACGTCGGCCCGGTCGACGGGCACGACCTGGACGCTCTGGAGAACGCGCTCGTGCTGGCCCGCGGCTACGGCGGCCCGGTGATCGTCCATTGCGTCACCCGCAAGGGTTACGGCTACGCGCCGGCCGAGAACGACGAGGCCGACCAGATGCACCAGTCACGGGGATTCGATCCGGAGACCGGGCTGGCCAGCGCGACCGGCGGCCGCAGCTGGACCGGTGTGTTCGGCGAGGAGATGCTCCGGCTCGGCGAGCGCCGCGACGACGTCGTTGCCATCACCGCGGCGATGTGTGACCCCACCGGCCTGAGCGCGTTCGCCCACCGATTCCCCGCCCGCACCTTCGACGTCGGTATCGCCGAGCAGCACGCGCTCACCTCTGCCGCCGGTCTCGCGTCCGGTGGTCTGCATCCGGTCGTGGCCATCTATGCCACCTTCCTCAACCGCGCCTTCGACCAGCTACTGCTCGACGTCGCCCTGCACGGGCTGCCGGTCACCCTCGTGCTGGACCGGGCGGGCATCACCGGCGAGGACGGCGCCAGCCACAACGGGATGTGGGATCTCGCGCTGCTCGGCATGGTGCCTGGAATCCGCATCGCGGCCCCGCGTGACGAGGTGACGTTGCGGGCCGAGCTCACCGAAGCGGTCGAGTGGGCCGGCGGACCAACCGTGCTCCGCTTCCCCAAGACGCCGTTAGGCCCCGACCTGCCCGCGATGCGTCAGGTGGGCGGCGTGGACGTGCTGGCCGAGCCCGGGGCCGACGATGAGGTTGACGTGCTCGTCGTTGCTGTCGGCGCGACCGCAGCAGACGTCCTGGACGCGTCGGACGCGATAGGCCGGGCCGGCTACACGGTGCGTGTCGTCGACCCGCGGTGGGTGACGCCGGTCGACCCTGCGCTGCTCGACCTGGCCCGCCAGGCCGCTCTCGTCGTCACCGTCGAGGACGGCCTCGCGGTGGGCGGCGTGGGCTCTCGCGTGTCCCAGACATTGCGTGAGTCCGGCATCGACGTGCCGACTCGCGAACTTGGCATCCCGACGAAGTTTCTCGCACATGGCAAGGTCTGCGATGTGCGCATTCAGGTCGGTCTGAGCGTCCAGGACATCGGACGGCGCATCGTTGAGTGGTCCGCACTCGTTCAAGGTGGTAGCGAGCACGGATCAGACGTTCCCACCGCACGCCGCTCGGGTCACCTCGACGGCACTTGACGGCGCTTGACTGCGCGGCAGAGAGGATGACACATGCGGGTCCTTGTGATCGAGGATGAGGTGCAACTCGCCGAGGCGGTGGGACGTGGGCTGCGGCGAGAGGGCATGGCTGTCGACGTCGCGACCGACGGCGATGACGGGTACCGGAAGGCTGTGCTCACCCGCTACGACGTGGTGGTGCTCGATCGGGACCTGCCGGGCATGCATGGCGATGAGATCTGCCGGCGGCTCTGCGACGAGGGCGTCCTCACCCGGGTGCTGATGCTGACTGCCAGCGGCACGGTCGAGGACAAGGTGTCCGGGCTGGCGCTCGGCGCCGACGACTATCTGGTCAAGCCGTTCGCGTTCGCCGAACTGGTCGCCCGGGTCCGGGCGTTGGGCCGTCGCACGACCCCCGCGGCGCCTCCGGTGCTCTCGGCCGGCGACATCGAACTCGACTCGGCCAAGCGCACAGTTTTGCGGGCCGGCAAGCTGGTCGAGCTGACCCGCAAGGAGTTCGGGGTCCTGGAGACGCTGCTCATGGCGCAGGGCGCCGTGGTAAGCAGCGAGGAACTCCTCGACCGGGTGTGGGATGAGAATGCCGACCCCTTCACGACCACCGTGCGCGTGACGATGATGACCCTGCGTCGCAAGCTCGGCGAACCCGCGATCATCGACACCGTCGTCGGGTCGGGATATCGCATCGATCCCGTGACCCTGGTGGCTGTGGACGGAGCAGCCGGACCGGTCTGATGAAGCTATTGCGCCCGACGTTGCGTAGTCGAATGGCGCTGCTTTACGGCGGACTGGTCCTGCTGGTCGGCGCGTCACTCCTGGGCATCTCGATCGTCCTGCTCGACCGTTCGATCGCGCGCCTGCCGATCTTCACCTCGTACGGCAAGATCACGCTGTACGACAAGACTGGGCATCGTCTCAGAGATGTCAATCCGACGGAGCTCGCCCAGACGGCCCGCACCTCCTCCGTCGACTACCTCCTGCACACCGGCCTGATCTACTTCGCGATCATCGTCGTCATCGGTGCGACGGGCGGTTACCTGCTCGCCCAGCAGGCGCTGCGCCCGATCGCGAGGCTCACCCGCACCGCGCAGCAGCTCTCGACCGAGAACCTCGACCAACGCATCAACCTGGGCGGTCCCGACGACGAGCTCCGCGAGCTCGCCGACACCTTCGACGAGATGCTCGCCCGGCTCGCCGCAGCGTTCGACAGCCAGCGGTTGTTCGTCGCGAACGCGAGCCACGAGCTGCGCACGCCGCTCGCAGTGATCCGCACCGAGCTGGAGGTGACCCTCGGCGACCCCAGTGCCGACGTCGCGGAACTGCGGCGGATGGGGGAGGTGGCGCAGGCGGCGGCCGAGCGCGCGCAGCGGCTCGTCGCGTCCCTGCTGACCCTGGCCACACTGCAGGCGGTCGGGCACGGCGGACTCGAGGTGAGCGAGCCCGTCGACCTGGCGCGGCTGGTCCCCAGCGTTCTGGACGCGGTCGAAGCCGAGGCCAAGGACAGCGAGATCTCCATCGAGACGGAGGTCGAGCGTGCGACGACGGTCGGCGACCCGCGGCTGCTGGAGCGGCTGATCGGCAACCTCGTCGAGAATGCGATCCGGCACAACCTGGCCGGCGGCTGGTTACGGGTGACGACGGGGGCGAGCGCCGGGCGGGTGTGGGTGCAGGTCGCCAACAGCGGCGCGGTCATCCCCCCGGCCGACGTTGACACGTTGTTCGAACCATTTCGCCGGGGCGCCCGGCCGCGCAGCGCCACCCGCGGCGCCGGCCTGGGCTTGGCGATCGTGCGGCTGATCGTCGAGGCACACCACGGTCGCCTGAATGCCACCGCGGCGCCGGTCGGGGGGCTGGCGATCCGCGTCGAGCTACCGAGCCACCAAGCGCCGCGGCGCCGCCCGCTCCCGTCGGCCTATCACGCTGCGTAACCCCGGCTCGGCTGCCAGGGTGAACCTGCGACAGCTGCGAATTGCCGACGCGCGATCGCTCAGGCGAGCGCCGCCGCGAGCCGTTCGGCGGTCAGCTCGATCTGCCACGGACGCGCTCCGAGTTCGGCCAGGCGAAGCCGGACACTGCTGGCCTCGACCGGCTGAGGCGGCGCCCACGCGAGGCGGCGGATGACGTCGGAGGCGAGCAGGTTCTGGGCCAGGACGCTGTGGGCCACGGCGAGCTCGCCCACGACGGCCCGGCAGCCGGTCAGCCGCACCGCGGCCTGCGGATCGCGATCACGCCATCGTGCCGGCGGCGGGATCCCGTCCCCGGCATCGCTGCTGATCACCGGAGGGAGCTGATCGTCGGCCAGGCCGCGTGCGGTCAGGATCGCCTCGAACCACCGGCTGAGCTGGCGCCGCTGCCGGGGACCGCCGAAGACGGGCAACGCTGCGAGGTCGGTGGCGCGCTGCGGTGCGGCTCGAGCTGCCTCGACGATGGCCGCATCCGGCAGGATCCGCCCGGGCGCGACATCGCGCTGCGCGGCGTACTCGTCGCGCGCGTGCCACAGTGCCCGGACGGTGCCCAGCTGGCCACGGTTGCGCAGTTTGTGAATGCCCGAGGTGCGTCGCCAGGGTTCGGCCCGCGGCATCGGTGCTCGGGCCAACCGGACGGCCTCGAACTCCTGGCGGGCCCACGCGTCCTTGCCCGCGTCGAGCAGGGCAGCGGCCAGCGCAGCACGCAGGTCGACGAGCAATTCGACGTCCAATGCGGCGTAGACCAGCCAGTCGTGCGGCAGCGGCCGGGTGCTCCAGTCGGCCGCCGAGTGCCCCTTCTCCAGGCGCACGCCGAGATGCTGCTCGACCATGGTGCCCAGCGCCACCCGCTCCTCGCCGAGCAGCCGCCCCGCGAGCTCGGTGTCGAACAAGGCGGCCGGGTGGAGCCCGAGCTCGGCCAGGCAGGGCAGGTCCTGGTTGGCGGCGTGCAGGATCCACTCGGCCGCACCGATCGCCTCGCTCAGCCGGGTGAGATCAGGCAGCGGGATCGGATCGATCAGGGCGGTGCCGACCCCGGCCCGGCGAAGCTGCACGAGATAGGCCCGCTGGCTGTAGCGGTAGCCCGAAGCCCTCTCGGCGTCGACTGCGAGCGGACCGCTGCCGCCGCGCATCCGCTCGACCAGGTCGTTGAGCTGTGCCTGGTTGGTGATCGGCTCGGGAACCCCGTCTGCGGGTACGCGCAGCACCGGGACATCGGGCTCGGCGGGGGTCGTCGGGTTCGCCGGTTCGCTCACGTCAGCCCGGGGAGAGCACGGTGACGCCCTCGGGCGGCAGACCCGCCGCGGCACACAGTAGATCGACGAAGGCATGCAGGTGCGGGGCAATGTCTGCGTCGTCGGCCGTCCAGGACGCCCGCATCTCCAGCTCGATCGTCGTGCGGGGGCCGGCCAGGTCACCGAAGCGGGTCGACGCCGTCTGCGTCACGGTGCCCCCCGCCGCGCGGTAAGCCGCGGCTCGTTCGTCGAGTGCTCCGGTCAGCCAGCTCCAGCCGACTGCGGGCAGCATGGGGTCGACGCCCATCTGCGGATCCAACTCGGCGGAGGCGAACGCGACCAGGCGCAGCGTGCCGTCCCAGGCCTCGACCCCGTCGGGATCATGCAGCAGCACCAGCCGGCCGGTGGCCAGTTCTTCGCCGTCGCCGACACGGACGTCGGCCGATATGGCGTAGCTGTACGGCGCCAGGCGCTGGGGCGGACGCAACGGCTCGACGCGGACCTCGGCCCGCACAGCTGTGCTCGTCAGGCTGGCCACTGCCCGGCGAAACAGGTCAGGGGCGAGTGCCTCTGCGCCGGTTGCCGGTGCGGAGGTCGAATCGTCGTCCACGTCGCTCACCTGACGGAGGGGTTTGAGTGGGGTCATCGATCTCGAGCCGAGCTCAGGCGGCACGCCGGGTTGCGGGCCGGGGCCTCTCGTGGGTGACGAACGGGTCGAGGAACAGCGCGGTGCCGCAGTCGGCGCACGCGCGATCGGGGCAATCGCCGCCGTGGCCGTCGGTGCACGGCGGTGCCTCACTGAGCCGGATGTCGGCGCAGTTCGAACAGTGCAGGTACTGATCGGCTGGCATTGGACGAACCCCCTTCGGCTGCGGCAGGTACGGGCGACATCCCCAAGTTCGCATGGCCCACCGACAATTCCCGGCAGGCGCGCCGGGGGGACATGCGACGATGGGCAGCGATGTCGAACCCAGCACCCGGCGGTGGCAAGAACGTCGATCCGGCCCTGTCATTGCTCGCCCGTGCCGCCACCGGCAAGCCGGGTCCGCACCCGCCGGTGTGGTTCATGCGCCAGGCCGGGCGCTCGCTGCCCGAGTACCGGACGTTGCGTGCCGGAACTGCCATGCTCGATGCGTGTCGACAGCCAGAGTTGATCACTGAGATCACCCTGCAGCCGGTGCGCAGGCACGGCGTCGACGCGGCGATCCTGTTCTCCGACATCGTCGTGCCGCTCGTCGCGATCGGCCTCGAGATCGACATCGTTCCCGGCGTGGGCCCGGTCGTCGACCAACCGATCCGGAGCAGTGCTGACCTGGACCTGCTGCGCGAACTGAGCGCCACCGACGTCCCCTACATCACCGACGCGATCCGCGCGCTGACCGCCGAGTTGGGGCCGACGCCGTTGATCGGCTTCGCCGGAGCACCGTTCACGCTGGCCAGCTACCTGATCGAGGGCGGCCCGTCGCGCGATCACGCCCGCACCAAGGCGCTGATGCACGGCCAGCCGGTACTGTGGCACGCCCTACTGAACCGCCTGGCGGTCATCGCTCGAGAGTTCCTGCGGGTGCAGATCGACGCCGGTGCTGCTGCGGTGCAGCTGTTCGACTCGTGGGCCGGTGCGCTGTCGCGGGCCGACTACGAGCGTTTCGTCCTGCCGCACAGCCGTTCGGTGCTCGAGCCGCTCTCCGACGCCGGCGTGCCGCGGATCCACTTCGGGGTAGGCACGAACGAGTTCCTCGACCTGATGCGCGCCGCAGGCGCCGAGGTGGTCGGAGTGGACTGGCGGATCCCGCTGGACGAGGCGGTTCGCCGGATCGGGCCGGCAGCGGTGGTGCAGGGCAACCTCGACCCGGCTCTGCTGCTCGCCGACTGGCCGGTCATCGAGCGCGAGGTGCGCCGGATCGTCGCCGAAGGACGCACCGCGGCCGGGCATGTCTTCAACCTGGGCCACGGGGTGCTGCCCGACACCGATCCAGGCGTCATCGGCCGGGTCGTTGAGCTCGTCCACTCGCTGGGGAGCTGACCGTGCCCGGCCCGCGGATCGCCGTCGTCGGAGGTGGGATCTCCGGGTTGACCGCGGCCTTCCGGCTGGGCACGCAGCTACCGGGTGCCGAGGTCGTGGTGCTCGAAGGCTGGCGTGCTGTCGGCGGCAAGCTGCGCCTGGGCACCGTCGCGGGACTCAGCGTCGACGTCGGAGCCGAAGCGATGCTGGCCCGGCGACCCGAAGGCGTCGGGCTCGTGCACGAGTTGGGGTGCTCCGACGCCATGATCGCGCCACTGACCACGTCGGCGCAGGTCCGCGCCGGTGGAGCGACCCACCCGCTGCCGGCCCGGACGATGCTGGGCATCCCGGCGGACCTCGACGCCGTGCGCGCCTCGGGGGTGCTGAGCGAGCACGCGCTCGACCGGGTCGCGGCCGAGCCCGGCGCCGACCCGCTGCAGCCGCTCGAGGACGACGTCGCGGTCGGGATGCTGGTGCGGTCCCGGCTGGGCGAGGAGGTGGCGGACCGGCTGGTCGAGCCGTTGCTGGGCGGGGTCTATGCCGGCCGGGCCGACGATCTGTCGCTGTGCGCGACCATGCCGGCCCTGGCGCGCCGGCTCGCGGCCGGCGGGGGTTCGCTCATCCGCGCCGCGCAGGAGGTGACCGACGTCGGCGCCCACGACCCGGCGGCCGGCCCGGTCTTCGCGTCCCTCGCAGGCGGGCTCGGCTCGCTGCCAGGCGCATTGACGGCGCGCGGCCGCTTCACGGTGCGGACCTCGACGACGGTGCGCGCCATCCGGCGAACGCCAACCGGCTTCGTCCTGTACTGCGGTCCGGTCCCCGCACCCGAGCTGGTCGAGGCCGAGGCGGTGATCGTCGCGACGCCCGCGGCCAAGGCGGCACTGTTGCTGCGCGACGTGGCGCCGGCGGCCGCCACCGCGCTGCGTGCGATCGACAGCGCGAGCATGGCCATCACCACGCTCGCCTACCGCGACGTGAGCCTGCCGGGCGGCAGCGGGCTGCTGATCGGCGCGAACGAGGGTTTCGGGGTCAAGGCAGTGACGCTGTCGACGCAGAAGTGGCCGCTCGCGACGGACGGGCTGACGCTGCTGCGGGCGTCCGTGGGGCGGGCCGGGGAGAACCATCTGTTGCAGCGCGACGACGACGAGCTGATCGCACTGGTCCGGCACGAGCTGCGCACTCTGATCGGCGTCGCCGCCGAACCCGTCGATGCGCTCGTCACCCGCTGGGGCGGGGGACTGCCGCAGTACGCCGTCGGGCATGTCGGCAGGGTCGCGCGGGTGCGGGCCGCCGTCGGCGCCGTCCCGGGTCTGGGGGTGTGCGGCGCGGCGTACGACGGCGTGGGCATCCCGGCGTGCATCGCATCCGCCCAGGCGGCCGCCGACCAGGTGATCGCGTCCCTGCGCACCGGGGCAGAATGAGAGGCATGGCAACCGGCAAGCAGGCCCGCGACCTCAATGAGGTCATCCGCTATACCGCCTGGTCGGTGTTCCGGGCCGTGGCACCTCTGGGCAGCGCTGATCGCGAGGCGGCGGCCGCCGAGGTCGACGAGCTGTTCGCGCAGCTCGACGCGAAGGACGTCACGATCCGCGGCACCTACGACGTGAGTGCCCTGCGCGCTGACGCCGACGTGATGATCTGGTGGCACGCCGCCACCGCCGACGCCCTGCAGGACGCCTACGGACGTTTCCGGCGTACCGCACTGGGCGCACACCTCGCACCGGTGTGGTCGAACATGGCGTTGCACCGCCCGGCCGAGTTCAACAAGAGCCACGTCCCGGCGTTCCTGGCCGAGGAGGCGGCCCGCCGCTACGTGTGCGTCTACCCGTTCGTGCGCTCCTACGAGTGGTACCTGCTCCCTGACCCGGAGCGGCGCGCGCTGCTGTCCGAGCATGGCCAGCTCGCCCGCGAGTTCCCCGACGTGCGCGCCAACACGGTGGCCTCGTTCGCGCTGGGTGACTACGAGTGGATCCTGGCCTTCGAGGCGGACGAGCTGCACCGCATCGTCGACCTGATGCGCCACCTGCGGGCCTCGGAGACCCGACGGCACGTCCGCTTGGAGGTGCCCTTCTATACGGGCACCCGGCGCAGCGTCAACGACCTGCTCGACGCCCTGCCCTGAGCGCGCTCAGTCACTCCTCGTCGAAGGTGAGCGAGATCGAGTTGATGCAGTAGCGCTGGTCGGTCGGGGTGTCATAGCCCTCACCCGCGAAGACGTGGCCCAGGTGGCTGTGGCAGTTCGCGCACAGCACTTCGGTGCGTTTCATGCCCATGGCACGGTCGGTGCGTTCGATGACCGCCTCGCCGGCGAGCGGGGTGAAGAAGCTCGGCCATCCGCAGTGCGAGTCGAATTTCGTCTCACTGCGGAACAGCTCGGAACCGCACGCCCGGCAGCGGTAGACGCCGACGTTGTGGTTGTCGGTGTACTCCCCGGTGAACGCACGCTCGGTGCCGGCCTTGCGCAGCACCGCGTACTCGTCGGGGCTGAGCTGCGCCTGCCACTCGGTCTCAGACTTGGTGACGGCGGGCGCGGGCAGTTCGTCGGTGCGCTTCATGCCTGTGACGGTACGCACCCGGACAACCCGCGGGCATTACCAGATGCTGACGATGCCGATGATGCCGGACACGATCGTGATCGCGAAGCCGAGCAGGATCAGCCAGACCACGACCATTGCGGCGGTACGGCGCGGACCCCGGAGCCGGGACAGCCCGGTGCCGAAGGCAGCGATGTTCTGCAGCTCGCCGTCGGCGGTGTTCGGATTGGCGGTGCGGCCCCAAGCCCCGTCGACGTAACGCGCCGGGTTCTCCGGCTCGTCCTCGTCCCACCGCTCGTCGGTCTCCACCGGGTCAGCGTAGGCCTGGGTGCCGGGCAGGCGGTCGCGGCACACGCAGCGCACCACATTGCGGCAGGCGGTGAGCGAGAACGGCGAAACGACCACGCCTAGCCACTCCGACAAACCCCGACGCGCTACCGTCCGGGCATGGCGTCGCCGTCGGTGGAGATCGAGGTCGGTCCGCATACCGTGCGCATCAGCAACCCGGATCGGGTGTATTTCGCGCAGCGGGGCGAGACGAAGTTGGACCTCGCCAACTACTACCTCTCCGTCGGCGACGGCATCGTGCGGGCGCTGCGGGAGCGGCCGTGCATGCTGCACCGATACCCCGACGGCACGAGCGGGGACAAGATCTACCAGAAGCGGCTGCCGAAGGGTGCGCCCGCGTGGGTCGAGACCGTCGAGGTCACGTTCCCGTCCGGCCGCACCGCCAACGAGCTGTGTGTCACCGAGCTGGCCAGTGTGATCTGGGCGGTACAGATGTCCACGGTCGAGTTCCATCCCTGGCACTCGCGGCGGGCCGATACCGAACGCCCCGACGAGCTGCGCATCGATCTGGACCCGCAGCCGGGCACCGGCTTCCTCGAGACCAAGCTGGTGGCGCAGACCGTGCACGAGGTCCTCGACGAGCTGGGTGCGCCCGGTTGGCCGAAGACCTCGGGCTCGAAGGGCTTGCACATCTATGTGCGCATCGAGCCACGGTTCGGCTTCCGGGAGGTACGCCGCGCGGCGCTGGCCTTCGCCCGCGAGGTCGAGCGCCGGGTACCTGCGCAGGTGACCACCGCGTGGTGGAAGGAGCAGCGCGGTGCGCAGGTCTTCCTCGACTACAACCAGAACGCCCGCGACCGCACCATCGCGGCGGCGTACTCGGTTCGTGGCAAGCCGAACGGTCCGGTGTCGGCGCCGGTGACCTGGGCGGAGCTGCCCGACGTCGAGATCGAGGACTTCACCATCGCGACCATGCCGGCCCGCTTCGCTCGCCTGGGTGACCTGCACGCCGGTATCGACGATGCGGTGTGGTCGATCGAGCCGCTGCTGGAGTGGGCCGACCGTGACGAGCGCGATCACGGCCTGGGCGACGCGCCCTACCCGCCGAACTTCCCGAAGCAGGAGGGCGAGCCGCCGCGGGTGCAGCCGTCGCGGATGAACAAGGCGAACTGGAGCAACGCGCCGGCGGCGACTGATGACGTCGAACCGCGACAGCTCGACTGACACCGCGCAGATCGCCGAATCGGCTCGCATCGGGGCCGGTCGCTGGCGCCCTGCCGACCGTTGATATGCGCGATTGCCCACAAGCCCGCGTCCGATATGCCGGAGTCGCTCCGAACGGCGACCCTGCGCGGTCTCGCTAGCATCGCGGCGGGACGGGCGCGGCGGTATGCGTGCCTGGCGACTCGGTTCCAAGTGTTCCGCAAGACGATCGCCTAGCGGCCACGGGAATCCCTGGATGGCCCGAGCCCGCGCCCGATCCGAGGTCGGGTATTCAGCGCCTGGTCTCGTAGGTGGTCGGGAGCACGCCGTCGGGAACGTCCGGGTCTCCACCTGGTTCAGGTTCACGCAGTTATCCAGGGCGTGAACAACGGTGTGCCGTGGCCCACCAGGACCGGGATGACGATCGCGTACGCGTCGATCAGGCCGGCCCGTAGTGGCCGGCTTGCCGCACTGTTACTGGGACTCAGCCCAGACCGGCTTGTCGCCCCTGCCCCCGTGGCAAGACGAGTTTCACGACGTCTGATTGGCTGTAGGTACGCGCGGCTAGCGTGCCCTCAGTGACGATTTGACCGGCCCGGAAGCGCAACGCCATCTCGGAAGATATGGCGCGCTCGGGCTGCTCATGTGCGATCGCAGCGAGCTGACCTTCGACAAGGTGCTGGTCGACCTGTAATTCGAGGGTGCCGGGCACAACTGGCGGTACCGCGAGCGGTTCTCCCAGGTCAACACGCACCCCCGCAACGGCTCGGATGGCGTGCTGGTGATGACGCACGCCGACCAGCAGAAGCAGGTCTGGAACCTCTACTGGGACACCACCGCCGCACCGATCAACATCCACGCCCGGCCGCAGTGTGCCGACCCAGAGATCGAGCGCGACACTATCGCCGACAGCTTCGACGGCGGCGCTCCCGCCGCCGGTTGGCAGGCCCGCAAATGACTTCCTTGACCGATTCGACCGGTGATCAACGGTATACACCGCCCGTCCAATGACCTGAGAGATCCGCAAAGCTCGGCGTTCGGTCCCGGACGGCGATCCGCGCCGAATGTGGGGGCTCGCACCGACGAGGGCGCATTTGCGTCCGATCAAGAACTACGCCAAAGAGCCAGAACATCGTCACGTCAAGCTCGCCGCCCACATCGCCGACCCACCAGAACTCACATCACCGACAACGGGCTCGCGCCAGACGACCTCCTCTTCACTCCGACACTGTTGGCGCTTCGGCGGACCAGGAGATAGAACGTTGCGGAACGCCCCACGTGGTCAAAGACGTCGTAGTCTCGTCGTGTGGGCAGCGACGGCACGCTAACTGCGGCTACGGTGCTTTGCGCAGTTCTCTGCTACAACGAGGAGTCCACGATTCTTCGGGTGTTGCAAGACCTCGCAGAAGTCTGCATCCGTGACATGCCCGTCGTCGTCATCGACGACGGGTCGACGGATAGGACAAGCGAGCTCATGGCTGGCACCAGTGTCCTAGCGGTGCGCCACTCCACTAATCGCGGCTACGGAGCTGCTGTAAAGACAGCAGCAGCCGAGTGTCACCGCCTCGGACTCGAATACCTGGCGATATTCCCCGGCGACGGCCAACGGACTGCGACCGACTTAGCGAAGATGGTAAAGCTCGCGACCAGCGAACGCGCGGATTTGATCGTGGGAGGTAAGGCTCTAAATCTCCGCCGGACACCACCAATGCGATTTATCATTTCGGCATCAAGTCGCCTGCTAGCAAGGGTTGTATGGCATTCGACGTACTCGGACGTCACATCGGGTTTCAAGATATACAGAGTGGACCACTTCCAAAATGTCTTCAATATTCTCCCGGACGACTACTCATTCGACGTTGTTCTATCCATTCATGCTAAACAGTTGGGCTCGCGGTGCATTCAGTTCCAGGCAACAACTCACTATGAAGCCTACAAGGATTCGAAAATGACAACACCGATGCGGCAAGCGATCTTAGCAAGCCTTAACGTATTTCGTGCACTGGTCCGCTCTCCGAGTGGCGTTCGCGTAGATCGAACGCCGTCGTCACGGAAGCACCGATCGATCGACGCATACGCCTACAGTCAGGGTGAAGGCGCCCAGTCAAGTAGAGCGTCATCTGATTGAGTACAGAGTAGATGGTGTCTAGTGGCCGAATGATGTCGAGCAGGAGCGCTACCCGTGGAATCTCAGCGGGGTTATGAGCACTGTGGACTAGGCTATCATCAAATACAACCATACTTCCGGACCGTAACTCTACTGTAAAACCGGCTACGGTAAGCGTAGCTACCCGACCTGCGTCGAATGGCTGCGGAGATAGCAACAGATGTCCTCTTACGTATGCCGTTGTCGGACCCGTGTGCGGAGGGATATCCGAGCGCGGCTCCATGATGGAGATAATCGCACTTTGAACTCCGCGAAGGTTGTTGACGATCTCGTAAGTTCGCGGGGCGACCAATAGAGACTCAATTATCGGTCGACCGTAAAACCGGAGATAGAATAGGCGCCACGTGCACGTCGAGGCAGCAGAAGCGCCTCGCCGCGGCGAGACGTCGGCAAACTCCGGTAGCCGACCTCGCATCTGTACGAGCGGCGAGATCTCATCCCAAATCTCCTCGGCGTGGCGCTCGACAGTCGTCGCCAGGGGAAACTTGTCACGGTCGAGGATCGGACCTCCACCGGTACCGTCGTGCCTGCGAATCGCGGCGTTGTAAGCGCGCACAGCTCCGTGCATGAGACTGGCCAATCTATGAGTTGAGGAACCCCGGGAGCGCGTCCTGGTCGCCGAGAACGGATACAAAACTAACTTATACCAACCTCGGGTAGTACGATCCGCATGTGCCAGGCGGTGGCGGCCGAGCTATAAGTTCAGACGGGGCGAACGTTGACACTTGAGAAATTGGCCTATATCGCAACGATTGTCCAAGGCTTCGCAGTGCTTTTGGCAATAATTTTTACGATGAGGCAGCTTCGCCAGGCAGATAGAGGGAAAGACTTCAGCAGCCTTCTGGTTTTGTTCGAGGGCGTGCATGGTTCGGAAGCGTACGACGTTCGGAAGCGAGTTACGGCACTAGCTGGCCGCCCCCTCAGCGGATTGACCGCCGTCGAGCAAAACGACGCTCGGGTAACTACCGACTTTTTCCAGCGAACCGGGTTTCTCGTCCGACACAAATTTGTCAGGAAGTCCACTGCGCTCGATCTCTACAGCGGTCTGATAATTGAGATGTGGGGGTATTTGGAGACGTTTGTTGTCGATACCCGCGTAGCTAAGTCTTTACAGAACTATGCCCAAGAATTCGAATGGCTAAAGAATGAGGCCATTCGTTTCCGGCAAAAGCGATACTCGTGACGCGCTGCTACAGATCTAAGTTTGGCCCAAAAAACTCGGGCTCGGGTTGCAGTATCACCCCATATGTGGAACTAACGCCGAATTTCAACTGCCTAGCTAGGGCAATTACCTCCTGTGCAGTGCCCGATCCACGATTCGTTATCGCCGACCAGTACTTTCTCGATAGGGACACCCCCGATCCAGGCAATCGGTATCCCAGATCAAAGCCAGCGCCACGAATGAGACTTGCCGCAGATACCTTCACTTGACCGTCCGGCATCAAATATTTATCGCCGGGCAACCCGTCGGCAGACTGCAGGATGGGATTCAGAAAGAACGAGCCGGTGCTCCATGTGTCATGATCTTTCGAATCGAGAACCATACCACGGTCGTTGCGGAGGTCCAGCACAGCTTTGCGAACGTGCGCGATTGGAACGCAATCCCCCCTTGGGATACCGAGTGCCTTCTCAAGCGCGGGAAAGTAAATTGGCGCCGACACGTCGCCCGGCGCCAGCCTAAACGTCGCTGATATGACGACAAACCGACTGTTGCGCTTGAAGATGCTTCGCCGCTGGGAGAACTGGCACCTGGCAGCTGGCCACTGCTCCGTCGCCCGCGTCACGCGATCAAACACCTCAACCGCCGCTATCGTTCTGGAAACGTCGGAACCATAGGCGCCAACGTTCTGGATCGGGGTTCCGCCAACCGTCCCAGGTATACCAGAAAGAGCCTCCAGGCCCGACCAGCCGTTTTCCAGAGTAAGCGAGACCAAATCATCCCAGTTTTCGCCCGCCGCAGCTGTCAGAAGAACTGTATTCCCGTCCCGGTCGATGTCGATGCCGTGAGTGGAGATGTGAATTACAGTACCGTGCCATCCCTCGTCGGAAACAATCATATTGCTACCGCCGCCAATTAGCATGACTGGCCCACTATCTTGCGCGTCGATTTCGATGACTGCGTCCAGGAATTCCATTGGAGTCGAAACTTCGATGAAGTTTCGCGCCTCCCCCCCTATCCGCAGTGTCGTATAATCACGCAATAGGACCATCGCACCAGAATACACGGGCTTGGTACCAGTACACGGGCTCCGCACGGGGTCGCATGACGCCAGCCGGACTGGGAGCAGGCGCGGCTCATTGGTGGCGGCTCTCCTTCTAATGAGGAACCTGACCCCTTTCCCCGACAGTCTGTCAGCGGCAACCGAAATTTGACCAGCCGACGGCAAGGCGGCTTCGACTCAACGTCGCACCACTGACGGAGAGTTGGAGGACGAGGTCACAGGGGCTGCAGCCGTACAGCCTGTTGTCCGCCTGCGGCCGGATCGCATGCGCATCGCAAGAAACCGACACGCACTGCGAGTTCGCGGGAACAATCAGCCGAACCGCATGCGGGGCACGACACGAGCCCTCGGATGGAACCAGGTCGCTATGATCACGGCGCTGTTCCCCAGAGGGCGCCGGAGCCGACGAGGAGTTCGTCGTAGGCAGATTACGCACGGTCGGGACGCTGGCCCTCGGCCGGCCGACCCAGCCGGCGTCCAAGCAAGCACCCTGACGAACGTTCTCTCCTGCGAAACTGCCATCGAGGGCGAAGCTGGCGCATTCGCGGCCGTCGTCCAGAGCACGCTTGCAACCGGCAGCGGACGCGGCAATCTGCTGATCACCTGCCGACAATTCGACCTGCCGATCGCGCTCAACAGTGGCAGAATTGCTCGCTAGCGATTGATCTGCGCGCCTCGCGTGCACCGAAGATATGCTCGATATCGACGGTTCGGCGGGCAACCATCATTCAGGTACGGCGTGGACGGTGGCCGCGATTCGGGGTGTGGTGGCCGCGCGGGCGATCACCGAGACCGCCGAGCAGCGGTCGTCGCCGGGGTTCCACACGAGGTTGGTCTTGCCGGCTCTCACGAGCGAGCGTGCCCCGAGAACGGAAACACTGTCGTCGGTAAGCAGAGTCCAAGGTTCTGGGGGATCGCCGAGCAGGGCGAGGCGAGAGCGGACTCGATCTTCTGCTTGTGCCGGCGCTGGCCGGTGAACCTGGAGGGCGCTGACCAGTCCGTCGAGCAGTGGCTTCAACAGGCCGGCAACGTTTCGAGAGCCGTGGACCCCGTCGAGTTCGACGTCCACGGTGAACTCGCCGGCGTGCACGACTCCCTGTGTCGGCACGAGGATGGCGGGTCGCAGGAGTTGCCACCAGTCGCCCGGCGATCGCGGACTCGCCACGCCGACTCTGAAGGGCGTTTGCACCGTCGCGAGCAGCGGCCCGGATTCCGGTCTCGTGCTGAGTGGTGGCACTACTTGGTAGCTGAACCGGTGTCTGTCGTCTCAGCCTGGACGGCGCCGCAGCGACATTCCGGCGCCAGTGAGATGCCCGTACGCGCCCGAGCCGACGTTGTACAGCAGCACGTTCTCTAGGTCGGCGAACTCGTGATCGGGGGCCTCGTATTCAGCTCGGAGGATCCAACCATTAACGGCCCGCAGCTGCCTCATCGCGGTACGCAGGCCGTCCCGGGACTCAAGTTGCCAGCTATGTGGCTCGAACGGTGGTCGGCACGTACTCCAGGCGTCCACGCGGTGCCGGTCGGCCCGAACGGCCCAGTTCTCGCACTCGATCTCGATCATCCGCGGTAGGAAGGAGGCGACCGCCTCCACTCGAATGTCACTGGTCGGCCTCGCTGGGCACGCCGACGTCGTCCGCGACTTGATCAACGTTGACCATGACCTGCCGACTTTGGGCGGTGAGAATAGAGTCGCGAAGCTCTTGGGGAACGTCGACGACAAGGAACCTGATACCGAAGCGTTCAGCGGCCTCGCGGACCCAGCCCTTCACCGACTGCTCGGCTTCCGTGCTGGCGAACACGATGAAACGCTCGATGCTCTTGGATTCGGACCCCTCCTGCAGCAGTGCAAGCTTCAGGATGTCCTGCGCGACCTTCCTTAACTGAGCACCTTTGAGGCGTCCCTGGCGCGCACACGCCTCGACCACGACGGAGCGATCAGGCGACGCCGCATCAACCTCTACGCGCACGTCCTTACCGAGCGAGATCGTTGTCGCCTCCCGGTGGCGGAGGAGATCAATACCAAGATGGACCGCAGTTGCATCGACGATCGCCGCCTCTGCGGCCGTCTGCACTGCTGAATCACTGGGATGGTCGCCTGGCCACATGCCCACAAGCTAACCCCAGCGCACATATCGAAGCATCTGACCGACCCATCCCCTTTCCAAGAGATCCGAAACCGCACCGATCGACGGTCCTGGCGTCTTGCATAACAACTCATATGAGCGGTCAGCCAGCCCGCTGATCTTGCTCGCTATCGACGGGTATCGCGCTCGACCAAGATCAGGCCTGCGATCTGATGAATTACGTCGGCGCGGGCCCGTGGCTGCTCGTAGGCTCGGGCCGTGACCAACGCGGAGACAGGCAGACATTGGGCCGACAGTGCGTCGGGCTGGGTCGAGAACGAGTCGATCTTCGATGCGATCTTTGCCCCGGTGACCCGAGCGATCCTCGACGCCGTCGACATGTCGGAGGGGCAGCGCGTGCTCGACGTCGGGTGTGGCACCGGCACGCTGCTCGCTGCGGCCGCTGCCGCCGGTGCAGCCGCCGTCGGCGTCGACATCGCCCCCGGCATGGTCGCGGCCGCGGCCGCGCGGGCGCCAGCGGCCACGGTGCTGCTCGGCGACGCGCAGGTCATGGACCTAGCGGCCGCGGCTCCCGGACCGCCGTTCGACCGCGTCGTGTCGCGCTTCGGCGTCATGTTCTTCGCCGATCCGGTGGCCGCGTTCGCCAATCTCCGGCGAGTCGCCGCCGGCGAGGCCCATCTCGTCTTCGCCTGCTGGCGCACCTTCGACGAGAACCCGATGTTCACCCTCGGCACGAGCGTGCTCGCCGAGCGGCTCGACCCACGTCCCGAGCCGCCTGAGCCGAACGAGCCGGGACCCACTGCCTTCGCCGACAGCGACAGGCTCGCGGGATTGCTGACGGACGCAGGTTGGGCATCGGTCAACATGACACCGCTCGACGTCACCCTCGACTACGGCTTCGACGGGGACGACGGCGTCGAGCAGCGCCTGGCCACCGTCCTGAGCGTCACCACCGGACGCACGGCCCGTGAGACCCTGCAGCCGGCTCTCACGCCCGAGGCATGGGCCGAACTGCTCGAGGAAGTACGCGCGGAGTTGCGTCGCCATCTCGTTGACGGGGCGGTGAAGGTGCCGGCCGCGCTGTGGCTGGTGATGGCGACCAACCCGAGCTGATCCCGACCGAGCTGCGAACACCCTGCCGACCCGCACCACGCTATTCGGAACCCGCGTCCTACCGATTCATATGCGCTCAACGCTCCCGAGATCGTCGCCGCGCATAGCGACGGATCGAGCGCAGGCCGAACCCTGTTTGTGGAACTCATTTCGTCGGTCTTTGATCTTGGGTCGCGCGATTAGTCCAGCGAGGGTACTTTGCGGGTTTCGGATCTTCACAACCTGATTGGACTGTCGTTGGACACTGCGGAATGGGAACCTGCCCGGTTGATCCCGGTCTCCGGAATCAAGGGTGCGGACGAGCAGGAACGTCGTGGAGTGTCAGCGTTGCTCGCTGTGCTGGAGTCCGTCCGCGAATTTGGTCGAGCGGTCGCAGGCCCTTTAGGCGCACCTAGCGGCACGATCATGACGTTCATCGAGGTGTCGTTTGATATGGCTGGCCGCCGCGTCCGGCCGGACGGGCTCATTCAGGTCAAGCGTGCGGGCAACACTTGGACCGCGTTGGTCGAAGTCAAGACCGGCCGTAACGAGCTGGAAGCGAAGCAGATTGAGGACTACCTCGACGTTGCTCGCGAGAAGAGCTTCGACGCGGTCCTGACCATTTCCAACCAGCTCGCGACCATACCCGGCGAACATCCGACTTCGGTTGACAAGAAGAAGCTCAAACGTGTCTCGCTCCATCACCTCTCGTGGAGCCAGATCCACACCGAAGCGGTCATCGAGAGAGTTAACCGATCCGTCGCCGATCCGGATCAAGCCTGGATTCTGGCCGAACTGATCCGCTACCTCGAGCATCCGCAGTCGGGCGCAGTGGACTTCGATGACATGGGCCCGTCGTGGGTCGGCGTGCGTAACGCCGTTACCCAGCGAAGTCTTCGCGCGACCGAAGAGACAGCAGCCGACGTGGTAGCCCGCTATGCCCAGCTGACTGCGTTTTCCGGGATGCGGCTCTCACGCAAGCTGGGGGTTTCGGTGCAACCGGTCATGTCGCGAGCGGAGGCACGCGACGCTGCGCTCTATGTGCAGAACGGTGTGTCCCGGCTCGTCGAGACAGGAATACTTCGAGGCGCGTTGCGTGTGCCGAACGCGGTCGCCCCGATCGAGATGTCCGCAGACGTCCGCTCCGGACTGGTGACATGCTCGGTCACGGTCAGCGCGCCGGCTGAAGGTAGAAGCAAGACTCGGATCAACTGGTTAGCGAGACAGCTGGTTAATGCCCCGGACAAGGTTGCGATCCAGGCTTGGCCGATGTGGGCACGGATCCCCGGGCCATCTCACTCGCTGGCCGAGGTGCGCGAACAGCCGGAATGCCTAATCGAGGATCCCCAGAAGGAGCTCAAGTCCTTCACCATCCGGCTATCCGTCGTGGCCGGCACCAAACGCGGCCAGGGCCGCGGCAGCTTCGTCGGATCAGTCCTGACTCTGGTGGAGGACTTCTACGAGACCGTCGTACAAAACATCAAGCCTTGGACGCCGCCCGCACCGTCCGTCAAGCCCAAGCCAGGAGCGGACTCAGGCACGGGCGACGACGGCATCAGCGGCGAGCTGCCCCTGAAGTCGGCGCAGCACGCCGCACCCTCGGCGAGTCAGAAGAGCCCGGCAGAAAATAGACCCGAGGAGACCATCGAACTCACCTACACAACCGAGTCGGTGCCCGACCAAGCTCCGGACGAGGACGCACCGAACGACTGATCTGCGGGGGCGCACTACCGCGGGCGACCTGCCCGATATCGACGGTTCGGGGTGCGGCGAGGCGGTGACCTAAACACCGCGGGTGCCAGGAGCCGGCTACTTCTCGTCGGTGGTGGCTGCCTCCTGCACGAACGTCAGGATCGTCTCCTTTGGCATGACCCCGTGACCAACGCGCGGAACCACACACAACTGAGCACCGGGGATCGTCCTGAACACCTCGACGGCGTGCTCCGGCGTGACGATGTCGCCGTCGCCGACGATGATCAGGGTCGGCGCCTTGATGCTCTGCAGCTCCTCGCGCGTAAGGCTGGGTTCCACGACCCACGTGCGTTGCAGGCGTCCGAGGACGATGGGCCAATGATCCGCGCCGTCGGCAGACAGCTGGGCGTCGGCGTCGGAGACAGGCTCGGCGTCTGGATTGAAGGTGCGTGCCCACTGCAGGTTCTGCGCGGTGATGTGTCGCCATCGGTGCGGGAGTTGGCCCTCGTGACTGCGAGCTTCGTCACGCGATCAGGGTGATGGATCGCCCAGATCGAGGCCGATGATCCGGGTCGCGAAGAACGGGATCACCGTCGATGCCGGATTGATCGAGCCAGACCCGCTATGGAGCGACAGCAGAGGCGGACCCGCTCAACCGGTCGTCGGATCGAAGAACAGTTCGAGCTGAATGTTGTTGGGATCACGGAACACGAGAACCGCAGCTCCGCGTATCGAGTTCGCCGGTGCAACAGGCGTGTACCTCACGCCGTGGAGGGCGAGGTGCGCCTGCCACTCGAGTAGTTCAGTGTGCCCGTCAACCTCGAATGCGAGGTGATCGAGTCCAACGTGGGTCTCGTCGAACGGTTCCCCTGATCCCGTCCTGTGCTGGGCCGGGCCCAGCCGCACACCAGGCGCTGGTGGTGGAGAAAGATCTTCTGGGTGCGCCATCGGCGGACGAGTACTCCCCGACGCGTTCGAAGCCGAGGACGCCCTCATACCATGCGGCGCTGACTCGCATATCGCTGACCGTCAAGCCAAGGTGATGAAGACCAGTATCGCCACAGCTCAACCATGTCAGAGCAGCAGCCGTTGATATGGACCGACTTCGATCGCCGTCCCGCATGAGTCTCATTACCGGGGTCCCCTCGGCCACCGCCAGACCGTACCGTCGAATCGCCGGCCGTGCGGATCAGCCCGCCGCCGGAAGCGGAACCGTCACGGAACGAGCCGGGCGTTCGGAAATGGTTAGGTCGCACCGTCCGCGCGGACACGATCGATAGCTGCCCTTGGCGTTGCGTTATGGACCCGCACCCTTCTCGTTGATGGCTTGCAGGGTGTAGGTGAGCGGCATGCGGTCGCGGCCTGATGCGAGAACGAACTCGCCCGCGAAGTCCGGGCTGGGCACCATCGCCTCGCCCAGCGGATTCCACGGTACCTCGCGATGTTCTTCGAGGCTGGTCATGGTCAGACCTGCGTCGCGCAACGCGGTGAAGATCTCGCCGAGCCCATGGTTGAAGCTCACGCTCTCAGGCGCACCGATCGCTCCCGTCCCGGCGTAGCTGCTCTCTTCGAAGAACACCACCCCGTCAGCCTCGAAGTACGGGTACTCCACCACCAGCAGGCCATCGGGCCGAGGATCGCTCATCGACCACAGCACAGGGTGACCCTCGCGGATGAACAGCCGCCCGCCCGGACGGAGCAGCCCGGCCACGACCTTGGCCCAGCGGCGAATGCTCGGCAGCCAGCAGAGCGCGCCGATGCCGGTGTAGACGAGGTCGAAACGGTGCGCGCCGAGCAACTCGACCGCGTCGTAGACGTCGCCGTCGACGAACGTGACGTCGGTTCCGGCACGCGCTGCGAGCGCCCGGGCCTCGCGCAGGGCGGACGGCGAGAAGTCCAGGGCGACCATCGACCGCGCTCCCAACCGAGACAATGAGATGGTGTCCGTGCCGATGTGGCACTGCAAGTGCACGGCATCGAGGCCATCCAGCCGTCCCAGACGCGGAAGGTCGTAGCGCACAACATTTGACAGATGGCTCGGGTCGTCGAAGGCATCGCGGTCGTAACCGCCCGGGCCGGTGTGCACCGGTACGCGGGACTCCCAGTTAGCGACGTTGATAGCCCGCCAGTCCTTGGTCATGGTTGCTCCTACGTCAAGCCGCGGCCGGGATAGCTACGCCGCGAGGTCGATCCGCACGGGCTAATCGTGCGACCCTCAGTTGTGCCCCCACATCCGAGTCGATCCACTCATCGGCACTACGTGAGTGCATTCGCCAGCCAAATCATCGACGGACGAGCGCGCGCACATAGCCTCTCATCTGCGCGGTTATCGGCGCCGGACGCGCGGTCGTCGAACCGCGCCGATCGACGGCTCGCGCGCGGGGCCGGCATAGGCGCGGGGCGATCGAGTTCGGAGAGGACGCCGATCCTTCTGAGATTCAACGGGGCGGATGGGGTGTTGATCAAGCGGCGCTCCGTCGGACATCTCAGTCGCGCCGCTGATATTGCCGCCGGGTGAGCCACTTGAGGCTCAGTCGACACGGTGCGCGCGCAGCACCGCGTCGTGGACTGTCACCTGCTCACCGTGGGGGTTAGTGACGGTCCGGGGCAGGGCTGCGCAGGTGTCGACCACCCATCCGTCGCCGAGGGTCGCGGCCACGTGCTCGGCGGTCCATCCGGCCTCGGCGAGGCGCTGACGCGGAACCGAGGTCGACAGGTCGCTGAGGTCGTGGCCGACCACCAGCAGGGTGCCGCCGGGAGCGACGGCTGCGGCGAGTCGGGTGAATAGCAGGCGCCGCAGATCGCCGGGCACGTGGACGTAGGACGAGGTCACCAGGTCGTAGCGGCCCGGCGCCGGCTTCGCGGTCAGGTCTAGGTGCGCGGCCTCGATCGTGACACCGGCGGCTGCCGCGGCCGAGGCCGCCCGTTCGAGGGCCACCTGCGACAGGTCGGCGGCCGTCACGGTCCATCCCTGTTGCGCTAGCCACGTTGCGTCGCCGCCCTCGCCGGCACCGGCGTCCAGTGCGGAGCCGGGCGCGAGGCCGCTGACCTCGGCCACCAGGGCCGCGTTGGGGGCACCGCTGAACCGTTGCGGATGTTCGCGGTACCGGTCGTCCCACGCCTGCTCGCTCCAGAAGTGGTCGCGCTGCCGCTGTGCCGCGGCAGCGGCGTCGCGGGTGATCAGCTCGATGTTCAGCGCGGCCCCGGCCATGAGACCCGCGGCCGCAGCCGTGATCACCTGCGCCATCGGCTCGGCGACGTTGCCCGCTACGTACAGCCCGGGCACCGAGGTCGTCCCCGAAGGCCCGGGCGGGACGTGGGTGGCCACCGCGTGCTCGCCGACGCGGAACTCTGCGGTCTCGATCCCCAGCGGGGCGAGTAGCTCCGCCCGCGCCCGCACGAAGGATGCGACCACCAGCGCGTCCAGCGCGACGACCCTGCCGTCGGCCAGCTGTGCGCCGGTGAGCACTCCGCCGCCCGACTGGACCGCGACGACCGGTCCGGCGACCACCGCGATGCCGAGGGCGTCGAGTTGGTCAGCCGCCTGTCCGGACGGCGCCTCGCCGGCGTGCACGAGCAGCGTGACGTCCGCGCTGAGCTGCCGGAACAACAGCGCCTGGTGCACGGCCGTCGGGCCGGTGGCGAGCACCCCGATCCGCCGGTCCCGAACCTCCCAACCGTGGCAGTACGGGCAGTGGATGACGCCGCGGCCCCACTGCTCTGCCAGCCCGGGAACGTCGGGTAATTCGTCGCGGGCGCCGGTAGCCACGAGCACGCCGCGAGCAGTGATCGTGTCCTCACCGACGGTCATCCGGAACAACTCACCGTCACGCGCGATCGCCTCGACCCGGCCGGTGATCAACTGACCGCCATAACCCTGAAACTCTGCTCGCCCTGCGGCGTACAGCTCGGCCGGTGGCATGCCATCGCGGGTCAGGAAGTTATGCACGTGCCCGGCCGATATGTTGCGCTGGTCGCCCGCGTCGACCAACAGCACCATCCGGCGGGAACGCGCGAGCGCCACAGCGCCCGCATAGCCGGCTGCCCCGCCACCGACCACGACGACGTCCACGTTCTTTTCCATGCCGCATAGCCTGCCGTCGCGCACTGCCTGATGGCAAACATGGTTGCTGAAATGGCAAACTCGCTGTCATGGCCGATCCTGCGCGAGACGACAACCTGGCCCGCGATCCCGCTGCCGACATCGATGCCGCCTTGGCCCGGGTCGGACCGCGCTTGCGCGCCGTTCGCGAGCGGCGCGGGGCCACGCTCGTGCAGATCAGTGTGGCCAGCGGCATCTCGCCGAGCACGTTGTCGCGGCTGGAGTCCGGCGGGCGGCGTCCCACCCTCGAACTGCTGCTGCGCCTCGCCCGCGTGTACGAACTGCCGGTCGACGAGCTGATCCACGGTCCGGCCACCGAGGATCCCCGGGTGCGCAGCACCGCCGTGCGCCGGCACGGCCGCACAATGCTGCCGCTCACCCGCCAACCAGGCGGCGTCCAGGCGTACAAGATGATCATCGAACCCGGCGAGACCAGCCGCGAGCAGCGCTCGCACGAGGGCTACGAGTGGATGTACGTCCTCAATGGGCGCTGCCGACTGCTGCTCGCCGAGCTCGACCTGGAGCTCGGACCCGGCGAAGCCGCCGAGTTTGACACGCACACCCCACACTGGTTCGGAAGTGCGAACCAGCTCGCCGTCGAACTGCTCGTACTCTTCGGACCGCAGGGAGAGCGGATGCACATACGGGCAGCTCCCCGCCGGGTCGCGCGACGGACCTAGCGGCCGACGCTCGCATGGCCGTTCCCGCGGTCGTCCACAAGCGCACCTTCCTCATCCGCCACGGCCGGGTGTGGACCTGCCGATTCAGCGCCGCTGGCTGGGCGGCCGGGGCGGCGCTGGTACTCACCAGCCTCGGGGGCGCCAACAGTTCGATCGCGGCCACCTACACCGCGGGAACCTGTGCCGCAATCGCACTGCTGGCCGCTCTGGCGCGCGACCGCAGCCCTCGCCGAGACGAGACGATCATCTCGGCGCTGGCCATCCTCGGCCGAGGACTACTGACCTGCCTGCTCGCCCAATTGGCGATGCGACACGATCACTGGGCTCCGGCAGCCATCACCGCAATCATCGGCCTACTCGCCCTCATCGTCACCGCCCAAACCCTGTCCATGCTCCGGCACGGACCGCTCAGCCGGCTGACGATCGCAGCTACGCCGGTGGCGCGACACCCGCTTCCCGCGTGCCGGCTGGCCACAAAGTCAAACCCGGCACACGTGAAGCTTCCGATCTCATCGGGGTGGGTGACAGCAAGTGTTGGCAGCCATGCCGGAGGTCGAGGACCATCGCGTAGGCCGTGACGATGCGAGGATCATGATGGGCCGGCGACAAGGCGTCACCGCCAGGGCCTCCGCGTCAGGGACCTGGCGTGTGGAGCTGAGATGGGTGTGTTGTGGAGTACGGGTATCTGCCGATCTGTCAGACCTGCGGAGTGCAGTTCGGGGCGCCGCGCGAGTGCTGCCCGGTGTGCCAGGACGAGCGGCAATACGTGGGTTGGGGCGGCCAGCAATGGACCACGCTTGCCGAGCTGCGCAGCGCCGGCTACCACGGCAGAATCGCCCAGGAGGGCCCAGGAATTGTCGGGGTCGGCACCGAACCTGATTTTGCGGTTGGTCAGCGGGCGTTATTGGTCAGATCCGCGGCCGGCAACATCTTGTGGGATTGCGTCTCCTATCTCGACGATGACCTGATCGAACGGATCACCGCGTTGGGGGGGATCAGCGCGATCGCGATCAGTCATCCGCACTTCTACGGTTCGATGGTCGAGTGGAGTCGTGCGTTCGATGCTCCGATCTACCTCCACGCCGCGGACCGGCACTGGGTGGGGCGACGTGACGCCGCCGTGCTCCATTGGGACGGCGACACGCACGAGCTGGCCCCCGGCATGACGTTGATCAACGCGGGTCTGCACTTCGCAGGAGGCACCGTGCTGCACTGGCAGCAGGGCGAGTCTGGGCGGGGTGCGCTGCTCACCGGCGACATCATCCAAGTTCCGATGGATCGGCGCTGGACCAGCTTCCTATACAGCTACGTCAACCACATCCCTGAACGTCCCCGGCTCATCAGGCGAGCGCTCACCCTGCTCGAACCCTTCGCCTTCGAACGCATCTACGCCGCATTCTGGGGACGCGTAGTAGACACCGACGGAGTGGGGACGCTTCGCCGCTCGGCGGACCGCTACCTTCGATTCGCCCTCGACGACCAGTGATCGACACCGTCGAATCGTGCGCTCTGCGCGGAGATCCGGCACGCGTTGCGGCAGGAGCGGACGTTGTCTCATCGACTAATTGTCGAAGGCGCGTAGGTACCGAGCCGTCATCAGGTCCTGGATTCGGCGCCCGGCGGGACCTGCCAGTTTGGCTAGGGAACTGGCACGGCGGGAGAACCCGGTGATCGTTAAGGTGATCGTCGCGTCGTGGTGTCGGTTGAGTACGAATGCCTCCTCGCCGATCTCCGGATGTCCAGGCAGAGTGCCGTACGCGAAGCCACACCGGTCGGACTCATCGATCACGTAGACGACCCGGCACGGCGCGACCACGGCGAGTCGCATTATCCCCAGCCGTAGCTCGACGACCGCGTCGGGTGATACATCTCTGGAGGCGGTGACCCGAATGCCCGCGCGATGCTGGACCACCCAGCTCAGAAGGTCGCGTCGGACGGCCGCGAAGTTGGCCTGCGGCGGGAGTACAGCCTCGCGGGAGAAGGTACGGTACCCGGCGGGAAGATCTGGCTGCCGGGTCTGACCGACCTCGCAGTAGGTCAACGCTGCGGTGCGAAGTTCGCCGACACGGCGATCATTCATTCGCTCGGTCTGCATCACGAGATCATGGCTCACCGGTGCACCACTCGCGGCACGGGAGTGCGTCTCTGGCGTTCGCGAACAAGCTTGATGTCGGCTATCCACGGGTCACGTGGACGACCGCGGCTGACCGCTGGAATCGCACGCCGCGCCGCTGTATCAGTCCCGATGGTTCACGATGTTGATCACGTTACCGTCTGGGGCTCGGACGAAGAACCGGCGCACACCCCATGGCTCGGTGGTCATCGGATGCACGATCTCGTAGCCGAGTTCCTGAGCTTCTTCATAAGCACCTTCGAGGTCACCCGTGTGGACGGAAATGACCGAGTCCTCGGATGCGGTTGCGTCGCGCGTAACGAGTTGGACGTTCGCCCCGGTGTCGGGAGAGGTGTAGCGGGCCACCCATCC
>QHCC01000010.1 GCA_003243915.1 Pseudonocardiales bacterium | reverse complement strand
GGTCTGGTTCAACGTCGGCACCAGCTCGCCGCAGCAGGTGAGCGCGTGCTTCATCCTCGCCGTCGACGACACCATGGACTCGATCCTGAACTGGTACCGCGAGGAGGGGCTGATCTTCAAGGGCGGCTCCGGCGCGGGGTTGAACCTCTCGCGTATCCGGTCCTCGAAGGAACTGCTGTCCTCCGGCGGGACCGCGTCCGGACCGGTCAGCTTCATGCGCGGCGCCGACGCCTCTGCGGGCACGATCAAGTCCGGCGGTGCGACCCGCCGCGCGGCGAAGATGGTCGTGCTCGACATCGACCACCCCGACATCGAGGAATTCGTGCAGACCAAGGCGCGTGAGGAGCACAAGATCCGCGTGCTGCGCGACGCCGGCTTCGACATGGACCTGGGCGGGCACGACATCACCAGCGTGCAGTACCAGAACGCGAACAACTCGGTGCGGGTCTCGGACGAGTTCATGCGCGCGGTCGAGGACGACACCGAGTTCGGCCTGCGTGCCCGCAGTACCCACGAGGTGATAGAGACGGTTGCGGCCAAGGAACTGTTCCGCACGGTGGCCGAGGCCGCGTGGCAGTGCGCCGATCCCGGCATCCAGTACGACGACACGATCAACGACTGGCACACAAACCCGGAGACCGGGCGGATCACCGCGTCCAATCCGTGCTCGGAGTACATGAGCCTGGACAACACGTCGTGCAACCTGGCCTCGCTCAACCTGCTCAAGTTCCTCCGCGACGACAACACCTTCGACTCGCAGAAGTTCGTGAAGTCCGTCGAGCTGATCATTACGGCGATGGACATCTCGATCTGCTTCGCCGACTTCCCGACCGAGGCGATCGGTGTGAACACCCGTGCCTACCGCCAGCTCGGCATCGGCTACGCCAACCTGGGTGCGCTGCTCATGGCGACCGGACTCGCGTATGACTCCGACGGCGGCCGCGCGCTTGCCGGCGCGATCACGTCGCTGATGACGGCCACGTCCTACCGCCGCTCGGCCGAGCTGGCCGGCGTCGTCGGACCGTACGAGGGCTACGCCCGCAACGCCGCGGCGCATGCCCGGGTGATGCGCAAGCACGCCTCAGCCAACGACTCCGCCCGGCCGATGCACGAGATCGACCGGGGGATCTTCGCGGTGGCCACCGAGGAGTGGACCAAGGGCAACAAGCTCGGCGAGCGCACTGGTTGGCGCAACGCGCAGACCAGTGTCCTCGCTCCGACTGGAACGATCGGTTTGATGATGGATTGCGACACCACTGGCGTCGAGCCCGACCTGGCGCTGGTGAAGTTCAAGAAGCTGGTCGGCGGCGGTTCGATGCAGATCGTCAACCAGACCGTGCCCAGGGCACTGCGCGCGCTGGGTTACCAGGAGGAGCAGGTCGAGGCGATCGTCGAGCACATCGCCGAGCACGGCCACGTCATCGACGCCCCGGGGCTGAGGTCCGAGCACTACGACGTCTTCGACTGCGCCATGGGCGCCCGAGCCATCAAGCCGATGGGGCACGTGCGGATGATGGCGGCCGCGCAGTCGTTCCTGTCCGGCGCGATCTCCAAGACGGTCAACCTGCCCGAGACGGCCAGTGTTTCCGACATCGAGGACGTCTACTACCAGGGCTGGAAGCTCGGCCTGAAGGCGTTGGCGGTCTATCGCGACAACTGCAAGGTCGGGCAGCCGCTGTCGGCGGGCAAGGGCGAGAACAAGGGCGAGAGTGCCGAGGTGGCCAAGGTCGTCGAGTACCGGCCCACCCGCAAACGGCTGCCGAAGGCTCGCCCGTCGCTGACCACGTCGTTCGCCGTCGGGGGCGCTGAGGGATACATGACCGCAGGTTCCTACCCCGACGACGGCCTGGGTGAGGTGTTCCTCAAGCTCGGCAAGCAGGGCTCGACGCTGGCCGGCGTGATGGACGCCTTCTCGATCGCGATCTCGATCGCCCTGCAGCACGGTGTGCCGCTCGAGACCTACGTACAGAAGTTCACCAACATGCGCTTCGACCCGGCCGGTCTCACCGACGACCCCGACATCCGGATGGCTCAGTCGATCCTCGACTACATCTTCCGCCGGCTGGCACTGGACTACCTGCCGTTCGAGACCCGCTCGGCGCTGGGCATCCACACCGCGGCCGAACGCACCCGCCAGCTCGAGACAGGCTCCTACGTCGCCGACGAGGCGGAGGCCGACGACGACGACCTCGACGTCGTGACTCTGGCGCAGTCGGCGCCCGTGGCCAAGGCGGTGGCCCCGGAGCTCGACGATGCCGTGCTGGCCGGCACGGCGACGAGCGCTCCGCCGACGGTGCACAGCTCCACCGAACTTCTCGAGGCACTCACCGGCAGCTCGGCCGACGCGCCGCTGTGCATGAACTGCGGCACCAAGATGCGCCCCGCCGGCAGCTGTTTCGTCTGCGAGGGCTGCGGTAGCACCAGCGGCTGCAGCTGACAGCATCGTAGGGTGGGTGCATGGTTCGGCATCGGCCCGGCTCGTCCGAGGTGCCCGATGCCGTGGTCATCGGCGCCGGTCACAACGGGTTGGTTGCGGCCAACATCCTGGCCGACGCCGGCTGGAGCGTGCTGGTGCTGGAGGCCGCGGACCATGCCGGCGGAGCCGTTCACTCCGCGGAGTCGGTCCGCTCCGGCTTCGTCACCGATCTGTTCAGCGCGTTCTACCCGTTGGGCGCCGCGTCTCCGGTCTTGAGCGCGCTCGAACTCGACCGGTACGGACTGTCCTGGAGCCACGCGCCGAGTGTGCTCGCCCATGTACTGCCCGACGACCGCTGCGCGCTGCTGTGCCGTGACGTGGCCGGCACCGCCGCCTCGCTCGACGAGTTCGCGGCCGGCGACGGGGACGCCTGGACTGAACTGGTCGCTGAGTTCGAGCGGATCCGCGAGCCACTGCTTGCTGCCCTGTTCCGGCCCTTCCCGCCGGTGCTTCCGGCCGCCCGACTGCTGCATCGCCTCGGCACTGCCGGCGCGCTGCGGTTCGCCCGTTTCGCCACGCAGCCGGTGCGCCGCTTCGGCGATGAACGCTTCCACGGCGAGGGCGGGCCGTTGCTGCTGGCCGGCAACGCGCTGCACACCGACCTGCCACCCGAAGGCGCCGGCAGCGCCATCTATGGCTGGCTGCTGGCGATGCTGGGACAGACGGTCGGGTTTCCGGTGCCGGCCGGGGGGTCGGGGCGGCTCGTGGACGCGCTGGTGGCCCGCCTGGCGGCGCGGGGTGGCCATCTCAGACTCGGCTCGGGGGTCGAGAAGGTGCTGGTCACGAACAACCGGGCGGTGGGCGTGCGGCTGGTCGACGGCACAACGGTCAGGGTGGGCCGCGCAGTGCTGGCCGACAGTTCGGCGCCTGACCTGTACCGCTCACTCGTGGGCGTCGAGCACCTGCCGGGGCGGCTGGTTCGCGATCTGGACAACTTCCAGTGGGACGCTCCCACGCTCAAGGTCAACTGGGCGCTGTCCGGACCGATCCCGTGGACCGCGGCGGCTGCGCGTGGCGCCGGCACCGTGCACGTCGGCGTCGACATGGACGGCCTCACGTTCTATGCCGCGTCGCTGGCCGCGCGGCGGGTGCCACCACAGCCGTTCGTCCTGGTGGGTCAGATGACCACCGCCGACCCGGCACGGTCCCCGGCGGGGACCGAGTCGGTCTGGGCGTACACCCATCTGCCCGAGAAGCTGGAACTGGGCCCCGCGGTCATCGCGGCCCACGTTGAACGGATCGAGCAGATCATGCAACGGCACGCACCGGGCTTCGGCGCACTCGTCCTGGACCGGCAGGTCCAATCGCCTGCGGACCTGCAGCACGCCAACCCGAGCCTGGTCGGCGGGGCGACCAACTCCGGCACGGCGAGTCTGCACCAGCAACTCGTCTTCCGGCCGGTGCCTGGGCTGGCTCGCGCCGAGACGGTGATCGACCGGCTCTACCTGGCCGGTGCCTCGGCCCACCCTGGCGGGGGCGTGCACGGAGGCCCCGGCCACAACGCAGCCCGTGCCGCGTTGGGCCGCGAGAGCGCGTCGGGCCCGGCACGACGTCGCATGCTGGAGCTGGCGATGGGCCGTATTTACGCGGGCTGATCCAATCCTCGCTGCGTCCCGCGCAGCCTGGGGTCCGACCGATTCTGCGCGATGTCGGCCAGCCGCTGGAGCGACTCGATGTTGCGCCGGCGCAGCAGCGCGTCCTGCAGCGGGTTGTGCAGCCAGCGTCCCGGGCCGTGCGTGGGCCATTCGGCCATCCGGACCATCGATCCGGTCCCGTCCGCAGTCACCGTCAGCTCCACCCGCGCCTCGCCGGCCGGCCAGGCCCGGGCCTGCAGCACGAGCCGACGCGGTGGGTCGGACTCGATGACAGCGGTGCTGTCGCTGACCACCAGCGGCCAGACGCCTACCTGGTGGTGCAGCCGGGCACCAACCGCGGGCCAGCTCCCGTCCACGCCGCGGATGTGCGAAGCCCCCACGACCCAGCCGGTGAACGTCCACGCGTCGCTGAGCTCGGCCCAGAGCCGTTCGGGCGTCACCGCCATGTACTTGCCCACCTCCGCCACCCGGGCAGTCTGCCCACGCGGGCCGGTCACATCACAGGCCGCGGATGCGACCCGGAGTGGACGGGCCCGCCACGCAGTCCTCATGATGTGTCGGGCGAGCGCATGGCCGGTGGTGCCGTTCTCAGCCAGCGGGTTCGGACCGACTTGCCGAGGGATGGTGGATGGATCACAAGCTGCTGATCGATCTGATCAGCGTCCCCGTGTTCACCGGAGTCATCGGCTACGTCACCAACTGGACCGGCGTGCTGATGTTGTTCAGACCGATCCGCTTCCGCGGCGTCAAAGTCCCGCTGCTCAAGGTGCTCTTCCCGATCCTGCCGCGCCGGGTTCAGGTGCTGCCTCTGATCCGCTACGACGGGGGGCTCGGCTGGCAGGGCATCGTGCCCTCGCGCGCGGACAAGATGGCCAGCATCGCCGTCGACAAGGGGCTGGCCAAGCTCGGCAGCATCGCCGACTTCTACCGTGAGCTGGAGCCCGATCGCATCGCCGAGCATCTCGCCAAGATCGCGGTCCTCGAGATTCGCGAGGTGGTCGACAAGATCATGATGGAGGAGTACCCGCAGTTCTGGCGGGACCTGCCCCCGGTCGTCAGGGAGGCCGTGCACGGACGGGTGCGCCAGCAGCTGCCGAGAATCGTCAAGACCATCACTGATGACATCGGCAAGAACATCGACCAGCTGATCGACGTCAAGCTGATGGTGATCCGGTACTTCTCGGATCATCCGGAGCTGCTCAACGAGCTGTTCATGACGATGGGGCGCAAGGAGCTGCGCTTCATGCAGAACTTCGGCTTCTACTTCGGCTTCCCGATGGGTTTCGTGCTCGTCGCCATCCTGCACCTGGTCCCGCAGTGGTATGTGCTGCCGCTGGGCGGGGTGGTCATCGGCTGGGTCGTCAACTACATCGGTATCGCGATGATCTTCGAACCTATCCACCCGAGCAAGTGGGCGCCCTGGCGGCAGGGCCTACTGATCAAGCGTCAGGCGGAAATCACCGAGATGTACGCGCGCCTGATCGCCGACAACGTGATCACGCTGCACAACATCGGCGACGAACTGCTGGGCGGACCGCGCAGCGACCGCACCATGCAGCTGCTCGAGGACACCCTGCGCCCGGCGGTCGACGCCGCGGTCGGACCGGCCCGTGCGGCCGTGCGGCTGGCCATCGGCACCAAGGAGTACGACAAGATCCGCAACTCGGTGGCCAGTGAGGCGACGAACTTCGCTCCGGTAGCGTTCGCCGAGCCCGAGTTCAACAAGCGCCAGGGCAACAGGATCTACGCTTTCATCGAGGGTCAGATGCGCACCATGGGCCCGGACGATTTCGTGGAGATGCTGCGCTCGGCGATCAAGCAGGACGAGTGGCTGCTGTTCGTGCACGGCGGTGCCCTGGGGCTGGGTGCCGGCTTCCTGCACCTGGCGATCTTCGGAGTGTGACGTGAGCGACCCGAGCGAGAGGGCGGTCGTGGTAGGACCCACTGGTTCGACACCGCCTGCCCGGATCCCGGACTCGACCGTGCGCAACCTCGTCCCGGAACTGGCGCGCGTGGCCGCGGTGTCCTGGTGGCGGGCCGCGTCGTGGTCGCTGGGCGCGTCGATCGCAGCGGCGAACACCGTGGTGAAGCGGGCCACCAGCGGTGAGCCGCCGGCCGCGGTGATCGCGGGGCTGGCCTCAGACGCGCGGGGGGCCGCCTGGCGGGCCCTGGGGCTCGGTGAGCAGACCGACGGGCGCGGCATCCCGCAGACGGTCGTGCCGACGGATACGACGACGCACGACCTGCAGGCGCGCGGCACCGAACTGCTGCGACGCTCGAACGACGTGCGTGTCGTCGAGGACACCCACCCCGCGTTCGCCCGCATCCTGTCCGAGATCACCCCGGACGAGGCGCGCGTCCTGCGTTTGCTGTACCTGCAGGGCCCGCAGCCCTCGGTCGACGTCCGCACGAACCGGCCGCTGGGGATCGGCTCCCAGCTCGTGGCCGGCGGGCTGAACATGATCGGCGAGCACGCGGGTTGCCGCCATGTCGAGCGGATCCATCAGTACCTGACGAACCTGTTCCGGCTCGGGATGGTCGAGTTCTCCAAGGAGCAGGTGACCAACCCGCAGCGCTACCAGCTCGTTGAGGCACAGCCCAAGGTCACCGAGGTCCTCAAGCGAGCCGGACGGTGGCCACGCACCGTGCACCGCAGCATCCACCTGAACTCCTTCGGTGAGGAGTTCTGCCGCGCCTGCCTGCCGTTGAACGGCCTGCCGCTCAACGGCCTGCCGGCGGTGCCCGCCGCCGACGCCCCGCCTGGGTTTCCCCTCGGCGGATGACTCACCCGCTGCGCTGTCCGCGCTGCCAGCCGTCGTACCGAATCCGGTCCAGGGCGATGATCTCACCCAGCGTCGACCACTCCGCGCGCCCCAGCCGGGCCAGCGGGGCCACCGCTCCCGCGGCGGGCATCCCGTCGGCGGCGAGTACATCGAGCGCAGCGGCGATGTGCAGGACCTCTCCGAAGACCATCACGCACTGGCCGACCTCGTGCTCCCCTGCCGCGCGGCACTCGAAGGCGATCGGCGCGCTCGCAACCCGCGGGGGGCCGACTGTGACGCTGGGCTCGCGCTGCAGGTGCGCGGCGTCGAACTCGCTCGTCCCGGCGGGGAAGTTCGTCGCCGAGTCGTTCATGGCGTGCAGCAGCGCTTCGGTGCCGATGTTGAGGACGAACTCACCCGTCGCCCGGACGTTGGCCAGGGTGTCCTTGTGCCCGACCGACACGAAACACAGAGTCGGGGGGTCGATGCCCGCGACCGTGGTGAACGAGTGCGGAGCCAGGTTGTCGATGCCGTCGGCGGAGCGGGTCGAGACCCACGCGATCGGGCGCGGGATCAGCGAAGCCGTGAGCCACGGGTAGATCGAGAGGGGCTTCGCAGTGGCGACGTTGATCTCGATCCGTTCGTTGGCTGGGCCGGTCATCCCTGCTGCTCGGTGGGTCGGATCAGGATCTCGTTGACGGCCATCCGGCGGGGCCGGGTGACGATGTAGGTGATCGCGTCGGAGATGTCGTCGGCTTCGAGACGCTCGATGCTGGCGAACCGGGCGCGCATGCCCTCCTGGATCTCGGGACGGTTGTGGCCGGCCAACTCGGTGTCGACGGCGCCCGGTTCGACCAGGCTCACCCGCACATGGCGCTGGGTCACCTCCTGGCGCAGCGCCTCGCCGAACGCGCCTACCGCGTGCTTGGTCGCGTTGTACCCGCCACTGCCGTTGCGCGGGACCCGGCCGGCGACACTGCTGATCAGTACCAGATCGGCGACCTGGCGGGGGCCCTGTTCCGCGGCGGCCAGCAGGTGTGGCAGCGCCGCGTGCGCGGTGTACATCAGGCCGAGGACGTTGAGATGCACCATCCGCGTCCACTCCTCGACCGGAGCGTCGACAATAGGGCCCAGGAGCATCACCCCGGCGTTGGCGACCACCACGTCCAGACGGCCGAACTCCGCCACGGCCGACGCGACGGCGGCGCGCACCTGTGCCTCTTCGGTGGCATCGCCTTCGATGACGAGCGCCCGGCCACCGCTATCGCCGATGGCGCCTGCCAGGTCGTCGAGCCGGTCGCGCCGCCGGGCCATGAGCGCGACCGCAGCCCCCTCCCCGGCCAGCGCCTGCGCGGTTGCCGCTCCGATCCCACTGCTGGCCCCGGTGATCAGCGCCACGGTGTCTACGAGTCGTGTGGTCATGGCCCCAGCTAACCCGTTGGCCGGGCGCCCCCGCAACGAGGGTTTAACACTCCGCCCTCCCGGGAAGGGTTACGGCGGGCTGTAGTCCGCGTCGCTCGGCGCCCTGCCCGACCGGAGGTGACGTGATGATGGTTCTCGGCATTCTGCTGCTGGCCGCTGCCGTGGTGGTGGCGGTCGAATTGGTCCTGGCCAACCATGCCCACGACAGCGAGATCAATGTCCACATGTGGCGCTGGACGTGGCATTTCGACGCGTTGTGGCTTGCGGTGCTCGGTGCGGCAATTCTGGTCGTCGCGGTGCTCGGACTCGCCATGATGAGGGCCGGCGGCCGGCGGGCCCGGCGGCTGCGCCGCGAGCGCCGCGAGCTGGCTGCGGAGAACCGCCGGCTCGCCGAGCGTGCCGACGTGGCCGAATCGGCCGTGCCCGGGCCTGGCTACGGGCCGGTCGACGTGGCCGAGCCGGGCCCGTCCGCGCCGGGCCCGTCCGCGCCGGGCCCGTCCGCGCCGGTGCGCGGCTACGGCCCCCCGGTGGGGCCGGCCACGCAGCACCCGAGGGCAGCGCAGCCGGAGCCGGGCGAGTATCCGGCGCCAGCCGAGGAACCCCACGCTCGCGAGCGTGTCGAGGGGCGCCCCCTGGAGCCGTGACCGGACCTGAGCGCGGCAATGTGGACTGCGCCTGTGTGGTCCTGGTCCACGGGCTGTGGCACGGTGCCTGGTGCTGGCGCCTGGTGCGACGCCGGCTCGACGCAGCCGGTCTCAGGAGCGTAGCCCTCGACCTGCCGATGACCGCGCTAGGCGACGATGTGGCTGCCGTACGGCGGGCCCTGGACCTCGTCCGCGGGCCGGTGGTGCTGGTGGGGCACTCCTACGGCGGCGCCGTCATCACGGTCGCGGGCGCTCATTCGGCGGTCCGGCGGCTGGTCTACGTCGCGGGATTCCAGCTGGACGTGGGGGAAAGCATCTCGCGAGTGCTGCCGGAGTCGGGAATCCAGGCGACCCGACTCGGTGCCGCGTTGCGCTTTTCCGAGGATGCCCGGCAGGTCGGCGTCGACCCCGTCATGGCCCGGGAACTTCTCTACGGGCAGGCGCCGACGGCCGAGGCCGACGCCGCGATCGCCCAGATGCGCCCGGTGCCCCGAGCACTGTTCGGCTCGCGGGTAGACAGGGTCGCGTGGCGCACGGTGCCCTCGACGTATGCGGTGTGTGCCCAGGACTTGACGGTCGCGCCGCAGCTGCAGCGCGCCATGGCCCAGCGGGCCACCGATTCGCTCGAGTGGGCCTCGGACCACAGCCCGCTGATGAGTCACCCGGATCTGGTGGCGGCTCTGCTGATCGGCGCGGCCCGGGAGGCATGATCGCGGCGAAGTGTCCCGGCGCGGCGCCCTCAGGACTGGGTCGCGCCGGGCACGTCCGTTGGATCGCCGCGTTCGGTGCCGATCACGTGCAGCACCGCGTTGATCAGCGCCAGGTGCGTGAAGGCCTGCGGGAAGTTGCCCAGCTGCTGGCCCGAGTAGGTGTCGATCTCCTCGGCGTACAGCTCGAGGGGCCCGGCGAAGGACAGCAATTTCGCGCACAGCGCGCGGGCGCGCTTGTATTCGCCGATCTCGCACAGCGCGGACACCAGCCAGAACGAGCAGATCGTGAACGAGCCTTCCTGACCGCTGAAACCGTCGTCAGTCTCCTCGACCTTGTACCGCATGACCATGCCGTGCACCGTCAGCTCCTCGGCGATGGCATGCACCGTAGCGACGATGCGGGGATCGTCGGCGGGCAGGAACCGTACGAGTGGCGCGAGCAGGAGCGAGGCGTCCAGGGCGGTCGTGTCGTAGTGCTGGGTGAGCACGCCGCGCTCGTCGACACCATGCGCGAGGATGTCGGCCTTGATCTCCTCGGCCGCGAGCTCCCACTCCGACGCGGCGGCGTCCTGGCCGATCATCGAGGCCAGCCTCGCGCCCCGGTCGACAGCAACCCAGCACATGATCTTCGAGGACGTGAAGTGCTTGTTCTCGCCGCGGACCTCCCAGATGCCGGCGTCCGGCTCGCGCCAGTGCTTCAGTGCTGCCTGCACCTGTTTGCCCAGGATCGGCCAGATGCGGCCGTCGAGGTGGTCGGCCGCCTTGCTGTGCAGGTAGACCGAGTCCAGCAGCGCGCCCCAGACGTCGTGCTGACGCTGTTCGCTGGCCGCGTTGCCCACGCGCACCGGGCGTGAGTTCGCGTAACCGGGCAGGTGGTCGAGCTCGTACTCGCGCAGATCCCGCTCGCCGCCGATGCCGTACATGATCTGCAGGTCGTCGTCGCGCTCGGCCAGATCCGCGATGAAGGAGAAGAAGTCGACGGCCTCCCAGTCGAAACCCAGCGAGTACATGCCCCACAGCGCGAATGTGGCGTCGCGGATCCAGCTGTAGCGGTAGTCGTAGTTGCGTTCGCCGCCGATGGTCTCCGGAAGCGATGTGGTGGCCGCCGCGCAGATGGCGCCGGTGGGAGCGTAGGTCAGCCCCTTCAGGGTCAGCGCGCTGCGCTGCAGGTAGCTGCGCCAGGGGTGGTCGGGGAAGGTGCCTCGCCCCAGCCAGTGCTGCCAATGGTGCGCGGTCCAGACCAGCCGCCGGTAGGCCTCGGCGTAGTCCACGGGAGGCGCCTTGCTGCCCCACGACAGCGCGACGTAGCGCACGTCGCCCTCCCGCAACAGCGTCCGGGCCGAGGCCCGGCCGCCTTCGAAGCCCAACCGCAGATCGGTGCTGAGCGTCAGCGTCTGATCCAGGGCGTCGCAGTGCGCCTGCGCCTGGTGATACACCCGGTCGGTGTAGGACCAGCGCAGCATCGAGCGCCCGTAGTCCGGCACCGGCTCGCATTCCACGACCGTCTGCACCTCGCCTTTGACGCAGCGCACGGTGCGCAACAACACGTGTTCGGCCTCGTAGTCGGTGGGCGTGCGCTGATAGGTGCCGGACAACTTGGTGTCGTGCCGCCATGGTCCGAGGATGAGCGCGTCACGGACGATGATCCAGCCCGTGTCGGTGCCCCAGCTGGTCTCCAGGATCATCGTGCCCGGCAGGTAGCGCCGCGCCGCCGGCACCGTGACGTCCGACGGTGAGACCCGGAAGCTGCCGGCGTGCCGGCCGAGCATCGCTCCGAAGATGCTCGGCGAGTCCATCCGGGGCAGGCACATCCACTCGACCGAGCCGCCGGGAGACACGAGCGCGGTGGTTTCGCCGTCGGAGAGGAAGCCGTAGTCGCCGATGGGCACGGCGTGCGGAGACGGGCTGGCGGGTGGCGGGTGCGGAGCTGCCGGCGTCGCGTTCATCACCGCAGGATGCGCGCCATCGGCTCCGGACTCAACTGCGGGGGCTGAACGGCTCGCGCCCGCCAGGCACGCAGCCCCCGCGCTGCGCCGCTCTGAACGCACGCGCAGAGCACGAGCAGGAGCACTGCCACGATGCCGTCGAGCCAGAAGTGGTTGGCGGTGGCGGCGACCACGAACAGCGTCAGCACGGGATGAGCAAGGGCCAGCCAGCGCCATCGGCTAGTGCCGACGCGCACGACCGCCCAGCCTACGAGCACGGCCCAGGCGACGTGCACCGAGGGCATCGCCGAGAGCTGGTCGGGGGCCAGGCCCAGGCTGTACACCGACTGGCCGTACTGCGCTGCCGTGTCGACGTATCCGGGCAGCAGGCGGGGCGGTGCCACCGGGACGAGCTGTACGAGCAGGCAGGCGAGGGTGCTCAGCCCGAGGGTCATCCGGATAGCCGGGTACTCGTCACGATGCCGGACGAACAGCCACGCCAGGAAGGCGAACAACACGCCGAAGTGCATGATCGCGTAGTAGAGGTTGCAGGCCTGTACGAGCGCCGAATGGCCCGCGACGATCCGCTGCACACCCGCCTCGGATGGCAGCCGCCAGAACCGCTCGGTGCGCTCGATCCACTCGGCCCGGTGGAATGCGCCCGCGGTGCCGAGGACGGACAGCGTGCCGGCCAACTGCCACAAGGCGTACAGCCCGGCGATCACCCCCGCCTCGCGAACCAACGGGGCCGCGGCACGCGGCCGCGGTGCGGTGCTCTGAAACAGGCACAGCGCGGCGACGAGCAGCGCGGCGGATAGCGATGCCGCCTGCTCCCAAGTCAGCGCGACGTTGTGCACCCGACCACTATGCCCTGAGTGGCCCGCTGAAATTCGGGCGGCGCCGTCGGTGTTGTGCCACGAGGTTGGTGCGGTACTGATCTCGGTGGACGGAGTGCGATGACCCGGCGCAGCTGGCTGATCTTCGCGGCCATGTGCATCATCTGGGGCATCCCCTATCTCCTGATCCGGGTGGCCGTGCGCGACGTGACACCGGGGACGCTCGTGTTTGCCCGCACGGCGATAGGCGGGGTGATCCTGCTGCCGTTGGTGCTTCGCGCGGGCGGGTTCGGCCCGGTCCTGAGGCGCTGGCGGCCCCTGGTTGCGTTCACGATCATCGAGATGGCCGTCCCGTGGCTGTTGCTGTCCGACGCCGAGACGAAGCTGTCCAGCTCACTGGCCGGGTTGCTGGTGGCCGCGGTGCCGCTCGTCGGGGTGTTCGTCGCGCGCCTGGTGGGGGCCGAGGAGCGCGTCGACGGGGCACGCCTGACCGGCCTGCTGCTGGGCGTGGTCGGGGTCGCGACGCTCGTCGGCCTGGACTTCGGACGAGTCGATCTCGGCGCCCTGCTCGAGATCGCCGTGGTGGTGATCGGATACGCGGTGGCGCCGGTGATCCTGGCGCGGCGACTGGCCGACCTGCCGATCATCCCGGTGGTGTCCGCCTCCCTACTCATGACAGCGATCGGTTATCTGCCCTACGCGGTGCTGCGGCCGCCCCACAGCCTGTCCGGCGAGGCGATCGGGTCGATCCTCGTCCTGGGCACCGTGTGCACGGCCCTCGCCTTCGTGCTGTTCTTCGCGCTGATCAGCGCCATCGGCCCGGCCCGCGCCACGGTGATCACCTACGTCAACCCCGCAGTGGCAGTCCTGTTAGGCGTCACCCTGCTCGGCGAGCGATTCACGCTCGGCATGGCTGTCGGCTTCCCGTTGATACTCGCCGGCTCCGTGCTCGCCGCGCGCCGGGCAGTCGTTCGGGCGGCCGCCGCCGAGCCTGTGGCGCTCGTGGCCGGTGACCCGCCTCAGTCGATCCGGACTTCTCCCGAGGCGGTGTCGAACACGGCAGCCATGACGCCAGTGCCTTGCTCGGACGGCTCGGCCCAGTCGACGTCGACATCGTCCAGGGGCTGCTGAGCTGACGTGCCGAGATGCTCGTCGACGGTGCGCTCATCGCCGGCGATCTCCAGCCTGGTCAACGCGACGGCCGAACCCCCGGCCGAGGGGTGGTGCTCCTCGTCGCTGAGCCAGTGCACGAAGAACGGCAGCTGCGGGTCGCCTGCGATGTCGTTGATGCCGATCTGCTGCCAGCGCAGATCGAACCCGTCGGGCCGGCGGCGGTGGCCGTCTGCGGCGGGGCGCGCCAGGCGGGTTTCGATCGCGCCGATGTCGTCGACGCGGACGGCCCAGCCGAGCCAGCCGCCACCGGCGCGGGCGCGGGACCGAACGGCGCGGCCGAAGGGGGCCCGATCGGCAGCGGGGTGGTCCAGTGCCTCGACGACCTCGAGGTAACAACCATTGCCCAGGGCCAGGACGAAATTGCGGGTACCGAACGACGGGTGCAGACCGCCGTCGGTGAACGCTGCGCCCAGCCTGGCTCCGAGCCGCTGCACACACGATGCCAGACCCTCTGAGCCGGCTGCGTAGCTGAGGTGGTCCAGACGCATGACGTCATGGTGACCCACGCCCCGCCACGCGAGCGCAGTGGGGCGGGGGGCGGCGCGGTCGGGCCGAGTGGTAGGCGCCGACCTCACGCGGTGTACAGGTCGAGGTGAGTCGAGCCCGCTGTCCGGCTGCGAAGACCGCCGCACGCCTGCCACGCCGCGGCGACGTCGCCGCCGGTCTCGACGGGCTGGCCGCTCGCCGCGCGGGTGACCAGCGCCGCGGCAAGGCGGCCCTTGGCCAGCTTGCTCGGGTAACTGAGCACGGCGTGAGCGCCGCCCGGCGTCGGGGACAGCACCCGGACCGTCAGGACGCGGCGCGCGGTCGCCGTATCGGGCCGCCACATCTGCGCATAGTCGCTCGAGCGCATGTCGATCACCAGTCCGCGGCCGAGCGCCGGCGGGATGATCGCGTGCAGGACGCGACGCCAGAATGTGCTCGCGGTTCCCAGTCCCGGCAGGTCGGCCTTGGCCGGCACCCGGTAGAGCGGCACCGGCTCGTTGCCGCGCACGACGCCGAACAACCCAGAAAAGATCAGCACGCTGCGGGCGGCGGCGCGCTGGACCTCGGGTGCCAGTTCGGCGAAGTTGAGCCCGTCGTAGACCACCCCCGTGTAGCGGCGCAGGGCAGGGGTGGTGGGGGAGTCGGTTACCGCGGCGTTCGCCGCGAGCGCGTCACCCGCGATGCCGGGCGGCAGCAGCAGCGCGCGGGCCGCCGTCACGGGGTCACCGCTGGTGAGGGCATGCAACGCCCGCAGCACATCGGCGCGAGCTTCGGCGAGCGCACCGGTGGCGACCCGCTGACCGAGTGGTCGACCCCGCCCGCCACGTGCCTTCGTCTCGCTGGGCGGCAACAGGATGCGCACGGCGATCGAGGCTATCGGCCCGGGCGCCCGCGGCCGCCACGCCCGGCGGCCCCGTGCTCGAGCAGGTCGCGCAGGCTCGGCCACGCGATCGCGAAGGCGCGATGCAGCGGCAGTGCGCCGACCTCGTCTATCGACCACCAGCGCACGTCCAGGCTCTCGGCGTTGGCGGCGCGCGGCTTGAGTTCGACCAGTGCCTGCGCGACGACGGTCGTGTACGACCAGCCACCATGATCGTCGACCCACTCGTCTATCGGCGCAACGCTCGAAGGGTCGAGCGCGGCCTCCTCGGCGGCCTCGCGGAGCGCAGCGGTGAGGACGTCTTCGTGACTGTCCCGGGCTCCACCGGGAAGGGCCCAGGTGTCGCCGTCGTGAGTCCACGGCGCGCGGTGCTGCAACACGACGCGCGCACCGTCGGTGATCAACAGGCCGGCTGCCCCGAAGCGGCCCCAGTGCCGATGGCCCAGGGCGCATTCGACCCAGCCGTTGCCGTCGCCGCTCATGCGTGGTTCATACCGCATGGACGGGCTCGGCGTCGGCCCGCCAGGTCGCCTCTCGGCGGAAGGCCGCTCACGGCGGCAGATGTGGGACCGGGGCCAGGATCGGGCCGACGCCGCCGACCACAGTACCTGCTGGGTCGGCGTGGCGTCTGCCTGCGGCCGCTGGGCGCCGCCGTATCGTGGTCTGGGTGAGCAGCCGAGCCGTGGCGCGCTGATGGCCGAGAACCCCAAGCGCCCGCACCGTCCGTCGCCGTATGCCGATCTGACAGACCTCATCGACGCGGCGGGTGGCGCCATGCCGAGTTCGCGCGCCGAGATCGCGGCGGCGACCGCAGCGGTCGTGGTCGCGGCCGGCCGGCGCGAGCAGGCGCAGGCCGCGGACGGCGACGGAGCCCGATTCGTCGCCCTCGCGGACCGGGTGGGCATGGACACGTTGGCCGACCTCTGGCAGGACTCGGATCCGGTCAGCCTGCCCGGCACGCTGTGGGCGTTGTACCTGTTGCGCCAGTGGTGCCACACCAATCCCGACGATGTCGCGCGCCTGTGGCGGGCGGGCGAGGCGCTCGCCGCACCCGACGCCGTCGTGGCAGGGGTCGCCGACTACGCCGACGTCGTGGCGGTGCGGCGGGTGGCCGATGCGGTGCTCGGCGGTGCGTACCGCGGTGATTTCGCCGTCGCACTGGAACGCGCGGCAGCGTTGTTCCGGGTCGTGGCAGCGGGCCGCAGGGAGCTCGCTGCGCCGGGAGCCTCCGGTGCCGGTGAGCGGGAGCTGGCACACCGCAACGAACGGGTGGCCACCGACTTGACCGCGGCGGCATCCCGGTGGCGGGCGGGCACCCTGAACTGAGCACCGGACGTGCGCCGCTACCACGGGGCGCCGACCGGCCGCCACCTTGATCCACAGGGTCGCGTGTCGCCCACAGGACGCAGTCCCTGCTGTTGCCGGCGCCGGGTCACGACCAGGCTCATTCGCATGACGACCGACCGCATCGCCGGGTCAGCTCCCGCTGCCCCGCTCCTGCGCATCCACGGACCTGCGGAGCTCCTGCAGGCCGTCCCCTACCTGCTGGGCTTCCACCCGACATCGAGTCTGGTCATCGTCGGTCTCGACCAGTCCCGCCTGGTCGTCACAGTGCGCCTCGACCTGGCTGACCTGGCTGACCTGGCTGACCTGGCAGACCTGGCAGACCTGGCAGACCTGGCAGACCTGGCCACAGGCAACGCAATCGATGCTGCCGTGTCCGCAATGCGCCGAGGCGGTGCGTCTGAACTCGTCGCAGCGATCTATGACTGCCCACCGGGCCCAATCCGCCGCCCGATGCCGTGGGGCGCTGCGGTGGCGGCGTTCCGGGAGGCGGCTGCAAGGGCGGCCTGCGACGTCTGCGACGTACTACTCGTCGCGGGTGACAGGTGGTGGTCCTACTCCTGCCAGGACTCCGGCTGCTGCCCGCCGCACGGGCGCCCATTGACCGGCGGGGGATCCGCGTTCTCAGCGGCCGCCACCTACGCCGGGATGGTTGCATTGCCGGACCGCGGTGCCCTGGCCGCGGTTCTCGATCCGCTGCCAGACACCGATCGCGAACGGCTCGGCCCGCTACTCGCCGAGCACGAGAATGCCGCAGTGCGGGCGGTGCTCGACGGGCGCGCGGACCGCCACGACCGGTCGGTCAAGCGCGCACTGTTCGCCGCCGCCCGCCGCAGCGACTCGCCCGCCGAAGTGTCCGAACGGCTCGAGATCGACGAGCACGAGGCCGCGCGTTTCGGGGTAGCACTCAGCGCCACCGCGCTGCGCGATTCACTGTGGATGGCAGCCGATGACGGTCGCCTGGACGGGCGGGTGTTGTGGCTCGATCTGGCCAGGCGGTTGCCCAGCCCATACAACGCCGCCCCGCTGTTCTTGTATGGCTGGTGTTCGTGGCGCGCAGGCAACGGTGCATTGGCCGGCATCGCGGCCGAACGCGCCGTCCACAGCGACCCTGGATACAGCGCCGCGGACCTGTTGCTGGCGGCCCTGGCCCGCGGCGTGGAGCCGCGCAGGCTGCCCAGGCTGCGCCTGCCGCGCTCGGCGTGAGCACGGTGCGCTCAGATGGAGACCGTGAGCGGTGTCACCGGGTCGGGCAACTCGGAGGCGCCGGTGAGCGCGCCGTCGACCGCCGCTGCGCAGGCGCGCCCCTCGGCGATGGCCCAGACCACCAGCGACGCGCCGCGGCTTGCGTCACCGCAGGCGTAGACGCCGTCGGCCGAGGTTCGCCAGCGCTCATCGACGGCGGCGGTACCGCGCAACGGGTCGCACCGCACCCCCAGCGCGTCGAGCAGCTCGGGCACGTCCGTGCCCACGAAGCCGGCCGCGAGAAGCACCAAGCTGGCCGGCAGTTCGGTACGCGACTCTGCCACCGGGCGGAACTCCCGGTGCCGCCCGATCCGCACGATCTCAACTTGCTCGACGACCACAGCACGCACCGCGCCGTCAGCGTCGCCGACGAACTCGACGACCTCGCGAGCCCAGGCTTCGTGGACACCTTCGTCGTGGGCAGGCGAGACCCCGCGGGTGCTCGGTGCCGACGGCCAGATCGGATTGACGAGGTCGGCGCGCACGGTTGGGCGCGGGTTGTGGTCCAGGACGGTCACGGACAACGCCCGCTGCCGGTTCACAGTGCCGAGGCAGTCGGCTGCCGTGTCGCCGCCGCCGATGATGATGACATGCTTGCCGGCGGCGTCGATGGACGGCCCGTCGATGTCACCTGCCTGCACGCGATTGCCCTGAGGCAGGTATGTCATGGCCTGGTGCACGCCCTGCAGGTCGCGGCCCGGATAGCTGAGTTCGCGCGGTGCCAGGGCGCCCACGGCAAGGACGATCGCGTCGACCTGGGCGCGGAGCGCGGCCGCCTCGGCGGCTCCGACGGGGGAGTTGACCCGGAAGGTGGTGCCCTCCGCCGACATCTGGGCCAGCCGGCGGTCGATGATGTCCTTGGGCATCTTGAAGTCCGGGATGCCGTAACGCAGCAGCCCGCCCACCCGATCGTCACGTTCGTACACCGTCACGTCGTGCCCGGCGCGGGTGAGCTGTTGGGCGGCGGCCAAACCCGCCGGGCCGGAGCCGAGGACGGCGACCGTCTTCCCGGTGCGCTCGGTCGGCGGCTGCGGGCCCAGCGCACCGTCGTCGAACGCGCGCTCGACGATGCTGAGCTCCACCTGCTTGATGGTCACCGGGTCGGTGTTCAGGGCCAAGACGCACGCCGCCTCACACGGCGCCGGGCAGATCCAGCCGGTGAATTCCGGGAAATTGTTGGTGGCGTGCAGCCGCTCGCTCGCGTTCGCCCAGTCCTCGCGCGCGACGAACTCGTTCCATTCCGGGATCAGGTTGCCCAACGGACAACCGCTGTGACAAAACGCGACGCCGCAGTCCATGCACCGCGATGCCTGCTCGGCCACCACCTCGCTGCGGGCGCGCAGGTAGATCGGCTGCCAATCGCGCACCCGCTCGGCCGCCGGTCGCTTCGGCGTGTCGACGCGCGCATGTCTGAGGAATCCCCGCGGGTCGTGAGCCACCGAATGCCCTTTCGATCATGCTCGCGCCGCGATGACGCGGCGCCCGCGGACGTGGCGCGGCGTCGTGGTGCGCCGGCCGGCGAGGCTACGGTGGCTCGCGTTGACCTGATACTACCGAGCGTGGGCTGTCTGTCCCGGTTGCAGCTGCCTGGCAGCCGCTCTCAGCCCATCCGCACGAAGACGTGGTCGCTGACGTGGGCCTCGATCGGGGTGCGCTCGCCGTCGGACCAGACCTCGACGTCGGGTCCCACCGCGGCGACGTGCACGTGGCGGCCCGGGCGCAGACCTGCGCGAGTGAGCAGATGCATCAATTCGACGTCGGGCTGCAGCTGTTCGCTGATCCGATCGATGGTGACCTCGGCGGAAGCACTCCCGCGGGCGGCGGCGGTGAGGCTGAACAGTCCGGTCACCTCGTCGGCCGCGACGACGGGCACGCCCAGCTCCTCCAGTCCGGGAATTGGGTTGCCGTGAGGGCACACTCGCGGCTCGTCGAGCATGGCCACGATGCGCCGTTCGACGGCCTCACTCATAACGTGTTCCCAGCGACACGCCTCGATGTGGACCTCTTCCCAGTCCAAGCCGATGACGTCGGCAAGCAGGCGCTCGGCGAGGCGGTGCTTGCGCATGACGGACACCGCCTGGTGGCGGCCGGTGTCGCTGAGCTGCAGGTGCCGGTCGCCCGCGACGCTCAGCAACCCGTCGCGCTCCATGCGGGCCACCGTCTGGCTCACCGTCGGTCCGCTCTGCCCCAGCCGCTCCGCTATCCGGGCGCGCAGCGGCACGACGCCCTCTTCTTCGAGTTCGTACACCGTGCGCAAGTACATCTCGGTGGTGTCGATCAGGTCGCTGTGGTGGCTCATGTCCGGCCCCGTTCGGCCGTCGGCGGGCGTGATCCAGGACGAACTGTGCTGTTGCCTGGTTCGCCGCACCTGATCACGACAGGCCACGCTCCGGTAGGACGGGGACTCCATCCTAGTGACAAGCGAGCCCAGAACCACCGCAGCCCGTCACAGCGCGGGCGAGGGCGTTGTGGCCTCAGTCGTCGAGGTAGTCGCGCAGCACCTGAGCACGCGAAGGATGGCGCAGCTTGGCCATGGTCTCCCGCTCGATCTGGCGGATGCGCTCACGCGAGAGCTTGAAGGAGCGGCCGATCTCGTCGAGGGTCTTCGGCTGGCCACCGTCAAGTCCGTAGCGCATCCGCACCACGGCGGCTTCGCGGGCCTCGAGCGTGCCCAGCACGTCGTAGAGCTGGGTCCGCATCAATCCGGCCTCGACCGTCGACTCGGCCGCGGTCGCGCGCTCGTCGGCAATGAAGTCGCCGAGCGAGGCGTCGTCATCGGCGCCGACAGTCTGGTCCAGGCTGACCAGGTCACGGGATAGGTCCAGCAACTCTCGGACCCGCTCCTCGGTGATGTCGAGTTCGTAGGCCAGCTCCGCGTGGTTCGCCTCGCGGCCGAGCTCCTGGCTCTTCTCGCGACGGATGCGCTGCAGCTTGTTGACCTGCTCGACGAGGTGGACGGGCAGTCGGATGGTGCGCGACTGGTCGGCCATCGCCCGGCTGATGGCCTGGCGAATCCACCAGGTGGCGTACGTCGAGAACTTGAAGCCCTTGGCATAGTCGAACTTCTCCACGGCGCGGATCAGCCCCAGGTTGCCCTCCTGGATCAAGTCCAGGAACGGCATGCCATGGCCGGTGTAGCGCTTGGCCAGGGATACCACGAGCCGCAGGTTGGCCCGCAGCAAATGGTCCTTCGCGCGCTCGCCGTCGATCATCAGCGCGCGCAGTTCCCGCTTGCGCGCGGCGCTGAAGTCGTTCGAGGCGGCGACCAGGTGCTCGGCGTACAGGCCAGCCTCGATGCGCTTGGCCAACTCGACCTCGTCAGCTGCACTCAGTAGCGCCACCTTGCCGATTTCGTTGAGGTAGACGCGCACCAGGTCCGCCGACGCGGCGATCTCGTCCAGATCCGCGGTCGGCTTGACCGGCAGGTCGGTGTCCGGCGTCAACTCCGCATCGAGCATCGGCTCGGATGGCCTGTCGGGCGATGCCTCGGCGGGGGCCGGGACGACCGGCTCGGGGGTGGCAACCGATCGGGTGCTGCGATGGCCGCGCTTGGTGATCGGGGTGTCGGACGAGGACGTACGCGACTGCGCACCCGCCTTGGCGCGGCGGGTGTTCGGACTGCGGGACGCGGCACTTCGGGACGTAGTCACGATCGGCAAGATCACCTCTGTATCACGGTTGCTTCACTGACTAGTTCGTCAGGAAGCTCTGACGGGTTCACTTTCTCAACGTGTTGCCCCGGCGGTTGTGTTCCCGAGAACGGACAGCGCCGGTCGATGCTCAGGTGTGCCACAGGCGCGCGCTCAGGTGCGCTAGGTGCGCTCAGGTGCGCTCAGGTGCGCCAAGGTGCGCCAAGGTGCGCCACACCCTCCGCCCCGGACGCGTTCAGGCGTCCAGCAGGAGCGTGACCGGGCCGTCATTGATCGATTCGACCTGCATGTCGGCGCCGAAGACGCCCGTGGACACCCGCGTCCCAAGTGCCCGCAAATCGGTCACGAACGCCTCGACAAGCGGCTCGGCCATCGTCGCGGGAGCTGCGGCGGCCCACGTGGGGCGCCGGCCCTTGCGAGCGTCACCGTAAAGGGTGAACTGGCTGACGACGAGCACGGCGGTCGCCGGCAGATCCGCGACGCTGCGTTCGCCGCGCATGATCCGCAGGGTGTGCACCCTCCGCGCCAGCGCCGCGGCAGTCGCTGCGGTGTCGCTATGGGTGACGCCCAGCAGGACGAGCAGGCCCAGTCCGATCTGGCCCACCGGGAGGCCGTCGACGAGCACCGCAGCGCTCGTGACCCGTTGGATGACGGCCCTCACCCGGAGCATCTTGCCCGCCCGGAAGCATTTTCACCCCGCGCGGTGCGACGATGGAGGTATGCGCCGCTCCCGCTCCGATCAGCCGGCATTGATCACGAGCGCCCCGGAGAGCAGCGACCTCGAGTTCGACCGCCGGCGCAGGCGTTATGCACTGATGATGGTGATACGCGCGCTTTGTGTCATCGGCGCCGCTGTGAGCTATCGCGCATCCCTTCCCCTGGCCCTGCTGTTCGTCGCTGCCGGAATGGTGCTGCCGTGGTGCGCGGTGCTGATCGCCAATGATGGCCCGGTCAAGAAGCGTGCCCAGCGGCTACCGCCGCACGCCGGGCCCCCGGTCGAGCGCGCGCTTCCCGCAGGCAGTGACGAGCGGGTCGTTGACGGCTGACAGTGGCACAATCGGCGGCGTGAGCAGCACCGAGACCCTCGAGACCCCGAAGACCTCGGACGCCGACACCGGCAACGAGATGTTCCACTATGTGCGCAAGGCGAAGATCACCGAGAGTGCCGTGATGGGCACGATGGTCGAGGCGCTGTGCGGCGAGGTCTTCCCGGTTACCAAGGTGCCCAAACCAGGCTCGCCGGTGTGCCCACGCTGCAAGGAGATCTACGACACGGTGCTGTCGGACTGACTGCCTTCGGCCTTCGGCGCATCCGCGTCGAGGCGGCGCCAGTTGCGCGGGTGCAGCACCCTGGGCGGCCTGAGCGGGGTCGGCGCGAGCTTTTCGATGGCGGCGTTGACCTCCGCGCCGTAGAGCACCCCCAACGCCAGTGCGAAGAAGAACAGCAGCGCAGCGATCGGCGCCGCGAGGGTGACGTAGGCGTGGTTCTGGCTGAGGATGAACCGGATATAGGCGCGCAGCCCCGCGGCCCCGGCGAGGAAGACGATCATCGCGACGACCGCGCCGGGCAGGCCGCGGTTCCACGGCAGGCGTCTGGGCGGCGCCAGGTGGTACAGCGTCGTCAGGCCGGTCAGGAGCAACACCACGACCACCGGGTAGTACAGGGCGGTGACGATTGTGCTCGCGGTCGGCCGCACCCCGTCGGGAAATGATCGGATCAGCAGGTCGGGGCCCAGGACGAGCAGCGGCAGGACGACGACGCCGAGCAGGACCGAACCGAGGAACAGCCACAGCGCGAGCAGCCGGCTGCGAACCGGGCCACGTAGCTCGCGCATGCCGTAGGCGATGGTGATGGTGTTGACGAAGGTGGCCGTCGCCGACGAGCCGGCCCAGATGGCCAGCACGAAACCCAGGCTGATGATGTCGGCACGGCCCCGGAACAGCACCTCGTGCAGCATCGGGCTGATGACTTGATCGACGACCTCCTGGCTGAACGCGCGGCTCAGGGTCGACTCCAGTTGGCGTTCGGTGCGCCCGACCGTCCCGGCGCCGAACCACCGCGACACATAGCCGAGCGTGGCGACGAGGGCGAGGAACAGGGAGGGCAGACTCAGCAACTGCCAGAACGCCGCCTCTGCAGAGAGCCCGAGTACGCGATCGCGCCAGGCCTGGGCAGCCGCATGGCTGAGCAGCGACGGCGCGTGGCGCGCCGCCCTCAGCGCACGCCGCCCGGGGTTCACGAGACCACAGTCTGCCGTCCCTGACCCCGGGCACCGTGAGCGGAGTGTCCGGCGTGGCGTGCGTGCTGCCTTTCGACCCCACCCGCACGGGCCGCTCGGCCGGCGACACGGGTGCCCTCTTGAGAAGGGGACAGACCCGGCCCTAGTGTCAGCAGCCGAGCGTCCGGCAGCGGGTGCCCACCTCGAGGGAGAAGCAGATGAGTGATCCGGCGGGCCCTGGGCCCGGTTACACCCCGAGAGCCGCGTCCGGCGCGGATTGGGTGAGCTGCCTCAGACCGCCGGTTCGCAGCGCTCCTCGGCGCACGAACGCTCGGACGGGCGAGGTGCCCTGGGCCAGGCCGACCGTCCAGAAGGAGCCAGTGTCAGGCTGACCGCGCCACTGACCGGTAGCAGCGTCAAGGATCCGACGGGCGCCGCGAACCCCAACCTGCCGCGGGCCGGGTGCGGGGGGGCCGACGAGCTAGCCTGTTCCACGCTCACGCAGGCCCTCCCGTCCGCCAGATCCCGCTCCGGCGCCCAAGGCGACCCGCACGCTCGCCCGCGCGCGGTGCAGCTGGGACTTCATGGCGGCCACGCTGAGGCCGAGCCTGCCGGCAACCGTGCGACCTGGCACGCCCTGCAGATCCCGCATGATCAAGATCCGCCGTTGCACATCAGATAGTTGGCCGATCGCCCGGGCGACCTGGGCGGCTTCCAGGCGTTGCAGGACCCTATCCTCGACCGACAACGAGCCATCCTGGACCGACAACGAGCCGACGGGGCCGTACCACTCGCGGCGCGACGTCAAGATTCGTGCCCTGCGCAGACACTCGTTGCGCACGATGCGGAACATCCAGGACGCCAGCGCACCCGACGCGCGCAGCGAGCCGATCTTCCGGTACAGAATGATCAGCGCTTCCTGGGCCGCATCCTCGGCATCCTCCGGCGAGCTGCACAGCGAGTGAGCCAACCGCCGCACATGCGGATGAGCGCCGGACACCAGGAGGGTGATCGACTCCACATCGCCGCCCTGAGCGGCCCTGACCAGCTGCTCGCTGGCCCAGAGGCGATCAGCCATGACAACGCCCCCCAGAGCGAAGCACCGTCACGCCGCACGCTCCCATCACGGCGACCACCCGGAAGCCACCCTCATAGTCACCCTCCAATCGCTGGGCCGAAACTGCTCGGCACGCACATAGGAGGCATGGAAGCCGGGAAAGGATTCGCCGACTTCTTCGATCACCCTGAATCCTCCTGCCCGTCGCGGGCCTCTTATTGGTGCTGGTCCAAAGGGCCGGTACCACGAGCAGAATGCAGCAGGAACAAGGAGAGCCGTCATGCTCACTCCCACTGTCATCGCCCTACTGCTCCTGAGCAGGTGCTCTGTCACGATTCTGCGCCGCGACAACGGTGCGCGGACTGGGGGTCGCCGCGATGCGCAAGGCTGAAGCAACAGTTGGCAGCGTGGTTTTCTTCGCGTTCAATCCGGCGATGATGGGTGGCCTCGTGCCGTTGCTGCTCACCGGCTGGCACTCCGCTCATCCCCCGCGAGCACTGGAAGTGGCCGGTACCGCCTTGATCGTTCTGGGCGCGGGCGTGCTGCTCGACACGATCGCCCGCTTCGTGTTCGAGGGCGGCGGCACGCCCGCCCCGGCCGCGCCGACCCAGGAGCTCGTGATCGGCGGCCCCTACCGCCATGTCCGCAACCCGATGTACCTTGCGGTGCTGGCGGCGATCCTCGGTCAGGCGCTGCTTCTCGGACGCATCGTCCTGCTGATCTACGCCGGGGTGTTTTGGCTCATTGTCGCCAGCTTCGCGCGGTTCTACGAGGAGCCGATCCTGAGCGACAGCTATGGGGAGCAGTACGCCGCCTACCACCGTGCGGTCCCAGGCTGGTTACCGCGACTGCGGCAATGGTCGCCAGAGCCCTGACACCGACTGAGAACGGACTCGCATTCATGCGCCGCGCAGCGAGGGCACCGCTGGCGGCGCATATTGTGAATTCGGTCGTCGGCGTCATGCTCCGATGCGTCAGCCACGGCTGTTCCACTCATTCTCGATTCCGGCCGCCTGACCGCGGGGCACAGATCCACGCGCGCATCGGCCGGACCGAGGCGATGTCTAGGTGGCTTGACGGCCCGACGGGCGCTGGCCGCGAAGGACCGCGGCGCCCGCAATCGCCAGAGCGGCAAGCCCGAGAAGCACGACGGCGACAGCCAGGGCGACGTGCGCGAGGTGCCGATCCGCCTGCGGCGCGGTGACCCGGACCGGAAGGGGCGGTGCCGGTTTCGGCGTGGGCGCGGCGAGCGAGTCGTCGCGGACAGCGGTCACCGCGAGATACGGGTTGACGATGCCGTATCCGTACTTGGTGTCCGGGACAGTGGCCGGCGGACGGTCGGCGGTCGCTTCGATGCGGTTGCGCACCTGCGCGGCAGTCATCTGCGGATGCGCGCCCAGCACCAGCGCGACGGTTCCGGTGACGTACGGGGCCGCGAAGCTGGTGCCGTCCGCCTTGATATACCCAAGGAACGGCGCCGGGATCACGACACCGACGCCGGGCGCTGCCACGGTGACGTACCTGCCCGTTTCGGAGAACGGGCCGATTGCGTCCTTGGCATCACTGGCCGACACCGCGATGACGTTCGGGAACTCGGTCGAGTACGCCGCCGGGTAGGCGGGCAGGTTCTGGCCCTGCCCGTCGTTTCCCGCGGCGGCGACGATGACCAGGTTCGCTCGCGCGGCCCGCGCCACCGCCGGACGCAGGGTGTCCCCCGGGTTGCTGACCGTCACCGAGATGTTCACGACCCGGGCCTTCGCGGCGATGGCCGCGTCGATCCCCAAGGCGATTCCCGCGGCGTTGCTGGACTTGTCGCTCGCGGTGTTGGTCTGTTTGATCGGCACGATCGTGACGTCAGGTGCGACGCCCAGGAAGTGGGCGCCTTCGATCTGCTGCGCCGCGATGACCGCCGTGACGCTCGTGCCATGGCCGGTGCCTGAGCAGTCGGTGACATCAGTGGACGGAAACCCGGGGATCACGTTGTGACCTTGGGCGACGTGCGTGCCCCGCAGTTGCGCGTGCCGCCGGTCCAGGCCGGTGTCGATTACTGCGACTCGCACCCCCTTACCGGTCGTGACCGTCCAGGCTCGTTGGAAGTTGAGCCGAGTCTGAGCCCACGGCGTCCCGGTGAGCGGGCCACCGACCTTCAGCGCATCGCATTGGGGAAGTTGCGGCGCCGCATCGGCCTGACCGGCGCCGATGAGAGCGCTCGCGCCGACGAGCAGGACCACCGCGGCCGCGGCGCGCACTCTCACTGGTTATCGAGCCGGATCACCCGGAGTAGCGGGAGATCACTCGGCACTGGCAGCCGGCTTGTCTGCGTTGAGGACCGCCGCTGGCTGGGTTGCCTCCGGCAATGGTGCGGGCGGCGCCGGGGAAAGGGCGGGCGGGGGGACCGCCTTTGCGGTCTGCCGAGCTGCGTCGTCCTCGCCCATGCCCTTGATCTCGGTCTTGAAGATCCGCAGTGAACGGCCGAGCGAACGCGCCATGTCAGGCAACTGTTTCCATCCGAAGAAAAGGATGACGGCGATGATGAGCAGCGGGATCAGATGCCCCGGGCTGAACAGCTCCATTGCGGGAATCTCCTCTAGCTTTCGCAGCGGCGGCTTTGCCTGTTCTAGGTTACGCCAGCCGCACAGACGAACGGCTCCAGCGCGGCAGCCAGTCCGGGATGCACCCGGGCATGCAACAGCGTGCCGTCTGCAGTGTGTTCGGTGCCGAGTACCTCGGCGGTTTCATGCACCCTCGCGACAAGGTCGCCTCGGGTGTAGGGCAGCAGCACCCGCACCTCGACATCGGGGCTGGGCAGGCGCTCCTCGAGCACCTTGCGCAGCTCGGTCAGCCCGTCGCCGGTGAGCGCCGAGACGAACACGGCGTCCGGTGCCAGGCGGTGCAGCCGCACCAACGCCTCGGGGTCGGCCGCGTCGACCTTGTTGAACACCAGTTGTTCGGGCACGGCCAGCGCGTCGATGTCGGCCAGGACCGCCCGCACCGCCCGGATCTGTGCCTCCGGGTCGGCGTCGGAGGCATCGACGACGTGCAGGATCAGTTCTGAGTCGCCCACCTCCTCCAGCGTCGAGCGGAACGCCTCGACGAGCTGGGTGGGCAGGTGGCGCACGAAGCCCACCGTGTCGGCCAGCGTGTAGGGCCGGCCGTCGGAGGCCTGGCACCGTCGCACCGTCGGATCCAGCGTCGCGAACAGCGCGTTCTCGACGAGCACGCCGGCATCGGTGAGCCGGTTGAGCAAGGAGGACTTGCCTGCATTCGTATAGCCGGCCAGCACCACGCTGGGTACGTGCTGGTCGATACGCCTGGCCCGCTTCACGTCGCGCGAGGTCTTCATTCCGGCGATCTCCTTGCGGAGCCTGGCCATCCGCGAATTGATCCGGCGCCGATCGATCTCGATCTTGGTCTCACCGGGCCCACGCCCGCCGATCCCCAGACCACCGGCCGCCCGGCCGCCGACCTGCCGGGACAGTGACTCACCCCACCCTCGCAGGCGCGGCATCAGATACTGCAGCTGGGCCAGCTCGACCTGCGCCTTGCCCTCCTTGGAACTCGCATGCTGGGCGAAGATGTCGAGGATGAGCGCAGTGCGGTCGACGACCTTGACCTTCACGACCTCTTCCAGCTGGCGCAGTTGACCGGGCGTCAGCTCGCCGTCGCAGATCACGGTGTCGGCGCCGGACCCGTTCACCACGTCACGCAGCTCCTTCGCCTTTCCGGAGCCGATGTAGGTGGCTGGGTCGGGGCGGTCGCGGCGTTGGATCAGCCCGTCGAGCACCAGCGAACCCGCCGTCTCGGCGAGGCGGGCCAGTTCGGCGAGGGAGTTCTCTGCCTCGGCGAGGGTGCCCGTGGTCCATACCCCTACCAGCACGACCCGTTCGAGGCGCAGCTGGCGGTATTCGACCTCGGTGACGTCCTCGAGTTCGGTCGAGAGGCCGATCACCCGGCGCAGCGCCTGCCGTTCCACCAGCTCGTAATCACCGGTGGATGCAGGCGGATCGTGCTCTCGTTCCTCGAATTCGGTCATCGTGGACCATCGTGACACGCCGTGCCCACCTCATTAGCGGCTGTGCCGGTCGAGGCGCCTGGCGTTGGCGGCGCACGGCCTGGCGTTGCGGTGGGTGTGCCGCCTGCGGCGCTGAGCCAATCGTCATCGAGCTCGATCTCGGCCACCAGTACCGCGGGACCGCTGAGCAGCATCTCGCCGTCGGCGCGCCAGGTGACCTCGCAGGTCCCCCCTGGGGCATCGACGCGCCAGCTGCCGCC
>QHCC01000009.1:82605-101244 GCA_003243915.1 Pseudonocardiales bacterium | reverse complement strand
CCCGAGGACTACACCAACCGCGGCCGGATCATCACTCCGTTGAAGGACCGTTTCGGGGCCGAGGTGCGCACCCACTACCCGCTCGAGCTGGCCGACGAGTTGACGCTCGTCGCGCAGGAAGCCGCGGTGCTGTGGGTGGACACGGCACACGCCGCGCCCGTCGTCCCGGCACACCTGCTCGAGGTCGTCGGCCGCTTCGCCCGCAACGTGCGCGATGCGCCGCAGGTCGACCAGCGCTCGGGGGTATCGGCGCGCTTCGCGATCGCGGCGGTCGAGACGTTGGCCGCTTCGGCAGTGCGCCGGGCGGCGATCACCGGCGAGGCGATCGCGGTCGCGCGGATCGCCGACCTGCCCTGCGTCATCCCCGCCTCACGCGGCAAGGTCGAGTTCGACGACGCCGACGAGGGCCGCGAGTTCGAGGTGCTCGAGCACCTGCTCCGCCGGGCGATCGCCGAGACCTACCGGGCCCGGCTGGCCGGGCTGGACCTGCGGCCACTGCAGGACAAGTTCGACAACGGACTGGTCGTCGCGACGGGGGACACCGTCAGCGCCGACGACCTGCTCGCCCAGCTCGGGCCCGTCCCGGTGCTGTCGGCGCTCCTGGAACGACTCGAGCCCGACGGGATCGGTGAGGGCCCGGTCGCTGTCGGTATCGCCGCTGCGGTGCTGGAGTTCGCGATGGAGGGGCTGCACCTGAACAAGCGCCTCGCGAAGGACTCTGACGGAGCGCGGACCGTCTATGGCTCCTGACCGCCCCGATTGCGCAACTTCGGCACCGGTCAGCGGTGCCAGAGTTGAGCAATCGGGCATGTCATGAGCGCGAGGTACGGGGCGTGGCACGGCGGACCCGATCCGCTGGAGCCGCCCTTCGACATCCGCGAGGCGCTCGACGAGATCGGCGACGACGTGCTGGGTGGCACGTCCCCGCGGACGGCTCTGAATCGCCTGCTGCGTCAGGGCTCCGACGGTCGTGAGGGGCTCGATTCCCTGCGTCGCCAGGCCCGCAAGAGGGCCCGCGAGCTGCGCCGTGGTGGCCAGCTCGACGGCACGCTGCAGCAGGTCCGCGAGCTCCTGGACGCGGCCGTCGAGCAGGAGCGGCAGGCGCTGTTCCCCGACCCGGACGACTCCGCGCGCCTCGCCGAGGCCGAGCTGGACGCACTCCCCCCTGACACCGCGCGGGCCGTCCGCCAGCTCGCGGACTACCAATGGCGATCCCCCGAGGCTCGCGAGATGTACGAGCGGATCCAGGAGCTGCTGCGTTCGGAGGTGCTCGACGCGCAGTTCGCGGGCATGCGCGACGCGCTGCGTAACGCCACGCCCGAGGATCTGGCCCGGGTCCGCGAGATGATGGCCGCGGTGAACGAGATGCTCGACGCCGACGCCCGCGGCGAGCACACCCAAGACCAGTTCGACGCGTTCATGCAGCAGTACGGCGACTTCTTCCCCGAGCAGCCGAAGGATCTGGCCGAGCTCGTCGACTCCCTTGCCCGGCGCGCCGCCGCAGCGCAGCGACTGATGGATTCGCTCACGCCCGAACAGCGCGGTGAGCTCAGTGATCTGATGGCGCAGGCGCTCGGCGACGCCGGGCTGGCCGGGGAGATGAGCCGCCTGCAGGAGGGGTTGCGTTCGGCGCGGCCCGATCTGCAGTGGGGTGGGCGCGAGCGCATGGACGGCGAGCGGCCGCTCGGGTACTCCGACGCCACCGGGGCCCTGGCCGAACTTGCCGATCTCGACCAGCTCGACGAGCTGCTCGGCCAGGACTATCCGGGCGCCAGCCTCGACGACATCGACGAGGAACTCATTAAGCGCGCGCTGGGGCGAAACGCCGTCGACGACCTCGGCCGGCTGCGCCAGATCGAGCGCGAACTGCGCCGGCAGGGCTACGTCGAGCGCGGCGGCGACGGGCTGAAGCTGACGCCCCGCGCGCTGCGCCGGCTCGGGGCCACCGCCCTGCGCCGCGTTTTCGACGTGCTGGACTCCCGGGGCCGCGGCAGCCACGACGTGCGCGACGCCGGGGCGGCGGGCGAGGTCACCGGGGCCAGCCGCGAATGGCGCTACGGCGACGAGCAGCCGCTGGATGTGGTGCGCACCGTCCGCAACGCGGTCCTGCGCACGGCAGGAAGCGGCGCAGCGCTGGGGCTCGACGCCGAGGACTTCGAGGTCATCGAGACCGAGCGACGCTCGTCGGCCGCCGTCGCATTGCTGGTCGACATGTCGTACTCGATGGAGCTGCGCGGTACCTGGGGTGAGGCGAAGACGACCGCATTGGCCCTGCATGCGCTGATCACCACGAAGTACCCGCAGGACGCCATCGAGATCATCGGCTTCAGTGACTACGCACGGGTCATGACCACCGGTGCGCTGGTCGAGCACGACTGGGACCGCGTTCAGGGCACAAACCTGCAGCACGGGCTGATGCTCGCCCGGCGGCACCTCGACAAGCACCGCGGCGCCGAGCCGGTCATCCTCGTCATCACCGACGGTGAGCCGACCGCGCACCTGGCCGCCGACGGCTTCGCCGACTTCGCATGGCCGCCGACCCGAGAGACGCTGGCCGCGACGCTGGCCGAGGTCGAGCGGTGCACCCGCCGTGGCGCGACGATCAACGTCTTCATGCTCGACGACGATCCACGGCTGGTCGACTTCATGCACGATCTGGGGCGGCGCAACGGCGGGCGGGTCTTCCTGCCCAAACTCGGGTCCCTCGGTGAGTACGTCGTCGCCGACTACCTCCGCTCGCGCCGTGGCCGCCAGCGCCGAGTCGGCTGAGGGACTTGGCGCCGGGGCTGCCGGCTCCCCCGCCAAGATGACCAGAAATCGGGCTTCAGAATGGTCAGCGCGGCGGGGAAGCGGCAAGGATCGCACGTAGCCGGCCGGCTGACTCGGGCCAGTCGTACAACACGTCCGCCCACGTGACACGTTCAACGCGATAGCCGAGGCGGGTGAGGCGCAGTTCCCGGCGCTTCTCGCGCCACAATTCGTCCCGGGTGCACTTGACCTTGCCGTCTGCTTCGAGAACCAGCCGGCGCTCGCGCCAGAGCATGTCCACGCGGTAATGCCTTCCGTAGGCGTCGTCGTCGATCACGACCTGCAGCTCGGGCGCCGGGAATCCCGAGTCGTGCAACGCGAGACGGGTCAGGGACTCCAGCGGTGACTCGGCGAGCGGTGAAGCCAGCGCCGTGACGTCGCGAGCCTGCCTGATGCCGGGCCAGCCGCCGCATCGCAGCACGACCTGCTCGATGGCTGCCTCAGTGATCAGTTGTGCACGCACAGCGGCGTCAGCGGCCATCAGACCATCAGCCCGGTCGTGACGCGCCAGATCCACGATCGTGCGGGCCGTCGTCGTCACTGGTGCGCCAAACCAATCGGCGACGCAGCCCGGCTCGAGAGCGGCCGGACGCACCAGGACCTTCCGGCGCACCCCTGGAGTAGCGGGTGCGGCGGCCGTCAGCTGCGCTGCTATCGGCGTGTGCAGAAGCGGCAGGCCATGCAGGACGGCTGCGCTGGCACCACTGACCACGTGACCGGGGTGGCGCAGGGCGCCGGCAGCCGCGGCCAACGCGTGGCGGCGGCGGTCCGCGTCGACGCGCACCCTCGCCTCAGCAGTGTCCAGTTGGGGGACGGTGACGACACCGAGGACGCCATACGCGCAGGCGCACCAGACGCCGCGGCGGACCAGACTGCGCACTGACGCGTCGGGCAGACCGCACGTGCGGGCTTGGGCTCGGGTCAGCACGAAGCCCTGTCCGACCGCGAGGTTCAGCGCGCGTCGCAGAGCCGGCCCGGCGTCGAGCCGGGCCAGCGCATTTACCTCGGCCTGCCACGACCCCTCCCACGCGAGGATCGGGCCGACCGGTCGCCGATGCAGCCCGGAGGGCACGACGACGTGGTCGAGGTACCAGTCCACATCCGGCTCCGGGCCCAGCACGCCGCCGATCGTGCCGGAATCCGCTGCGCGGCGTCGGCGTTATCCACAGCCAGCGATCGGGCCTGCGCTCCCCCGCCAAGAAGACCAGAAATCGGGCCTGCGCTCCCCCGCCAAGAAGACCAGAAATCGGGCCGAATGGTGGTCGGCGTGGGGGGCAAGACCCCAACAGTTGGTCGGCGTGGGGGGCAAGACCCCACCAGTGGTCGGCGTGGGGGGCCGGCGGTCCCGATAGCCTCGGCGCCATGAGCGACGCGGTGCGGGTCGAGGTCCTTGCGGAGGAACGCACGCGCACGCTGCGGCGGGCGGTGCTGCGGCCGGACCTCCCGCCGGATGCACCGCTGCCCGGCGACGAGCTGAGCGGCGGGGTGCACCTGGCCGCGGTCGACGGCGACGGCGCCGTGCTCGGCACCTGTTTCGTGTACCCCGACCCGTGCCCGTGGCTGCCCGAGCGCGCCGACGCGTGGCGCTTGCGCCAGATGGCAACCGCGGACGGCCATCGCGGGCGCGGGATCGGCGGCGCGGTGGTCCAGGCCGGGATCGAGTACGCGACGGCGCAGGGTGCGCGACTGCTGTGGTGCAACGCCCGGGAACCTGCCGTGCCGTTCTACCAGAGGCACGGTTTCGCCATCCAGGGCGCCGTTTTCACCAACGAGCGCCACCCGATCCCGCACCAGCGCATGTGGCGCGAACTTTCGCCGCAGACCAGAGCGTCTAATGACTAGGACGGCGCCCGGCCGGCGGTGAGGTGACGATGCGCGACGAGGCAGGCTTCCGGACGTTCGTCGAGGCAAACGGCACGACGCTGCTGCACGCTGCCCGCCTGCTCACCGGCGATCATCACCGCGGTGAAGACCTCGTCCAGGGCGCGCTGACCAAGGTCTATCTGAAGTGGGACCGGATCGACGCCCCGCTGGCCTACGCCCGCAAGGCGCTCGTCACCGGCCACATCGACTCGACCCGGCGGCGCTGGTGGGGTGAGCGGCCCACCGAGGTACTGCCCGACGCGCCCGGCGTGGACGGGCTCGTCGCATCCGACGAACGCGACGAACTCCGTCGCCTGCTCGGCGAGCTGAACCCGCGCGAGCGCGCCGTGGTGGTGTTGCGCTACTACTGCGACCAGTCCGAGCAGGACACCGCCGCCGCGCTGGGGATTCCGGTCGGCACCGTCAAGAGCACGTGCGCACGGGCCCTCGCCCGACTGCGTGTCGAAGCCGCCGCCTCGATGGGAAGCCAGTCATGAGCCCGAACGAGTTTCAGCTGCGCGCGGCCCTGCGCGACGGCGAGGGCGACCGCGTCGACCCCGACCTCGTCATCGCTCAGGCCCGCGGGATGCAGCAAGCCCGTCACGATCGGCGAGTCCGCTACGGCTCGGTGGCCGCGGTCGTCGCGGTCGTCGGCGGCATAGGCGTCATCGGAGGAATCACCCTGCAGGACGGCGGGCATGCCAAATCGGGATCAGCGGCAGGCGCCAAACGGCCGGCTTCGATTCACAACGGTGCGAAATCCGTACCGACCGAACTGCCGGATGAGTCCATAGCGCCCGGGCCGAAGAGAGACGCTCGGGCGGTCCGCTGCCCATCCACCGCACCGAGCCTGGCGCTGCCCGGCGGCGGGGGATCCGGCCAGTTCGGCGCTCATGAGTCGCTGTTCAGCGGGCCGGTCGAGGCCGTCAAGGTCTGTGTCTATTCGGGCGACGGCTCCGCTACGGGCGGCACGCCGCCGTCGACGGAGTTGACCGGCCAGAACGCGACGGAACTCGCGACGAGCCTCGACTCGGCGGCAACCACTCGCCCGCAGTCGAGCGACTGCCCGAGCCAGACCGCGCCCGAGACGCGCACCCTGGTGGTCATCGGCATCTCGACCGCCGGGCAGGCCATGCGTCCGGTGGTCGTCACCCTCACCTGCCCCGGCCTCGCGACGAACGGCACGGCGATCCGCTACGGCTGGACGCCGCCGGCCCGGCTGGCCGAGCAACTGCCGCAACTCGGCGCGAACACCGGCCCGACCGGCAAGGTCAGTGGCTCCCCGATCCGATCCTGAGCCGGAGCGCAAGCCGGAGCCCGAGCCCGACCCGGAGCCCGAGCCGGAGCCCGAGCCGCACTACAGGCCGCGTAGCCGGCGGGGGCCGGTGTCATCGCGCGCGGTGGGGGGCGCAAGGCGTACCTGCGCCGAGATCACGTGGGCCCCCTCGGGAGTGGCCGCTGCTCGGAGCGTGCATTCGGCGACCTCGGGCACCGCGTCGCCCAGCGCCGACATCCGCAGCGCCAGGCCGGCCAGCGCAGGCAGGTCCGCCGCCGGACCTCCGGCGTAACCGCTCAGCAGTGGCGCGGCCCGAGGCGCCACGATCAGCTCATCGGCGTCGTCGCTGGTCAACGGGACGGCGGCGTAGGCGCGATCGCCGAGCAGATCGGTAGCCACCCCGCCGAGCCCGAAGGAGACCAACGCGCCGAACGAGTGGTCGTCGTGCACGGTGAGCACGACCTCGATCCCGGCCGGCACCGCGGCCGTGAGCTCGATCCCGACGCACGCCAGTAGCCGAGCTGCCTCGTCAGGTGTCAGGTCACGGCCGTCCGGGACGTCGGCGAATACTGCGGTGACGAGGGTGCGCGCCGCGTCGATGTCGGCGCCTGCGGGCGCGGGAACCGCGCTGGGCGGCCGCCGGCGCCACACGGAATAGCGCACCGCCCTGGCCAGCGCGCGCACGGCCCGCTCCGGAGATGGATAGGACGGCACCGACCCCGGCGCGGGCGAGGACTCACCGGCGGCAGCCAGCGCCCGCGGCACGCCCTCGAAGCCGAGAAACGTCGACAGCACCGGCTTGGGGCTGCCACACGAGACCGTCCGCACCGCCACAGCCACGTCCTCGCCGGACGTGCGCTGCAGGGGCGGGACGAACACGACGACCACCGCGTCGACGCCCGGATCGGCCACCACCGCCGCGAGTGCCTGCTCGAACGCCTCGGGGGTGGCGTCGACACCGACGTCGTCCAGCCGGGCCAGCACCAGGCCCTCGGCCGCGCAGGCGTTGGTGACCAGCACGCCGAGAGCCGTGGAATTGCCCACCACCGCTACCCGGTTCCCAGCCGGCAGCGGCTGCGAGGTCAGCAACAGCGCAACGTCGAACAGATCGCCCAGGGTGTCGACGCGGATCACGCCCGAGGCCTCGAACAGGGCCTGCACGCTGATGTCGGGCACCTCGACCGACGTTTGCGCCAGCCCTGCGACGAGCGCACCGGAGCCGCTCTTCACAGCGACGATCGGTTTGCTGCGGCCCAGCCGCCGAGCCAGCCGCGCGAACTTTCGCGGGTTGCCGAAACTCTCGAGGTAGAGCAGTGCGATGTCGGTGGCCTCGTCGGTCTCCCAGTACTGGAGCAGGTCGTTGCCCGAGACGTCGGCCCGGTTACCGGCGGACACGAACGTCGAAACCCCCAGCCCGCGGCGGGCGGCCTCACCGAGCACCGCGACGCCGAGCGCACCGGACTGGCAGAAGAAGCCGGCGCGCCCGGCCAGCGGGGGCAGCGGGGCGAGCGAGGCGTTGAGCCGCACGTCCGGATGGGTGTTGACGACGCCGAGGCAATTCGGCCCGACGACGCGCATGCCCTGGGTGCGGGCCGAGGCGACCAGGTCCCGCTGGGCGTCACGGCCCGACTCCCGCTCGGCCTCGCCGCCGCGCTCGCCGAAGCCGCCGGACAGGACGACCAGGCCACGCGCCCTGCGCGCAGCGCACTGCTCGACGACACCGGGCACCACCGCAGCAGGTACCGCGATCACCGCCAGGTCGACGTCCTCGGGGACGTCGAGCACCGATGCATAGGCCACCACGCCGCCGACGTGCCCGGCGTCGGGATTCACCGGGTACAGCGAACCGTGCAGGCCCATCCGCTGCAGGTTGCCGAACACCGCGTTGCCGATCTTGCCCTCGTCGTTGCTGGCGCCGACGACGGCGACCGACCTCGGAAACAGCAGCCGCCGGATCGAGCGGGCCTCCGCACGCTGCTCGCGCTCGCGCATGACGGACTCGGTGAGCGCCGTCTCGTCCACGGCGAACTCCAACGTCACCTCGCCATACTCCTGGTGCCGGGTGGTCTGGTAACCGGCGTCGCGGAACACCCGGAGCATCGCGCTGTTCTCAGCCAGCACGATCGCCTGGAATCGCTTGACGCCGATCTCCCGCGCGGCCGCCGCCAGGTGCTCGAGCAGCACCGACCCGATACCCCGACCCTGATGCGCGTCGGCGACGACGAAAGCGACCTCGGCCTCGTCGCTATCAGGCAGGCGCTCGTAGCGAGCGACGGCGACGATCTCGCCACCGAGCTCGGCGAGCAGCGCGACCCGGTCATGATGGTCGACGTGGGTGAACCGGTACAGGTCACGCGCCGAGATCCGAGGGTAGGCGGAGAAGTAGCGCAGGTAGCGAGTCCGCGTGGACAGACCGCCGTGGAACTCGACCAGCGCCGGCGCATCGGCGGGCCGGATCGGGCGCAGGTGCACGATGCCGCCGTCGGCCACGACCACATCGGCCTCCCAGTGCGGCGGCGGCTCCGGCTCCGGACCCGGATCCGGCTTCGGACCCGGCTCCGGCTCGAGGTCAGTCACGCGGGTCGTCCGGGTCCAAGCCGAGCAGCGGGAACACCGCATGACGGGTGGCACCGATCGAGCGGTCCAGCCAGCTCTCACCGCCGGGCGCCCAGGAGATGAGCAGCGGTTCCCGGCCTTCACCCATCGTGCGCGGTAGCTCGCCGCGGATGCCGCGCCCGCGCAGGTAGTCGGCCCAGGCCGGCGGCACCAGGGTCTCCGGCGCGACGGGCTCGCCGGTCGCCTCGGCGAGCAGGTGCGTCCAGGTGCGCGGCACGCAGCGGATCACGCCGTAGCCACCCCCGCCCAGGGCTACCCACTTGCCGTGCGCGGCCTCGTGCGCCAGCGCGTGCAGCGCCGCGATCGCAGTGCGCTGGCCGTCGACGGACAGCTCGAGGTTGGCGAGCGGGTCCTCGTGGTGGGTGTCGCAGCCGCACTGGGTGACCAGCACGTCCGGGCCGAACGCGCGCACCACACTCGGGACGACGGCACCGAACGCGCGCAGCCAGCCGGCGTCGTCGGTGCCCGGCGGCAGCGCGATGTTGACCGCGGTGCCCTGTGCGGCGCCCCGGCCGAGCTCGCTCGGGTGCCCGGTACCCGGGAACAGCGTGCGGGGATCCTGGTGCAGGCTGATCGTCAGCACCCTCGGGTCGTCATAGAACGCGGCCTGCACGCCGTCGCCGTGGTGTACATCGATATCGACGTACGCGACCTTGCCCGCGCCGGCCGCGAGCAGCGCGCGGATCGCCAGGACGACGTCGTTGAAGACGCAGAACCCGGATGCGAAGCCGGGCATCGCGTGATGCAGCCCGCCGGCGATGTTCACCGCGTGTTCGCTGCGCCCGTCCCACACCTGCCCCGCCGCCATGGCCGAGCCGCCCGCGATCAACGCGGAGGCGTCGTACATGCCGGGGAACACCGGGTCGTCGTCGGTGCCGAGACCGTAGCCGGCGAACGAGGGATCCAAGCTGGCCGCGCGGACCGCGGCGAGGTAGTCGCCCGTGTGGGCCGTGAGCAACTGCGCCTCGTCGGCCGGGCGAGGCGCGAGCAGCTCCAGCCGGTCGAGGACGCCGAGCTCGCGGGCCAGCCGGATCGTCAACTCGAGGCGGACGGGGTTGAGCGGGTGCTCGCCGAAGTCGTAGGCGAGGTAGCCCTCGTCCCACACCGCCGCCGCCGAGCAGGCCATGGCTAGACCGTAGCCGCCCGGGGTGGGTGGGCCGGTAGCTCCCGCGGCGGCGTCGAGGCCAGTGATCACGCGATGGCGGGCACCGGGTAGCGGGCAGCGGTCATGCCACGATGGCCGGATGCTGCGGCCAGACCTTCCGATCACGACCGAGCGCCTGCTGCTGCGCCCGATCACACCCGAGGATCTCGACGCCATCCACGCCTATCGCTCGCGAGCGGACGTGTGCCGCTACCTTTACGAGCCGCCGAGCTCCCGCGACGAGGTGCGCGAGTGGATCGGCAAACGGCTCGATCGCACCCGCATCCGCGTGGAGGGCGACGTGCTCGGCCTGGGCGTGGTCGTGGCGGCGACCCAGCAGTTGGTAGGCGACGTCATGTTGCACTGGGTCAGTCAGGCCCACGCTCAGGGCGAGATCGGCTACATCATCCATCCCGATCACGCCGGACGCGGCTACGCGACGGAGGTGGCGGCTGCGCTGCTGCCGTTGGGATTCGATACCGACGGCGGGCTCGGCCTGCACCGGATCTTCGGCCGCCTGGACGCCCGGAACACGGCGTCGGCACGTGTGCTGGAGCGCCTCGGGATGCGGCGCGAGGCCCACCTCGTGCAGAACGAGTTCGTCAAGGGTGAGTGGTGTGACGAAGCGATCTATGCGCTGCTCGCCGACGAGTGGTTCGCGCAGCTCGCCGGCAACCTTGAGTAGGACTGCTCAAGACGCACAGGCGCAGCGCCACCACGCTGGCAGCTATGACTCAGGTGACCCTGCACGATGCACATCCTCCGACCACTGTCACGCTCGTGCGGCTGTTCGCCGCCGTGCAGGTGGCGGTGGCCGGCGCCCTCGGTGCGGTGTCCCTTGTCTTCGCCATAAACTCCTTCACCCTCGACCGGGCGGCACGACGTGCCGGTGACCCGAGCGCGTTCGCAGGCGTGGGTGAAGTCTTCGGGGCGATAGCCACTCTCATCTGCGTTGCTTCGGTCCTGCTGATCGGCATCCCGCTGCTCCGACTGCGGGCGGGAGACGACCGGGCGCGCATCGGCCTGATCCTCGGCGAGATCCTCGGCGCGGTGCCGATGGCGCTCGCCCTCGGCATATCCGCGGCTGGAGCAGGCCCGTCGGTGCGCGACGCCGGGATTCTGCTATTCGATCTGCTGCCGGTGGTCGTGATCGTGCTGCTGTGTGCCCCGCGGGCTCGTACCTGGTCCACGCGCCGCCCGCCCGGTGCCTAGGCCAGGGCCTGGGCGAGGTCGGCGAGCAGGTCCTCGACGTTCTCGATGCCGACCGACAGTCGCACCAGGTCGTCGGGTACCTCGAGCGGCGAGCCGGCGACGCTGGCGTGGGTCATCCGGGCGGGGTGCTCGATGAGCGACTCGACGCCGCCGAGCGACTCGCCGAGGGTGAACAGCTGCACGAGTTCACACACCTTGAGTGCCGCTTCGCTCCCGCCGCGCGTGGTGAAGGACACCATTCCGCCGAAGGCGCGCATCTGGCGCGCGGCGATGTCGTGGCCCGGATGCTCGGGCAGGCCGGGATAGAACACCCGGTCGACGGCTGGGTGGTCCAGGAGAAAGGCAACGATGCGCTCGGCATTCGCGCAGTGCCGGTCCATCCGCACGCCCAGGGTCTTGATGCCACGCAGCACCAGCCACGAGTCGAACGGCCCGGGCACCGCACCCATCGCGTTCTGGTGGAACGCCAGCTCCTGACCCAAGCCGACGTCTCCGGTGACGAGTGCGCCGCCGACCACGTCGGAGTGCCCGCCGAGGTATTTCGTCGTCGAATGCACGACGACGTCGGCGCCCAACGCGATCGGCTGCTGCAGGTAGGGCGAGGCGAACGTGTTGTCGACGACGAGCAGCGCCGATGCCGCGCGCCCGATTTGGGCCAGCGCGGCGATGTCGGCGATACCCAGCAACGGGTTGGTCGGCGTCTCGCACCAGATGACCTTGGTGTTGTGACGCACGGCGGCGCGGACGGCGTCCAGGTCGGCCAACGGCACCGGTGTGTACTCCAGCCCCCAGTTCGCCAGGACGCGGGCGACGAGCCGATAGGTGCCGCCGTAGGCGTCGCCGGGCAGGATCACGTGGTCTCCCGGTCGGCACACCGCACGCAGCAAGGTGTCCTCGGCGGCCAGCCCGCTCGCGAACGCCAGGCCGCGGACGCCACCCTCGATCGCTGCCAGCGCCTGCTCCAGGGCGGTGCGGGTGGGGTTGGCGCTGCGGCTGTATTCGAAACCGCCGCGCAGCCCGCCTACGCCGTCCTGCTTGTAGGTGGAGGTCTGATAGATCGGCACCGCGACCGCCCCGGTGAGCGGGTCAGGCTCCTGCCCGGCGTGAATGGCCAGCGTGTCGAAACCGAGTCGCGGCGTTGCGTCAGTCATTCCCGCCACGCTACCGGGACGCGGCCGGCCCGTTCGGGGTGGCGAAGCGCTGGGCGGAGTGGTGTCCGTGCGCCAGGCGACGGAGTGCGACGAGGACGGCCTCGAACACAACTGTTCCGATCACGGCGGCCTCGACCGTCTCGTCGCGGGGCGCGTCGGCCGGGATCGTGGCCAACTCCTGGGCGGCGAGCGCGTCGGCAAGATCGGCGTAGGGGGCGAAAACGTCGGGCCCAACCTCGCGGCCGAGCTGCCGCAGGGCGAGCAGCGCGTCGGCCAGCACGGCACGCGCCGGCGCGCCCGGCGAGGCCTGCCAGCCCAGGGAGTCCACGAACTCGTCGGCGTCGCGGCGCGCCTGGGCGCCATCCTCTGACGCATCGGCCCGTTCGAGCGCGTGCGGCAGGGCATCGATGGCGACGCCGAGAATGTCATGCGTGGACAGGGCGGGATCGTCGATAGCGGCCAGCGCCGCGCGGGTCTGGACGACGCTGAGGTTGCCCACATGGGTCAGTGTGCGGATCAGGCGCAGGCGGTGCAGGTGGGCCGGGCCGTAGCTCGCCTGGTTGGCGGCAGTCGGGTCGCCCGCTGGCAGCAGCCCCTCGCGCAGGTAGAACTTGATCGTCGCCACGCTGATGCCCGACGCCCGGCTGAGCTCGCTGACCTTCATCGAGCAACCTCCTTGACAAGCACCTTTGGATACTAGCACTATCTACTTTTAGATAGTTTGACTATCCATTGGAGGCCGGATCAATGCCCGCAGTTCGTTGGACCCAGCTGATGGTGCCCGAGCCAGGCCGCGAGTACGTCGTGATGGCCTCGCGGCTGCCGCTGGCCCGATACCGCCACATCCCATCCTTCCTGCGCTCGACGAACGTCATCCGCAGGCAGCTGGCCACCAGCGACGGGCTCATCGGGTACGCGCTGGACGCCCGACCGCTCAGCAAGACGTTCTTCACGGTCTCGGCCTGGCAGACCCGGGAGGCGCTCGGCCGGTTCAGCCACGCCGAACCGCACCGCAACCGGATCGAGGCGACCCGGCCCCTCATGCTGGCGACAACGTTCGTCTTCTGGACGGCGCTGGGCAGCGATCTACCGATCGCCTGGAACGAGGTGCGCCGCCGGATCGCCGATGCCTGAGCTCGGTCACGATCCTGTGGCGGCGCCGTCGGACGGTTCGGCCATCAGCAACGGCAGCTGCCACAGCCTCGACCCAGGCTCGAGCAACCACAACCGCGCCGCCGTCAGTCCGATCAGGCGTAACGCGCTGTTGATCAGGAGCACCGCAATGGGCAGTTCGAGCAGCGCCGCGCTTCCCGTCGCGAGCCACAACTCGCCCGGCCCCGCGGTCGTGATGTCGAACCACGCATCGCAGACCAGCAGGATGCCGGATGCGAACGCAGCGAGCACGAGCAGTTGGCGGCGCATAATGCCCAGCACTGCGGTCACCGCGAACATCGCGAGCAGCAGGGCGTCGAACCCGACCCACGTCAACGACCAGTTCCGCGCCACGTGGCGCTCCGGCAGGCTCAGCCCGAGGTAGACGGTCCACGGGATGAGCGCGACGGTCGCACCGATCACGACCGTCAACCGGCGTCGGCGCAGGCGCGGAAACGACGTCGTCGACGGCAGCAGGTCCTGCGCCGGCCTGGCCAGACGCGTCATGAGCTGCTGACGCTCGCGTGGCGACAGTGCCGCGATCTGGGCGTCGGACAGCACCGCGGCGGCCACGTCAGCTGCTCGCGAGGTGGCCGAGCAGGTCCTGCCGGGTGATCACTCCCGCCGGCTTGCCGTCGACGTGGACGAGCAGGGCACCCGCATCGGTCAGCGCCGCGACCGCAGCCGACACCGGCTCGCCCGAACCGATGATCGGAAGCGGCGGGGACATGTGCGGCTCGACGGCGTCGGCGAGGCTCGCGGCGCCGTGGAACAACGCGTCCAGCAAGGCCTTCTCCGAGACCGAACCGACGACCTCGCCCGCGGTCACCGGCGGCTCGGCGCGCACCACCGGCAGCTGGGACACCCCGTACTCACGCAGGATGTCGATCGCCTCGCGCACCGTCTCGGTCGGATGCGTGTGCACCAGCGGCGGCGTCGCACCGGACTTGGCGCTCAGCACGTCGAGCACAGTCGTCTCGCCGGACGCGCCCAGAAAGCCGTAGTCCGCCATCCACTTGTCGGAGAAGATCTTGGACAGGTAGCCGCGGCCGCCGTCNNTCGGGCAGCAGCACCACCACGACCTCATCGGGACCCAGCCGCGCCGCGACCTGAAGTGCCGCCTGTGCCGCCATACCGCAGGAGCCGCCGACGAGAAGCCCTTCCTCGCGGGCGAGGCGGCGCGTCATCGCGAAGGAATCGCCGTCGGACACCGCGACGATCTCGTCGCACACGTCGCGGTCGTAGGTCGCCGGCCAGAAGTCCTCGCCCACCCCCTCGACGAGGTAGGGGCGGCCGCTCCCGCCCGAGTACACCGAGCCCTCCGGGTCGGCGCCAATAATCTGCACCGTGCCCCCGGACTTCTCCTTCAGGTAGCGCCCGGCTCCGCTGATCGTTCCGCCGGTGCCGACCCCGGCGACGAAGTGGGTGATCCGCCCGTCGGTCTGTTCCCAGAGCTCGGGACCGGTCGTCTCGTAGTGCGAGAGCGGGTTGTTCGGGTTGGCGTACTGGTCGGGCTTCCAGCCACCGGGGATCTCGCGGGACAGCCGGTCTGACACCGAGTAGTACGAGCGCGGGTCCTCCGGCGCGACGGCGGTCGGGCAGATGACGACCTGCGCGCCGTACGCGCGCAGCACGTTTACCTTGTCTCCGCCGACCTTGTCCGGGCAGACGAAGACGCAGTGGTAGCCACGCTGCTGGGCGATCAGGGCGAGCCCGACGCCGGTGTTGCCCGATGTCGGTTCGACGATGGTCCCACCCGGCTTGAGCTGCCCGGACTGCTCGGCGGCGTCGATCATGCGCACCGCGATGCGGTCCTTCACCGACCCGCCGGGGTTGAAATACTCCACTTTGGCCAGCACCGTCGGTGCCAGCCCCGCAGTGACGCTGTTCAGCCGGACCAGCGGGGTGTTGCCGATCAGCTCGACGAGCGATTCGAAATAGCGCATGCCCGGCACGTTAGCCTCGATGGTCGAGCGGAAGGAGAACGGGTGAGCCGGAAGAGGAAGATCGCGACCTTCGCTGCCTACGGGGGCGGCGGGCTGGGCGTCCTCGGGGCGCTCGGGGGCGCGGCGCTGTTCGGGATACTCATCGGCGAGACCAAGCTGGCCCGCCACCGCATCCCCAACGCCCAGACCGCCCCGCCGGTGTCGCACGACACCACCTGGGCGGCGGTCGGTGTGCGCGTGGACGCCACTCCGATCCGGATCGCCATGCTCGGCGACTCCTCGGCGGCCGGCTACGGCGTGCACCGCGACCGCGACACCCCGGCGGCACAGCTCGCGATCGCCATTTCTGACGTGGCCCGCCGGCCTGTCCACGTCACGAACGTGGCGGTTGTGGGTGCGCAGTCCCACACCCTGCGTGCCCAGATCGACGAGCTCGGCGCCGACCTCCCGGAGCTGGCCGTGATCATGATCGGTGCCAACGACGTCACCCACCGGATCAAGCCCGCCGAGTCGGTACGCCACCTGGAAGCCGCCGTATTGCGACTGCGTCGGCACCACGTCGAGGTCGTCGTGGGCACCTGTCCGGATCTGGGCACAATCCGGCCACTCGCCCAGCCGCTACGGGCCTACGCCCGGCGGCTGTCGCGCACTCTGGCCGCCGCGCAGACAGTGGCCGTCGTCGGCGCGGGCGGGCGAACGGTCTCCCTCGGTGATCTGCTGGGCCCGCTGTTCGCGTCGAGCCGGGACATGTTCAGCGACGACCAGTTCCACCCGAGCGCCGCCGGTTACGCCGCCGCGGCCGATGCCCTCCTGCCCTCCGCCCTGGACGAGCTGGGGCTGGGCACACGGGCCCGCTCGGCCAGCCCGTTCACGACCCGGCTGCCCAAACCCGTCGCCAAGGCCGCGGCCCAGGCCGCCGCCCGGCCGGGCACCGAGGTCGCCGCCACCGACTGGCACGGCGAATCGGCCGGCCGCCGCGGACCGTGGGCCCAGCTGCGCCGCCGTCGACCCCGCAAGCCCGTCATCGCGTCGCCGGAAATGGCCATACCGGTGATCGAACCGGTGACGGCCACCACCGGGCGCTGACACCGCGAGAGTGGGATGGCAGCATCGATGGCAGTGCCGTCCTGCCGCCGTGACGAGGAGTCCGCATGACCGACGCCGTGATCGTCTCCGCCACCCGTTCGCCAATCGGGCGTGCGGTCAAGGGATCGCTGGCCAGCATCCGTCCGGACGACCTGGCCGCCCAGCTGGTTCGCGCCGCCCTCGACAAGGTGCCGGAGCTGGACCCGCGAGAGATCGATGACCTGATGATGGGTTGCGGGCAGCCCGGTGGTGAGGGCGGCTTCAACATCGCCCGCATCACGGCCCTCGCCCTGGGCTACGACTTCTTGCCCGGCACCACGGTGAATCGGTACTGCTCGTCGTCGCTGCAGACCTCACGCATGGCGTTTCACGCCATCAAGGCCGGTGAGGGCGACGTGTTCATCTCGGCCGGGGTCGAGGTGGTGTCCAGCTTCGCGCGCGGCAGCTCGGACGGCTGGCCGAACAGCCACAACCCGCGCTACGCCGAGGCAGAGGCCCGCACGGCAAAGGTGGCCGAGTCCGGAGCTACCGAATGGCACGATCCGCGCGACGACGGCCTGCTGCCTGATTTCTACATCGCGATGGGCCAGACCGCCGAGAACGTGGCGCTGCTCAAGGACGTCAGCCGTGCGGACATGGACCACTTCGGGGTCCGCTCGCAGAACCTCGCCGAGCAGGCCATCGAGAACGGGTTCTGGGCGCGCGAGATCACGCCGGTGACCCTCCCGGACGGCCAGGTGGTCGATACCGACGACGGCCCGCGCGCAGGGGTCACCTACGACGCGGTGTCGGGCCTCAAGCCGGTGTTCCGCCCCGACGGGCGGGTCACCGCCGGCAACTGCTGCCCGCTGAACGACGGGGCCGCCGCTCTGGTGATCATGAGCGACGCCAAGGCTGCCGCGCTGGGCCTCACCCCGCTGGCGCGCATCGTCTCCACCGGTGTCTCGGGGCTGTCCCCGGAGATCATGGGGCTCGGCCCGGTGGCGGCGTCGCGCAAGGCGCTGGCGAACGCCAACATGAGCATCGGCGACATCGACCTGGTCGAGATCAACGAGGCGTTCGCGGCGCAGGTACTTCCGTCCCAGCGCGAGCTCGGCATCGACATGGACCGCCTCAACGTCAACGGCGGGGCCATCGCCGTGGGTCACCCGTTCGGCATGACCGGCGCGCGCATCACCACGACGTTGATCAACTCCCTGCAGACCCACGACAAGCAGTTCGGCCTGGAGACGATGTGTGTCGGTGGCGGGCAGGGTATGGCCATGGTGATCGAGCGCCTGTCCTGACCATGGCGCTGCGTACCTAAGGGCCTTCGCTTTCGTTGACCACTGCGAGCGCGACCGGCCGTCCGAGAGGGAATGGCCGGCCGAGCCCACGCCGAGGACGGACCTGGGATCTTCCCCCGAGAATCCCTGGTCCGTCCTCGTGCGGTGCGGCGAGAACCTGCGCGCTACCTGCGCGCGAAGTAGCTCAGCAGTCGCAGGATCTCGATGTAGAGCCAGATGAGGGTGACCATCAGGGCGAAGGACGCGTACCAGGCGAACTTCTCGTCGGCCCCGTTTCGGATGCCCTTCTCGATCATGTCGAAGTCCACGACGAGGTTCATCGAGGCGATCACGATGCAGAGCACGCTGAAGCCAATGGCGATCGCTGTGCCGTTGCCGCTGGCGTCGCCCCGCAGGCCGAGGCCGCCTGGGTGGAACAGGTAAGCCGCGAGGTTGACGAACATCAGCCCGACGACCCCGATGGTGGCGCCGACGACGATGCGGGTGAACTTGGGGGTGACCCGGATCGCACCGATCTTGTAGACGAACAGCATGCCGCCGGCGACCATCGCTGTGCCGGTGATGGCCTGGATGACGATGCCGGGATAGGCATGGTTGAAGATGCGGCTGATCGCGCCGAGGAATACCCCTTCGATTGCCGAGTAGACCAGCGCACTGCCGGCGTTGACCTTCATCGAGAACGACAGGTAGAGGCCGAGGGCGAGCCCGACCAGGGCAGAGGTCAACAGCACCGGCAGGGCGAGCCGGTCGGGGGTGACTGCCCACGAGACACCGCCGGCGACGAGCACCACGGCAAGCATCGCGCCGGTGCGCTGAACGACGTCGTCCAGGGTCATGTACCGCCCGGAGCCGGTCGGGCCGGCGTAGGCGGGCCTGCTGTACATGTCCTGCAGGTCACCCGCGGACGGCGTGGGCAGGCCAGGACGATTGCCGCCGGATACCCGGCCGAACTTGTTGATGACGGGGTTCTGGGCCATCGTGCCTCCTGTGTCGCCGCTGCGCCGCGAGGTCCGCGACGCCCGCCCGTGCGTGGACGGTGGATCTACCCGGTCAACGATACGGACAGTCGGCGGGTTCCTGCGACAGCAGGAAAGGAGTA
>QHCC01000009.1:372-82560 GCA_003243915.1 Pseudonocardiales bacterium | reverse complement strand
AGGAGTAGAGCCTGCGACAGCAGCACCTGTGCCCAGCGGTGCGGCGGCCGTCACGTTCGGTGCACCGAATCGGCTACCGACGGGTAACTTATGTCTGCAACGGTGTGTCCCACCGAATATCGGGAGTCAGCAATGTCAGGCCGCAACACCCGTGGGCGCGACGTCATGGGCGCCGGGCTGGCCGTGCTGAACAAGCTCGCCGGCGCCGCCGCGATCGACAGGCTGCGGCTGCGCAAGCCGGCCGAGAAGGCCGTCTACCAGGCCAGCCGCACCGGGTTCAGGGCGCTGGGCGCCGCCAACCGAGCGTTCACGGCCGGGCAGCAGCGCAGCTCGGCCGAGCGCCCCGCCCGCGCGCAGGACAGCGGGCTGTTCGATCTCGAGCCCACGGACGAGCAGAAGTTGATCGTGGCGGCCACCAGTGAGTTCGCCGCCGAGCGATTGCGCCCGGCCGCCGCGGCCGCCGATGAGGACTGCGCACCTCCCGAGACGATCCTCGAGCGTGCGGTCACCGAACTCGGCCTGAACCTGGTCGGTGTCCCCGAGTCGCTCGGAGGCGTGGGTTCCCAGCGTTCGACGATCACGGGCGTCCTGGTGGCGCAGGCGCTGGCTCACGGCGACATGGGCCTCGCGGTCGCCTGCCTGGCGCCGGCTGCGGTTGCCAACGCGCTCGTGCTGTGGGGTAACCAGACACAACAGGCCACCTATCTGCCTGCGTTCGTCGGCAACGACGTTCCGGTCGCCGCGCTGGCCGTCCTCGAACCGGCGCCACTGTTCGATCCGTTCGAGCTGCGCACCACCGCCCGCCGCGTGCCTGGCGGCTACGTTCTGGACGGAGCCAAGTCGCTGGTGCCGCGGGCGCAGAGTGCCGAGCTGTTCGTGGTCGCTGCCGCTCTCGAGGGTGTGCCGGCACTGTTCCTGGTCGAGTCGGGCACGGCCGGCATCGCGGTGCAGGCCGAGCCGGCTATGGGATTGCGGGCCGCGTCGATGGCCCGTGTGGAGCTGGCGGGGGTGACGGTGCCCAGCGGCGCGATCCTCGGCGGCGCCGAGGCCGACGCGTACGCCAACTGCATCCGGCTGGCGCGCCTGGGCTGGTCCGCGCTGGCCCTGGGCACAGCGAAGGCGGTGCTCGACTACGTCATCCCCTACGTGAACGAACGGCACGCGTTCGGCGAGCCGTTGAGCCATCGCCAGGCGGTCGCGTTCATGGTCGCCGACATGGCCATCGAGATGGAGGGGGCCCGCCTGGTCACGCTGCGCGCCGCGAGCCGCGCCGAGCAAGGCAAGTCCTTCGCCCGTGAGGCGGCCCTGGCGCACCGGCTGACTGCCGAGTACGGCATGCAGATCGGCAGCAACGGCGTGCAGTTGCTGGGCGGCCATGGCTACGTGAAGGACCATCCCGTCGAACGGTGGTATCGCGACCTGCGGGCCATCGCAGTCATGGAAGGCGTGGTGCTCGTGTGAGCATCAACCTCGACGTGCCCAAGAAGTTCGCCATGATCGTCAACCAGGCCCACCAGGTCGCGACCGAGGTCTTCCGGCCGATCGCCCGCAAGTACGATCGCGCCGAGCACGAGTACCCGAAGGAACTCGACATGCTCGCCGCACTGATCGACGGAATGAACGCCGCGGGCCAGGGCAGCACCGGTGCCCGTGGGGTGCGCCGCGACAGCGGTGACAAGGGGCAGGGCAACCGCAACGGCACGAACATGTCGGGCGTCCTGTCGATCATGCAGGCATGCTGGGGCGACGTCGCGATGGTGCTCTCCATGCCGAGGCAGGGGCTGGGTAATGCCGCGATCGCGTCCGTCGCGGGCGACGAACAGCTTGCTCGCTTCGACAGGATCTGGGCGGCGATGGCTATCACCGAGCCGTCCTTCGGCTCCGACTCCGCCGCCGTACAGGCCACCGCCGTACGCGACGGCGAGGACTACGTGCTCAACGGCGAGAAGATCTTCGTGACGGCCGGCGGGCGCTGCGACGCCGTCGTGGTGTGGGCCTCCCTCGACAGGAGCCGGGGCCGCGCCGCGATCAAGTCCTTCGTCGTCGAAAAGGGCACGCCCGGCATGGTCGTCGAGCGGCTCGAGCGCAAGCTCGGCATCCGGGCCTCCGACACGGCGACCATCCGGTTCACCGACTGCCGGGTGCCGGCCGCAAACCTGCTCGGCTCGCCCGACGTCGAGGCCGAGCAGGGCTTCACGGACGCAATGCAGACGTTCGACAACACCCGTCCACTCGTCGCCGGCATGGCGGTCGGCTGCGCACGCGCCGCGCTGGACGAGATCGCCGACCTGCTCGAACAAGCCGGCGTCACGATCGACTATGACCGCCCCGCCTTCACCCAGCACGCCGCGGCAGCCACTTACCTGCAGATGGAGGCGGACTGGGAGGCCGGGTACCTCCTGACGCTCGCGGCGACCTGGATGGCCGACAACAACAAGCCGAACTCACTCGAGGCCTCGATGGCCAAGGCGAAGGCCGGCCGGATCGGCGTCGAGATCACCCTTCGCTGCGTCGAACTCGCCGGGTCGGTCGGCTACGGCGAAGGCTCGCTGCTCGAGAAGTGGGCCCGCGACTCGAAGATCCTCGACATCTTCGAGGGCACCCAGCAGATCCAGCAGCTCATCGTGGCCCGCCGGCTACTGAACAAGTCGTCATCCCAGCTCAAGTAATAGTGACGTAGGTATAGGGCCGGAGTAGCGCACCTAGCCGCTGATGCGCCAGCACGACTGCGGTGCGGCTAGCGCCCGACGAGGTCCTGATACTGCGGGTGCTTGTCGATGAAGTCGCGGACGAACGGGCACCGGGGCACGACCCTGAGGCCGCGGTGACGAAGGTCGTCCAGAGTTGTCGCGATCAGCGTCGTGGCCAGATCCTGGCCCTTGTACTCCGGCTCGATCTGGGTGCGCGGCATGATCGCGACGTCGCCGTCGATCGTGAACATCGTGAAGCCGGCCAGGACACCGTCGACCGACATCTCGTAGCGGTGCCGGCCGGGGTTCTCGGTGACCGTCGTCTCCATCGTGACCTCGTTTTCGCTAGCTGCCGTCGTCTCGATCCTGTCGTAGGGTCGACCATGTGGGCAATCTCGACCGTAGCCCGCTCACGCTCGTCACCGGAGGTGGGGATGACCCTGTACGGCCAGGAACACGTCGAGCGCTACGAGGCGACCGACGGCGCGGAGGGCTATGACTGGCTCAGCGGCACAACGATATTGATCCTGACGACTACGGGCCGGAGATCGCACCAGCCCCGCAAGAACGCGCTGATCTTTCGCCCACATGGCCAGGCCTACCTCGTCGTGGCCTCCAAGGGCGGCGCGCCCGAACCCCCGGACTGGTACCGCAACCTGCAGGCCGACCCCGACGTCCGGGTGCAGATCAAGGGCGAGAAGTTCGCGGCCCGAGCCCGCACTGCCACCGCTGAGGAGAAACCGGAACTGTGGCAGGTGATGGTCGAGGCCTGGCCGGCCTATGCCGACTACCAGGACAAGACCGCCCGCGACATCGCGGTCGTGGTGCTGGCGCGCGGCTGAGACCTGACGGGGATGCGGCGCGGACCGATTCCGCCTGGTCGGCGTACGGCGGGCATGCGAGGCTGATCGTCATGACGGACGCCGACGCCCACGCGGACAAGGAACACAAGGGAAACAAGGCAGGCGGAGACGCCAAGGCCAAGTTCCGGGAGGCACTCGAGCGCAAGCGGACGCACCAGGCCGATCGGGCCGCCGAAGGCGAGGCACAGGCCGGATCCAAGATCCACGGCGAGCACGGCGCGGCCGGTGGCGCCCGCATGTTCCGGCGCAAGAGCGGTGGCTGACTTCGCCAACTCACGATGATCTTCTGCGCGACAAGGGGGCCGCTACCCGGCCCGCGTGAAGGTCACCGACTGCGAGCAGTCAACCCGTACCCCCGGTCGGACTCGAACCGACACTGAAACCCTTTTAAGGGGTCTGCCTCTGCCAATTGGGCCACGGGGGTGCTGCAGGCGATCTCATTGTGCCGCCCGCGGACCCCGAGCCGGCGATCATCTCGCGTCAGGTGCGCGAAATCGGGCCGCAGAGCTCGCCAGCAGAAGATGATCACCTCGGTGGCCGGGTAGCGACGCTGCGGTGCAGCGGGTAGCAGCGGCGGGTAGCGGCGGCGTGCAGCCGGCGGCGGGCGCGGGGACGGGCTTGAGTGTGAAGCGTCAGGACACATCCGGCAGGCGGCGTTGTCCGGCGGCCTGCTCGAATTCGGTCCGCGGCTGCTGTAACTGGCCCAGCGAGACGACTTCGCGGCGGAACAGCAGCGCTGCCGTCCAATCCGCGAGCACCCGCACCTTGCGGTTGAACGTCGGCATCCGCGACACGTGGTACGTGCGGTGCATGAACCACGCCAGCGGCCCGCGCAGCTTGATCCCGTAAATCTCCGCGACCCCTCGATACAGGCCGAGCGATGCGACGGACCCGGCGAACTTGTGGCGATAGTCGCGCAGGGTGCCTCCGTGCACCGTCGAGATGACGTTGGCGGCCAGCGTCTTCGACTGCCGCACGGCGTGCTGCGCGCTCGGACCGCACAGGGCGTGCGGATCCTTCTTGGACAGATCGGGGACGGCCGCGCAGTCACCGGCGGCGAACACGCCCGTGACACCCTTGACCGTCAGGTTCGCCGCGCACGGCAGTCGGCCGGTGTCGTCCAGCGGCAGGTCGGTCTGCTGCAGCATCGGGTTTGCCTTCACGCCCGCGGTCCACACCAGCGTCTCGGCGTCGAACTCCTCGCCGTCGGAGAGCCTGATGCGGCCGCCTTCGGCCGACTCCAGACGGGTGTTCAGCCGCACGTCGATGTCACGCTCGGTGAGCCGGTCGACGGTGTAGGACGACAGCCGCACCGACACCTCGGGCATGATCCGGCTGGCCGCCTCGATGAGTACCCAGCGCATGTCGGTGAGGTCGACGCCTGGCGTGTAGCGCAGCGCATAGCGCGCCATGTCCTGCAGTTCGGCCATCGCCTCGACCCCGGCGTAGCCGCCGCCGACGAAGACGAAGGTGAGCGCCTTGCGGCGCTGGTCGGGATCGTTGGTGGATGCGGCCAGATCGAGGCAGGACAGCACATGGTTGCGCAGGTAGATCGCCTCGCCGATGGTCTTGAAGCCGATGCCGTGCTCGGCCAGCCCCGGGATCGGCAGCAGCCGCGAGATCGAGCCGGGGCAGACAACGAGTAGGTCGTAGCCCAGCTCGTAGGATTCGCCCTCACTGGGCTGGACGGTCACCACCTTACGGGCGTGTTCGATGGCGCTCACGGCGCCGGTGACGACGGTGCACTTGCGAAGCACCTTGCGCAGCGGGACGACGACGTGGCGCGGTTCGACGTTGCCGGCCGCCGCCTCCGGCAGGAACGGTTGGTAGGTCATGTTCGACTGCGGCTCGACCACCGTGATCTCGGCCGCGCCGCGGGACAGCTTCTTCTGCAGCCCGAGCGCGGTGTACATGCCCACGTAGCCGCCGCCGACGATCAGGATCCGGGCCGGGTGGTTCAGGGCTGCCATAACTACGACGCTAGCGAAAGCGGCAGTGACGACGCAGGCTGGTGCGGCGTGGGGCGACCGCCGTCACGGTGCGGCGACGCCCGCGGCATCGGCGGCCCGGCGCAACACTGCGTCGAGCATCGGCTCGGTCAGCCGACTGGTGAAGGTGTTCTGCTGGCTCACGTGATAGCAGCCGATGACGGCGCGGCCGTCCACGTCCACCTCCGTGCCGTGGCCGAACAGCGGCAGCCGAGCCGGCAACCGCACACCCGCGCCGCGCAGCGCCGGCCACAGCGACGCCCAGCCGAACCCGCCGAGCACCACCACCGAGCGCAGCGTCGGCCACACCAGTTCGAGTTCGCGCACCAGCCAGGTCCGGCAGATATCGCGTTCGCCGGGCGTCGGCCTGTTGGCCGGCGGAGCGCACCGCACCGCGGCGGTGATGTAGACCTCGCGCAGCGCCAGGCCGTCCCCGGCTGCCACCGACGTCGGCTGGCTGGCCAGGCCCGCGCGGTGCAGTGCGGCGTAGAGCCAGTCACCGCTGCGATCTCCGGTGAACATCCGCCCGGTGCGGTTCGCGCCGTGTGAGGCCGGCGCCAGCCCGAGCACGAGGATGCGCGGCCGCGGTGCCCCGAACCCCGCGACCGGACGGCCCCAGTACGGCTGATCGGCGAAGGCGCGCCGCTTCTCGAGGGCCACCTGCTCACGCCACTGCACGAGGCGTGGACAGGCACGGCAGACGGTGACCCGCGCCGCAAGCACGGGCAGCTCGCCCGCCGCCGCGGCGAGCGCAGCCGCCTGGTCCGGCCCGCGGGCGACCGGGGTGTGCGCAGTCGCTGGGTCGCCGGGCCAGCCCGAGCCCGGAGGCACCACCATCACATCAGCTTCGCATGGTCGACGGGTAGGAACGGCGGTGCCGACTGGGTAGGGTTATCGCACCCTTCGACGGACGGAGATCCGATGGCCCACCTCGCCGGAAGAGTCACCATGAAGATCATGACGGTCGTGGTCGCCATCCCGGTCGGGATAGCCAGCAAGGCGGTCGTGGTGCGCGTCTGGAGTCTGGCCCGCCCGGCCGATGCGCCCCGCAAGCCCGGGGAAAAGGGCGTCAAGTGGGGCGATGCGGTCGGCTGGGCGTCGCTGTCGGCGGCCGGACTCGTGGTGACCAACCTGGCTGCCCGCAAGGGTGCCGAGGAGATGTGGCGCACCGTCATCGGCGGCGAGCCCCCGCCACGAGCATTGAGCAAGGCGGAGAAGAAGCAGGTGAAGAAGCAGCGCAACACCTCCCACGCGCCGGCCGAATCGTCACCTGCCTAAGGCCGCCCAAGTCTGCCCACGGACTGCCTCGGCCTGCCTGAGCCCGGCCCAACGCTGCCTCGGGCTACCTACCGTGCCTCAGCGCAGCAGGCTGAGCGCAATGCCGTCGAGGATGTCGTGCTCGCTGGCGATCACCTGACTCGCGCCGGTCGCCTCGAGCAGCGTTCGCAACACCAGCGCGCCCGCCCCGATCACGTCTACCCGGCCCGGATGCATGGCCGGCAGCGCGGCGCGTTCGACGCGCGTCATCACGAGCAGCCGGGACGTGATGTCGTCCACCTGTGGTGCGCTCAGCGTGGCGCCGTGAATCGCCGCCGCGTCGTAGCGGTCCAGGCGCAGTGCTATCGCCGCCAGTGTCGTCACCGTGCCGCTCACCCCGACGAACGTCGCGGGCATGCTGATCGCGACGTCGGACGCAGCCGTCGCGATCGCGCATCGCACGTCCGCGACCGTGGCACGGATCTGGTCCGGGGTCGGCGGGTCGTCGTGCAGATAGCGCTCGGTCATCCGCACACACCCGACATCCATGCTGTGCGAGCCCAGCGGCCGCGCTTCAGACGTATCGCCGCGCACGAGCTCGGTGGAGCCGCCCCCGATATCGGCCACGAGCACCGGACCGTTGACTCCGGACAGCCCAGTGACGGCGCCGGCGAAGCAGAGCTCAGCCTCCTGTGCGCCGGAGATGACCTCGGGTTCGGCGCCCAGCACAGCGCGCGCCATTGCCACGAACACCTCCCGATTCGAGGCATCACGGGTGGCGCTCGTTGCCACCATCCGCACCCGCTCCGTGCCGTGTGCCGCGATAGTCACGGCGTAGTCACTCAGCGCGGCACGGGTGCGTTCGAGGGCGGCGGCACTGAGCCGCCGGGAGCGGTCGACGCCCTCACCGAGGCGGACGATGCGCATGTCGCGCACAACGTCGACCAGCCCCCCGTCGGAGGGGTCTGCGACCAGTAGCCGGATCGAGTTCGTGCCGCAATCGATTGCCGCTACCCGCACGCGTCGTCCCTCGGCACGCAGGGCCCGCTCGCCCACCAGTCCGGGAGCAGGTCCAACGCCTCGTCGCCCAAGGGGTTGACCCCGCGCCCGGCAGCGAGGGCGTGCCCGACGAGCACGTGCAGGCACTTGACCCGAGTGGGCATCCCGCCCGCGCTGATCCCGTCGATCTCCTCGACGTGGCTGATCTCGTTGCGCCGTTCGAGGTAGCGATCGTGCGCGGACGCGTACGCCTGCGCCAGTTCGACGTCGCCGGTCAGGCGGTCGGTCATCTCGCTCATCAACCCGGAGGCCTCGAGCGTGCCGATCGCCGACGCCGCCCGAGGGCAGGTCAGGTAGTACAGGGTGGGGAACGGCGAGCCGTCCGGCAGGCGCGGCGAGGTCTCGACCACGTCTGGATTGCCGCACGGGCATCGGTGCGCCACAGCGCGCACGGCCCGCGGCGCACGACCCAGCTGCGCGGCCACGACCGCACGGTCCTGCGGGCAGATCAGGGTCAAGACCCGGCCTTCTGCACCGTCTCCCACAGCCGCTCGTTCCACGTGGCGCCGGCCGGCTTGGTGCCCGTCTTCGCCCTGGACTTCACAATGTCGGACTGCTGGCCGGCGTCGGTCACGATGTACACCGTGTCGCCGGGCATGGCGTATTGCAGCCGCAGCCTGGCCTGCTGCTGGATGTATCCCGGATCGCTCCACCGCTCGCGTTGCTTGGTGAGCTGCGCCAGGAGCGCCTGGTCAGTGTGCAGTTGCTGCGAGGCGTGCTCGACGTCGCCGCGGCTGGCGAAGTAGCGGTGCAACGGCGAGGCGAGCAACACCACCAGCAGGACCACGACTGTGCCGAGGACCAAGGCTCGGCCCGTGATCGCGCGGCGCGGCGCACGCTGAGGACGGGTAGCAGGCATCTGCTCAGCCCTTGTCCGGGTCGTCGTCTTCGGCTTCGGCCTGCGCGGGGGACGCGACGAACTCGACGGCCTCATAGCGCGGGAACGCGGCGGCGCCGGCGTAGCGCGCCGCGTCGTCGAGCTCCTCCTCGATGCGCAGCAGCTGGTTGTACTTCGCGACCCGCTCGCTGCGGGCCGGAGCGCCGGCCTTGATCTGTCCGCAGTTGGTGGCAACGGCCAGGTCGGCGATGGTGGTGTCCTCGGTCTCGCCGGAGCGATGGCTCATCATGCAGCGGTAGCCGTGCCGGTGCGCCAGCTCGACGGCGTCGAGGGTCTCGGTCAACGTCCCGATCTGGTTCACCTTCACCAGCAGAGCGTTTGCCGCACCGGCCTCGATGCCGCGGCCGAGTCGGATCGGATTGGTGACGAACAGGTCGTCGCCCACGATCTGGACCTTGTCGTCGAGCTCGCCGGTGAGCGCCTCCCAGGCGGCCCAGTCGTCTTCGGCGAGCGGGTCCTCCAGCGACACGATCGGGTAGTCCTCGACGAGGGTGGCGTAGTACTCGATCATCGCGTCGGCGGTGGTGGCCGTGCCCTCGAACAGGTAGGCGTCGTCGGAGAAGAACTCGGTGGCGGCCACGTCGAGAGCGAGCGCGACGTCGACGCCGGCCGTCAAGCCGGTCTGACCGATCGCCTCCACAATGAGGTCGAGCGCGGCCCGATTGGAGTCCAGGTCCGGCGCGAAGCCGCCCTCGTCGCCCAGCCCGGTCGCCAGCCCCCTTCTCTTCAACACCGCCTTCAGCGCGTGGTAGACCTCGGCCCCGTAACGCACGGCATCGGCGAAGGTGTCCGCTCCGATCGGCGCGATCATGAATTCCTGGACGTCGACGTTGGAGTCGGCNNCCGCCGTTGAGGATGTTCATCATCGGCACGGGCAGCAGGTAGGCGTTGGGGCCGCCGAGGTAGCGGAACAGCGGTAGCTCGGCGGAGCTGGCGGCCGCCTTCGCCACCGCCAGCGAGACCCCGAGGATCGCGTTGGCGCCCAGGCGGCCCTTGTCGGGAGTGGCGTCGAGATCGATGAGCGCCGCGTCGACGAGGCGCTGCTCGCTCGCCTCGAAGCCGACCAGCTCGGGACCGATGATGTCCAGGACCGCGTCGACGGCCTTGAGCACCCCCTTGCCGCCGTAACGTTCGTCGCCATCGCGCAATTCAACGGCTTCGTACGCGCCGGTGGACGCGCCGCTGGGCACCGCGGCCCGCGCCAGGGTGCCGTCGTCGAGAGCGACCTCGACCTCGACGGTCGGGTTGCCGCGCGAGTCGAGGATCTCGCGAGCGCCGACGGCCTCGATGCTGGCCACAGGGGTCCTTTCGACGGGCTGCACAGTTCGCGCAACCCTATCCGGCGCAGGCGCTCGAACCGGATCGCCCCGCCGCACCGCCATCCCGATCGGTGATTGCCCCGACCTGTCCGTCGTGTGGTCACTTACGCTGCGAGTGGTCAGTTACAGGTGACCATTCGGCGCCCAGGTGACCATTCGAAGGCCGCTAGTCGCCGGTGACGCCGTCGATCGTCTCGCGCATCAGGTCGGCGTGGCCGCAGTGCCGCGCGTACTCCTCGATCATGTGCACCAAGATCCACCGCAGCGAGATCGTCTCGCCGTCCTCCTGCTGACGCCTGGAGCGGTGATAGGTCTGGTCCAGCTCGGCGTCGGCGACGACTCCGCGGGCGTGCTCGACCTCTGACTGCCAGAACGCGAACGCGTCGCTGACGGTGTCCGCGTCGCCGTGGGCGTTGTCGAAGTCGCCGTCGCGGTCGGCGTCGCTGTAGTAGCGCGGTTCGGATTGTTCCTGCGCGAAGCCGCGGAACCAATTGCGCTCGACCTCGGCCATGTGCCGCACCAGCCCGAGCAACGACAGCGTCGACGGCGGCGTCGCGCGGGCGGCCAGCTGCTCAGGCGTGAGCCCCGCGCACTTGAGGGCCAGCGTCGCGCGGTAGTAGTCGAGGAATCCGGTCAGGGTGGCACGTTCGTCGCCGGTGAGCGGCGGATCGGCGCGCTCGATCACAGTGGTCATGTGGGTCATCCTGCCCCTGCCGAGGTGCCGTCGGCTGCCTGCTCTGCGGCGATCATGGCGGCGCGGTAGGACCGGGTGGTCGCGCGCAACGCCGACTCCGGATCCACCCCAGCCGCCACCGCCTCGCGCACCAGGGCGAAGAGCCGTTCGCCGAACTCCTCACCCCGCACCGGCCGCACGGCCAGGCCGTCCCGGGCGGCGCGTGCGACCAGCTTGGCCGACAGGGCCAGCGCGGGCTGCCCGAGCGGCACTCCGTCGGTAGCCGACATGCGGCCCTTTTCGGCGATCTTCTGCCGCTCCCAGGTTTCGTTCAGCGCGTCGGCATCCCCCGCGGGCGCCCCGGCGAAGACGTGGGGGTGCCGGCGGACGAGCTTGTCGACGAGGTCGGCGGCGACGTCCTCGATCGAGAACGCCCGCTCGGGCGGCAACTCCTCGGTAATTCGGGCGTGGAAGAGCACCTGCAACAACAGGTCGCCCAGCTCTTCGCGCAGCAGCTCCAGATCGTTCGTCTCGATCGCCTCGAGCACCTCGTAGCACTCCTCGAGCAGGTACTTCGCCAGCGATGCGTGGGTCTGCGCCGCGTCCCACGGGCACCCTCCTGGTGACCGCAACCGGTCCATGACCTCGACCGCGCGCTGCAGGTTCGAGATCACGCCGCTGTCAGCTCGTCGGAGCCGCAGCGGACTGGGAGGCCACGGCCACCCCGCCGAGCTTGAGGAAGTCCGGGACGTTCGCATCCGGGCCGCCGAGAGACAACGTCTTGGGATCCCACTTGCCGTAGCGCGGATTGACCTGGACCGCGAGGTGCAGCTTGTCGAGGGTACCGGTGAGTTGGGCCAGCGATTGCGCCTTGGTCTTGACGACGAGCGCCGTCTCCAGCTCTACCGTCCGCAGCAGCGTCCTCGCGAACTTGGCGGCGAATCCGGAGGAATTCAGCGACGCTGCGAGGACGGAATCAAGCTGCGCGCCGGTGAGCTGGGTACCCAGGAACATCGCGGCCGCGCGGTCGTGCAGCGTCGCGAGTTCGCCACTGCCGGGCACGCCGCCGTTCTTGGCCAGCGCCGCCTCGAAGAGCTGCTGCTGCACCAGTATCTCCACGACCTGGCTCTTGGGGTAGACACCCCGGCCGGCCTTGGATGCCGCCACCAACACTGAAGGGCTGGGACCGGAACGCGAGACGTAGCTGACGAGATCGGACTCACTGATGCGATGTCCGTCGACTATCGCCGCCTGGCCGACCTTGGTGTTACAGCCGGCGAGCCCGCCGGCAGCCACCGCCAGGGCGGCAGTGACGGCGAGGACAGTGCTCAGCTTGCGAACTCTCACGACGATCGGCTCCCCACGGCGGCGGCAGTGCGGCGTCCAGAATCTCACGGGCGCTCTGGCCAGGCATCGCCAGCCCGCATACGGTGCGGCGATGACCCGGGACCAGGCCGTCACCTACTGCCTCAGCAAGCCAGGCGCGTGGCTCGATAACCCCTGGGGTGAGCAAGACACGGTGGTCAAGGTGGGTGACAAGATCTTCTGCTTCCTGGGCGGGGCGGATGTTCCGCTCGGTCTCGGCGCGAAGAACAGCCGCGAACGGGTCGAGGAGTGGCGAGCCCGCTACCCCGACCACATCGGCCCCGCGCCGTACCTGCACAAGCAGATGTGGTCGAAGATCGACCTGAGCGGCCCTGACGGCCCGGACGACGACGAGGCGCGTGAACTCATCGACGACTCCTACTCACTGGTCGTCGCCTCGCTGCCCAGGGCCAAGCGGCCGTAGCGAGACAAGTCCCCGCGCCAGCACCCCCGCCACCCGAGCGCGACGCATCAGCGTTGATCGGTTCAGCGGCCGGTGACCGCGGCCAGGACCTCGCCGCACCAGGTCAGCAGCGCCACATCGCGCAGCGGCTCGCCGCCGAAGGAGGCCAACGCGAACGAGCCGTCGGGCTTGACGACGCCCTTGGGGCGCGGCACCGACACCGTCGACACGGTCTGCTTGTAGCGCGCGTTGTCATAGAGCCGCTGCAGCCGCAACTGCGCCGACTCGGCCAGCTCCAACGGCGTGAAGCGCACCGACGGGCCCTGCAGCGACACCTCGGTGACGCCGTAGTGCCGGCACAGCACCTTGAATCGGGCGACGGCGAGCAGGTTCTCGACCGCGGCGGGGATCGGGCCGTAGCGGTCGACCAGTTCGGCGCGCACGGCATCGACGGCCTCCTCGGTCGCGGCCGAGGCCAGCGCCCGGTAGGCCTCCAGGCGCAGCCGCTCGCCCGGGAGGTACTCACCGGGCAGGTTCGCGTCGACGGGCAGGTCGACCTTGACGTCGGCATACGCAGCTTCGGCGGCTTCGCCGGTGGGCGATCGGTAGTCCGCCACGGCCTCCCCGACCAGGCGCACGTAGAGGTCGAAGCCGACGCCGGCGATGTGCCCGGACTGCTCACCGCCCAACAAGTTGCCCGACCCTCGGATCTCAAGGTCCTTCATCGCGACGGCCATGCCCGCGCCCATCTCGGTGTGCTGGGCGATGGTCGCCAACCGGTCGTAGGCCGTCTCGGTCAACGGCCTCTCCGGCGGGTAGGTGAAGTAGGCATAGCCGCGCTCGCGGGCCCGGCCCACCCGGCCGCGGAGCTGGTGCAGCTGCGAGAGCCCGAACCGGTCGGCCCGGTCGACGATCAGCGTGTTGGCGTTCGGTATGTCCAGCCCGGACTCGACGATCGTCGTCGCCACCAGGACGTCGTACTCCTTCTCCCAGAAGCCCAACATGATCTGCTCGAGCGCGCCCTCGCCCATCTGGCCGTGGGCGACGGCGATGCGGGCGTCGGGCACGAGCTCGGCCAGCCGGGCCGCGGCCCGGTTGATCGACTCGACGCGGTTGTGGATGTAGAAGACCTGCCCGTCACGCAGCAGTTCGCGGTGGATCGCGGCGGCGATCTGGCGCTGGTCGTAGGCGCCGACGAACGTCAGGATGGGGTGCCGCTCCTCGGGCGGGGTGAGGATCGTCGTCATCTCGCGGATGCCAGTCAGCGACATCTCCAGCGTGCGCGGGATGGGGGTGGCCGACATGGTGAGCACGTCGACCGCGGTGCGCAGCGACTTGAGGTACTCCTTGTGCTCGACGCCGAAGCGCTGCTCCTCGTCGACGATCACCAGCCCGAGATCCTTGAAGCGCACGGTCTGCTGCAGCAGCCGGTGGGTACCGATCACGATGTCGACGGTCCCGTCGACTATGCCGGCCAGCGTCGCGTCGGCGTCCGAGGTCCCCGTGAAGCGCGACAGCTCCCGGATGTTCACCGGGAACTGCGCCATCCGGTCGGAAAACGTCTGGATGTGCTGGTGGGCGAGCAGCGTCGTCGGCACCAACACGGCAACCTGCTTGCCGTCCTGCACCGCCTTGAACGCGGCGCGCAGCGCAACCTCGGTCTTGCCGTAGCCGACGTCGCCGCAGATGACGCGGTCCATCGGCAACGGCTTCTCCATGTCGGCCTTGACCTCATCGATCGCCGCGAGCTGGTCAGGCGTCTCGACGTAGGTGAACGCGTCCTCCAGTTCGCGTTGCCACGGGCTGTCCGCCGCGAACGCGTGACCCTTCGTCGCCATCCGGGCGCTGTAGAGACGGATCAGCTCGGCCGCGATCTCCCTGACGGCCTTGCGTGCTCGGCCCTTGGTCTTCGCCCAGTCGGCGCCGCCCAGCCGGTTGATCGACGGCGACTCGCCGCCGACGTACTTCGTCACCTGGTCAAGGGCGTCGGTGGGGACGTACAACCGATCCCCCGGTTGTCCTTTCTTGGCCGCCGCGTACTCGATGATCAGGTACTCACGCTCGCCACCGTTGATGGTGCGGCGCACCATCTCGACGTACCGGCCGACCCCGTGCTGCTCGTGCACGACATGGTCGCCGGCCTTGAGCGCGATGACCTCGATCGCGTTGCGCCGCCGCGAAGGCAGCCGGCTGGTGTCCTTCGTCAGCGACCCGCGCCGACCGGTGAGGTCGGCCTCGGTGAGGAATGCGAGCTTGAGCGACGGGGCGATCAGCCCGCCGTCCAGACGTCCGGTGGTGACGTCGACGACGCCTGGGTCGACGGTCGCGGCCGCCACGAGACGGACCGGAACCTCGGCCGCGCCGAGCCGCTCGACCGCACGCTGCGCCGAACCGTGGCCGTCGAAGACGAGCGCGACCTGCCAGCCCGCGCGCGTCCAGCGCCGCAGGTCCTCGATCGCGGCGTCCGTGTCGCCCCGGTAGGACGGGGCCGACTCGAAAGCACTGACGAGCGACGTTGGACCGGCGCTGAGCGCCAGGTCGGAGTCGCTGCGCAGCTGGGTGATCCCCCACCACGGCACCCCCAGCCGGGCGGCCTCGGCGTGCACGTCATCGAGGTGGTGCAGCGAGGCCGTGCCGAGATCGACCGGTGCCTTCCCGCCGCCGGCCGCCGCGGCCCACGACGCGTCGAGGAACTCATCCGATGTGCGCACCAGATCGCCCGCCCGGGTGCGAATTCGCTCGGGGTCGCAGAGCACGATATGTGCGCCGGACGGCAACTCGTGCAGAACCAGGCGCAGCTCGTCGACGAGAACCGGCGCCAGTGCCTCCATGCCCTCGACGGCCTGGCCGCGGCTGATCGGGTCGAGGAGTTCCCCGAGCTCGGGGTGCTCGGCCAGAAGCACGGCTGCCCGGCGCTGTACCTCATCGGTGAGCAGCAACTCCCGGCACGGCGGCGCCCACAGCCCGTGCGGGGCGAGCTCCAACGAGCGCTGGTCAACCACCTTGAAGTAGCGGACCTCCTCGATCTCGTCGCCCCAGAATTCGACCCGCAGCGGGTGCTCCTCGGTCGGCGGGAAGACGTCGAGGATGCCGCCACGCACCGCGAAGTCGCCCCGCTTCTCGACCAGATCGGCGCGGGCATATCCCGCGGCCACGAGCGCGACGACGATCTCGGTGAGCTCGCAGCCGGTGTCGCCCGCCCGCAGCGCGACCGGTTCGAGCTCACCGAGTCCGGGCACCTGAGGCTGCAGCAGCGAACGCACGGGGGCGATCACCACCGACAACGGGCCCGTCGCCGGGTCGTCGGCGGACGGGTGCGCCAGCCGGCGCAGGACGGCCAGGCGCTGGCCCACCGTGTCCGCACGCGGGGAGAGGCGCTCATGCGGCAGGGTCTCCCAGCCCGGGTACAGGGCCACCCGGTCCGGCGGCAACAGGCAGCGCAGGGCAGCGAGCAGGTCCTCGGCCTCACGGCCGGTGCTGGTCACGGCGAGCACGACCCGCTCGGCGCGCGCAGCCAGCGCGGCAATCACGAACGGCTGCGCCTCGGCCGGCCCGCTGATCGTCAGCTCGGGCGCGCCCGCGGATGCGACGGCCCTGGCTAGTGCATCGTCATGGAGGGCGGCGTCGAGCAGGCCCGTCAGACTCATTTCGTCCTTTCCGCGCAGCACAAACGTCCCCGAACCGGTAACGGGCGGGGACATCGACCAGACTACCCGCGGCAGTAGTTGCCCTGCGGGCCCGGATACGCGACAAGCAGAGCTCACGGAGTACGCGACGCCCGGCCGCTCGATGCACTGGACACCTGCACTCAGCTGGCCCACTGTCTCTGGCATCGTGAGCAGCCGAGCGACAATCCGCGGACGAGGGGTGGCATTCATGGTGACCGATCCGACTGTGGCGGGCCGACCCCGCTTCAGCCAGGTGCTCGCCCGCCTCGCCCCCGCCCAGAAGAGCAGCCGAGGCGCGGCCGGCTATACCCGATGGATCAACCGCCGGCTGGGTCGATACATCGCAGCCGCGGCGTATCTGCGCGGGCTGGCGCCCAACCATCTCTCGGCCGCCAACGCGACGCTGACCGTCGCCGCGATGACGGTGATCGCAACGGTCAGCCCCTCGTGGCCCATGTCGGCGATGGCGGCCTTCCTGTTGCTCTTCGGGTACGCGTTCGACTCCGCCGACGGCCAGCTCGCCCGCTTGAAGGGTGGTGGATCGCCGGCCGGTGAGTGGCTCGATCACGAGTTGGATGCGCTTAAGTGCACGGCGATCCACTGCGTGATTGCCATTGCCTGGTTTCGCTTCTACGACCTCGAGAACCCGTCGTTGCTGCTCATCCCACTGGCCTACAGCGTGGTCAACTCCGGGTTCTTCTTCGGCGTCATGCTGGCCGAGCAACTGCGCCGGGTCGCTCGCGCGAACGCGCTCGCCGAGCCTGGCCACGACATGTTCGTTCCGGCCGCACCGTCGGTCAGTGATCCGGCGCCCGTTCTGCGGTCGCTCATCGTCCTGCCGAACGACTACGGCGTGCTCTGCCTCGCGCTGGCGCTGCTGCCCAGCGCGGTCGTCTTCATCACGGTGTACTCCTTCCTGCTCGTGGCGAACGCGTTGTTCCTGCTCGTCGGTTCCCTGCGCTGGTACCGCGAGATGGCCAGACTCGGGCGCGCTGCCCAGCCCGAAGCACCCCGATAGGTTCGCTCTCGCAATCCGTTCGCTGTACGCAACTGAGCAGCTGGGTTAAGATGCGCGGGCTGAGTTATCGGGGGGAACGTTATGGCTGCCGTCGTCGGCTACACGACGGGTGTCTACGATATGTTTCATATCGGACATCTCAATTTGTTGCGTAATGCGAGCGAGTCTTGTGACGAGCTGATCGTCGGCGTGACGAGTGACGACCTGAGCATCGCCGCGAAAGGCAAGCGGCCCATCGTGCCCTACGACGAGCGGGCCGAGATCGTGGCCAGTGTCCGCTACGTCGACAGGGTGGTCGAGCAGCGCTCCATGGACAAGATGGCGGCCTGGCAACGGCTCCATTTCGACGTCATGTTCGTCGGCGACGACTGGCGCGGGACGACTGCCTGGGAACGGATCGAGCGCGATTTCGGTGAGCTCGGCGTTCGTATCGCGTACTTTCCCTATACGCCGCACACCTCCAGCACGGCATTGCGCAGGACGGTTTTCGGGGCGTGAAAGGCTGCCGTCACATCGGCTACACCAGTGACGCATACGACCTGTTCGGCGTCGGACATCTGGATCAACTGCGGGCCGCCCGGGCCGACTGCGATTTCCTCATCGTTGGCGTGCACTGCGATGACCTGGTACTACGCACCACCGGGGAGCCACCGGTGATCCCGTTCGACGAGCGACTCGCCATCGCGCGGGCGATGCGGTCCGTCGATGCCGCCATCGGGCAGCTGAGCGACGACCTGCTCGATGTGTGGGACCAGCTGCGCTTCGACCGGTTATTCGTCTTGCCAAGAAGCGCCGTCGCGCCGACCTACGCCGGGTTGCGACAGATGGGCGTCGACATCGTGGTGCTCGACCCCCGCCGGGTGAGCGCCGGCGGGGAGCCGGACCCGATCCGAGCCGCCGTTCCTGCCAGCGTGCCGACACCTGCACGCCGCGGGTAGCGCGGCGGCTCAAAGGCGGTCCGGGCACCCGTCCCCCACATCGAGACGAACGCCGGGTGGGTTCGGTTGGCCAGGGGTTGACGGCAGGTGTGCTGGTGGCGGACGTGGCCCGGGTGGCGCACGCTGCCGGGTCTCGGCTGCTACGCCCCGGCGCGGGCCGTTCAGGCAGTGAAAACCGGGTCGAGCGACCAAGCCGATGGAGGTTTCGCCAGAAATACCCGCTTAATTCGGATGATTGACATCAATTAGGATTCTTCCTATGGATTCCGATAATCACCCTGATCCCATCTACTCTGATCGCCCCGTTCGCTACGTGTAAAACGATTGTAAAAACTCTGTTAGACTGCGGCGGTTCGGGGGATCGTGCACCATCTCCCGGGGGAGACAGCAGATGACGACCAGTGACATTATGGTTCTCGCAAGCCGGCGTGCGCCCACCGCCGCCCGCGCCCCTGGTGGAGACCACCGCCAGCACCCAGCCTCAGCAAGACCGATCCGGCCGCCGCCCTCGAGGGCTGCGGTCCGGCGCCCTGTTCACCGTGGCGACGACGTGCGCGGCACTGCTCTTAGCAGCTAGCACCGCGGGCCCCGCGGCGGCTGCGCCGATCACCACGCCCAATTACACCGCGACCATCAACGCGTCTGACTCGATGAGCAGCACGGTCGCAGCTGGCTTCGGCACCGCGAACGCTGGGGGCAGATGGACCACGCTGCCGTCGGCGCAATTCAGCGTCTCCGGTGGTTCCGGCCATATCTCCTCGATCGCATCGGGCCAGACAGTCCAGGCGACGCTCAGCGCGATGCAGCCGTCCGACGAGCAGCTCCAGTCGACGTTCAGCCTCCCGGTCATACCGGTCTACGGGAATGGCGTGTACTACAACCTCGAGTTCCGCAAGCAGAGCACCGCGAACACCTATCGAGTCCAGCTCCGGGTAGGGACCGGCGGCACCATGACGATCGGTTTCAGCCACCTCGAAAACGGTGTGGCCACCCCGGTCGGCGGCCAGCTCCTGCTCCCGCAGCGGGTGACCCCCGGGCACAAGATCGTGCTCGAGGGGCTCGTGGCGGAATCGTCGACCGTTCTGCTGCGGGGCCGCGCTTGGCTCTCGGGCACCCCGGCCCCAGGGTGGGAGCTGGCGGCCGCTGACTCTGCGCCCGGCAGGTTGACGGCCGTCGGCCAGATCGGCGTGTACGTCTTCGACCATTCCACCTCGCGCCCGGCAGCAGTGACGGTGTCCGGGCTGGTCGGCTGGGGACTGACGACCCGTCCGCCTCCGCCGCCGCCTCCGCCGCCGCCGCCGCCTCCGCCGCCGCCGCCGCCTCCGCCGCCGCCGCCGCCGCCTCCGCCGCCGCCGCCGACCCAACCCGGACCGACGAACACCGGTGTGCCGGCTGGAACGCAGCTGAGGACCTACACCGGTAACCTGGTCATCACGACGCCGGGCGCCGTCTACGACGCGATGGACATCCATGGCTTCGTGACGATCAAGGCCGCCAATGTGACAATCAAGCGGTCGATCATTCGGGGCGGCGTAGCCACCGGCGGCAATCCCGGCATCGTGACGGACATCGACGCGGCGGGAACGAACTTCCTGCTGCAGGATTCCGAAATCGTCCCGATGTATCCTTCCGTCGCCATTGACGGGATGAGGGGTTCGAACTACACCCTGTCGCGCGTCAACATCCATGGTGCCGTGGATGGTGCGAAGATCATCGGAAACAACACCACAATCCAGAACTCGTGGGTGCACAGCATGGTGCAGTACGCCAGCGACCCTTACCAGGGTGGTGGCCCGTCCCACAACGACGGCGTGCAGCTGCTCAACGGTTCCAACATCCACATCCTCGGCAACACGATCCAGGGTGCGGGCAACTCCGCGCTGCAGATCACTCAAGGTAACGGCGTAGTCAGCCGCGTGTGGTTCGACGGCAACTGGGCTGACGGCGGAGGCTGCACGGTCAACGTGGCCGACACACCGTTGGCGACGATGAGTGGAATCGACGTCAGCAACAACCGGTTCGGGCACACCAGCCTCTACCAAAATTGCGCGATCATCGTGAGCACGGGCGTGTCGCTCACTGCCACCGGCAACACGTGGGTGGGCACGAACACTGGCGTCATCGTGACTCCACGCGGGTAGGCGGCCTCCCAGAAGGCGTCACATCGTGGCGGTTCGCACGGCATCAGCTCCACGGTGCCGTGCGAATCGCCATCGATCGCGTCTCCGGCCGAGGTCGTGCCGCGGGGTGACTTGCCTTCACGGGCCCGCATCGGGAAGATAGGACGCTTAGCCGGAACGCCAGGAGACACGGACTCGAACACCGGGACGAGACGGGGAACCCAACGCGTGAGTCGACATTCTCTACACAGCTGTGCGAAGCGGACGAATGCCACTGTCGACCCTGAAACCATCTTCGAGTTCCGATCGCCCGATGTGCGGCCTCGCGCGGCACACCGCCGCCCGGCACAGCGCCGCCCGGCACACCGCCGCCCGGTGCGGCGCACCCGAGCCGCAGGGTTGGTGGTCCAGGTCGCCGCGGTGGCATGTTGCGGGGTGGTGCTCTCGGCAGCCAGCACACCTCAAGTGACGGCGGGGATGACTGCTGGCCCGCAGCCGAGTTTGTTCTCGTTGCCGACTTCGGTTGCGGCGCCGCCGTCATCCACACCACACGCACCGAAGACAACCCGGCGCAAGGATCGTCCCCGACCGACGATTGCTGCAGTGAAGCCGTCCCGGACCAGCTCCCAGGCGCGCACAACCGCAACCGAGCGCCCGCCACGTGCGACGAGCAGACCGACGAGCAATTCGCCCTCGCCATCGGCGCCCGCCAGCTCCTATCCGCCCGTCAGCCAACCAGGACCGACGAACACCGGGGTACCGGCGGGCACGACGCTCAAGGTGTTTCAGGGCAACCTCGTCATTACCAGCCCAGGCGCCACCTACGATGCCCTGGACATCCACGGTTTCGTGATAGTGCTTGCCCCGAACGTGACGATCAAGAACTCCGTCATCAGGGGTGGTGTCGCCACCGGCGACGCCGGGTTGGTCACCAGTGCGGATCCCGCAGCCACCAATTTCGTGATCGAGGACTCTGAGCTCGTCCCCGAGAATCCGTCCGTCTGGCTCGACGGCATCAGCGGATCGAACTACACCGCCCGGCGCGTCAACATCCATGGAACGGTCGACGGGGCGAAGGCGAACGGCAACAACGTCACGATCCAGGATTCCTGGGTGCACGGCACCGTGTCTTACCCCAGCGACCCGAATCAGGGCGGCGGCCCATCCCACAACGACGGCATCCAGGTGCTCAGCGGGAACAACATCCAAATTCTCGGCAACACGATCCAAGGCGGGACCAACTCCGCTCTGCAGATCACCCAGGGCAGTGGGGCTGTCAGCGGTCTTTCCTTCGACGGCAACTGGGCCGACGGCGGGGCGTGCACGGTCAATGTGGCCGACACGCCGAGGCCCACCATGACCGGGATCGACATCAGCAACAACCGGTTCGGCCACACCAGCACCTACCGGAATTGCGCCATCATCGTCAGCACCGGTGTGTCGTTGAGCAGCACGGGCAATACCTGGGTCGGCACGAACGACCCGGTCGCCATCACCCCGCGCGGCTAGCCGACGCGAGCTCCGACCCTGGCGGCTCCCACCCGAAACGTGCAGCCCACCGCTGGGCAGGAAAGTCGGGTCAGCCGCCCACCTCGCTGCCCCCGCCCCCGTGGTGCTGGCTGCCCCTGTAGGACATAACGAGCGAGTTCGCGCGGTGTAGGAGATAATCGGTACGCCTGGGCTGTCGGTACCTCGGTGGGCGGTGTTCTTCACCGCCGCGAGACGGTGGTGGGTCACTTGCGCAAGCTTCACGGGGTTGGAGGCAAAGGTTGACTGGCGAGGCCGTTGCCCGGCCCCAGCTTGGGCTGCTCACGCGCAACGCCGGTTTGCTCGTTCGATCCGGATTCGTTCCAGACGCCGTGCTGGCCTTCGCGTTGTCGATGGCCATTTTCTACCCGAAATCAACCTCGCACCTGCATTCGAGCATGACGCCGTTGGTCCTCGTCGTGCTCCTCATCTGGATCAATGGCGTCCTGGAGCGCCAGGATCGAGACAGGTCTGCGCGCTGGATCATCGCGTTGATGGTCACCTACTCGATGGGCATGGTGATCCTGGCCAAGTTGATCGCCCGGGTGGCAAGCAGCTCCGCCGCCACCACGCTGGAGCACATCGTGTTACTGCTCCCGCTGTCGGCGGCAGCCGGCTGGATTCTGGTGGCCACCGGACGGATCGTGCAGTATCTCTCGTGGCTACTTGTCGTGGGGACGATCACCGTCCTGCCGGCAATGTATGAGTACCTGGCCAACGCGTCGCTCATCAACCCCACGCTGCACGCGCGCAACGGCCAGACCCGCGCCATCGTTGGCTCTGACCACCCGTTGGTGTTGGGCGCGCTGTTCCTCGCGTTGATACCCATCGCGATGTACCTGGCCGGCCGGTACCGCTACCTCGCCGGCATCTGGCTCTACCTGGGCATCCTCACCACGGGCAGCAACGGCCCCAAGTTGGTGGGGGCCGTCGTCTTGGCGGTCTGCTTCGTACCTCAGTTGGCGCGCGCGCTGCTATCCCGGTCGGGGCCGCTGTACGCAGTGTGCGCTGGAATCGCGGTCTACATATTCGTGGGCTCGAACTGGTTCTGGACGACGCAGATCAAAGGTACCAATACGAACGACGTCAGCGATCAGTACCGGGCCGCGCTCTATGCCGTGCTGCCCCACCTACTCGGTGATCGACCGTTAGGTTACGGACTCGGCGGATTACCACCTGACACGTTCTACGCCTACACGGCGACCTCCGGCGTCTTTGACATCGGATCATCGATCGACTCGGAGTTGGTCTACGGTGCGACGCAGTTCGGATATATCGCAATCCTGGTATTCCTGGGCGTCGCGGCATTCGGGGTTCGCGCGATCCGGCGCAATCATGCAATCGGATTGAGTTCGTTGTCGACCACGCTGGTCGGACTGTTCCTCGCAATACATTCCTGGAACTCGCTCGGCGCGTTCTGGTTTCTGGGATTCGGGTCCTGTGCGGCGCTCGTTCTGGGTCGCGACGACTGGTGCGAGTGGACCGGGCTGGTCCCGCAGCCCGACCAGATGGGCGCGTCCCAGCATGTCGTGGCGAGTGTGACATGAGGGATAAGCCCGCCGAGAAAGAGACTTTCAGGAATATTGGAGACGAGGTACCGGCATGGCGTTGAAGAGTGCAGCTGCAGGCGAAGGCAGGGGCCAGACCCTACAGTTGACCAAGTACCTCGTCTTGATCAGAAGTCGATGGTTACTCATATTGTTGTTCGTGCTCATCTGTGTCGGCGGTGCTGTTGTCGAGATCGGGCGCATTCCCCGGGCGTATGTGGCCACTGCGCAGGTGTTCGTGACGACGTCGGACGTTAAGGACGCGTCCGGGCTGTTTTCAGGCAACCAGTTTGCCCAATCTCGCGTCCAGACCTACGTTTCCGTCGTAACGAGCCCGACAATCACCGCTCCGGTGCGCGACAGTCTGAGTCTGAGTCTCAGCGACGGCCAGTTGGCGAAGGAGATCACCGCTGATGCTCCCCTGAACAAGACGCTGGTCAACATTCATGTTCGCGACAGCTCCGCCTCGCGCGCGGCACAAATTGCCAACGGTGTCGCGTCCCAGTTCATCGTCGTCGTCAAGGACATCGAGACCCAAAAGACCGCCACCACGAACGCGGCAGCGGAATCAGTGCTCAAGCTCACTGTCATCCATCCGGCGTCGGCACCCACCGCCCCGGTGGCGCCACAGAAGAAGCTCATCCTGCTGGTCGGTTTCTTCGGTGGCCTGTTCCTGGGACTGCTCGCGGTTGTACTGCGCGAACGACTCAACACCCGACTCCGGTCGCCGCTCGATGTGGGGGCGATCAGCACGTTGCCGTTGCTCGGCGCCATCCCGATAGACCGGCGAGCAAAGTCGAGGCCGAATGCCTTCCAGTTCGACGACGCCAGCCCGCGCAGTGAGGCGTTTCGCCTGCTCAGAACGAATCTTCGGTTCGTCGACGTCGACAGACCGCCCAAGGTCATCGCGATCACCAGTCCGGTCGGTGGCGAGGGCAAGACCGCGGTGGCTCTCAACCTGGCCGTCAGCCTCGCCGAGGTGGGGCTGAGTGTCTGCCTGGTCGAGGCCGACCTGCGGCAACCGGTGCTCGCGCAACTGCTCGAACTCGACGGTGAGATCGGCCTGACATCTCTGCTGAGTGCCAGTGCACCGATCGATGAATCCTTCCAATACCTTGACGAGGGCTTGTCCGTCGTGACCTCGGGACCCCTACCGCGCAACCCGAGTGAGCTTCTGGATGCCAAGCATCTGCGGCCGGTTCTCGCATTGCTGTCCGAACAGTTCGACTACGTCGTCCTCGACGCGTCATCACTCCTGCCGGTCGTTGACGGCGTTGAAGTCGTGTCTGCGGCCGACGCCACCGTGCTGGTCGTCCGAGCCGGCGAGACGAGCCACGAGAAGTTCCGCCGTTGCATCGATGCGACGCGACAGGTCGGCGGCGCGGTTGTCGGCGTGGTCATGAACAGATCGCCCGGACTCGAACGGATTGTCCGCGCCCGAGGGGCAACTGCCGCTCGCACCCACATCGACGACGTACACCCAGCCCCGGTCACGGTGACCGCGCGCCTGCCCAAGACGAATGCGCGCAGCGGGGGTCGGCGGAGGAACAGCCAGGGTCGTCGCCGGGCCTACGACGCCGCGTCGGCGCAGGCCACCGTCGTGAGCACCGGCGAGCGCAGCGTCGTCGAGCACGTCCCGCACGGGGACGAGTCGGGCCGGTCAACCGACCCGTGGCTACTCGGTGAATGACATCGTTGCCATGCCTCGCAGGCTATGCCTGAGCGCAGTGTGTGCCGGGCTGGTGACGATGGCGGTCGGGTGCACAGGTCACGACTCGCATCCTTCGCAGTCGGCGAGGGGCACCGGCTCGAATTCTGCACCGAGTACCGGAACCGGCGCAGCACAGTCGTCCGGCTCGATCCACAAGACGGTCCCGGCCAAGACCGTGGTCACCGCCAGTCCAGTGGCCACCGACCAGACGGCCACGTTCGGGAACCGCATTGCCGCCCGGATCTCCACGATCAAGAAGATCACCGCGGTTGCGCGAGGCGCCGGTGAGGTGTCCGGGCCGGCAGTTGCGGTCACCTTCGTCATCGAGAACGGTTCCGGCAGCTCGATCGACCTCGGGACCGTGACCGCGAACCTGCAGGATGCGGCGGGCGTACCGTCTGTTTCCATGGTCGCCAGCCCGGCCCAGCCGTTCGCGGGCACTGTCGGCGCCGGCAAGAGCAGGACGGCCACCTACGTTTTCGCACTAGCGCCGAGCCACCGCAATCCCGTCACGATCAGCCTGAGCTACACGACTGCGGCACCAGTCGTGCTCTTCGTGGGAACTGTGCACTGAGTACGACGAGGCCGCCCACGTGTTCAACCGGCTAACCGTCATGGAGTCGTTCGTCGCCATCCGCGAAACGACCAATCCCTATCAGACCCAGCTGGTGACGGCGCTGCGCCCGTACGTGGACGTGCGCATGTTCTCCTGGCGCGCTGCCCTGCTGGGAGATTTCGACGCGTTGCACGTGCATTGGCCGGAGGTGCTCATCCGCGACCGCAACATCATCCGAACGTCGGCCCGGCGGGTTCTGTTCTTGCTCGTCCTGATACGTCTACGGTTCAGCGGCAAAGCCATCGTCAGGACCCTGCACAACGTCGCGCCTCACGAACCGGGCCGCGCCGTCGAAAACTGGCTGCTGCACCTTTGTGATCGTTGGACAACCCACTGGATAACTCTCAATGAATTCACCCCACGCCCGACAGACGCGCCCACCTGCGTCATTCCGCACGGCCACTACCTGGACTGGTACGCCGGCTATTCGATCCCGCCCAGTGAACGGGGACGCCTGCTCTATTTCGGAAATATGCGCACGTACAAGGGCGTCGAGGAACTGATTGCCGCGTTTAGCGAGCTGGCCGACCCAACCATGCGGCTACGGATAGTGGGGCGGCCGGAGGATCGGCAGGTAACCGAGCGGATCGACGAGGCCGTACGAGCCGACAGCCGCATCAGCGCCTCGTTGCGTCACGCCACGGATTCCGAGACCGCGGCGGAGTTCGGCCGCGCCGAGTTGATCGTGTTGCCCTACCGGCAGATGCACAATTCCGGAGCGGCGCTGCTCGCGCTGTCGGTGGCCAGGCCTGTTGTCGTCCCGGACAACGCGGTGAACCGCGCGCTGGCGCTCGAAGTCGGCGCCGGTTGGGTGCTCGGATATGACGGCGCCTTCGATTCGACCCGGCTGGCCGGGGCGATCGCCGACTCCCGAGCGAAGCCGCCGGTCGGGCTCCCTGATCTCCGCCGCCGGGGCTGGCCCGAGATCGGCCGGGCGCACGCCAGCGCCTTCGAACGTGCCGCGACAGAGGCGCGATCGCGCCGGCCGTTCGGCCCGAATGTCGAATGACGTACAGCGCGGGGCGGGGCCGTGCTGCCGGACGGGGACGGTACAGCGCTCACCGCGGCGCGGCGATCGGCGCGAGCGAGACGGGTGGACTAGCCGTTGCGAGCCGGCGGCAGAGATAGGCGGCGTTGCTCCTCAGGGACCGAGATGAGAGAATGCAGATGCTGCGTGATTGCGCAGTTCGGGGGGGCGGTTTCGGTAGTTCGCGGGTGTTGGGCGGCGCAGTTTGCAGAGGCCCTGAAAGCACCACCTGAACAACGTCGAGGCCAATCGGGGGAATTGTCCAATGCGAGCCACAGGCAAGCACGGTAGGCGTGCCTTCCGCCCGCTCGTCCGGTACACAGCCGGCCGACCGGCGCGAGTGTGCGGAGGCGCGTGATGCGCAGCATGACGCGGCTGCAGCGGGCCGTCGAGAACGCGACTTGCCAAGTCTGCATTATCGGGCAGGGGTACGTCGGCTTGTCGGTGGCCGCCGCCGCGGCAGTCGCCGGCATGCGGGTCGACGGGGTCGACCGCGACGCCGAGCGCGTCAAGGCACTGGCCGAGGGGCACAATGTGGTGCCCGGTGTAGCCGACTCGCTGGTGTCGCTGGCCATCGACACCGGCCGACTGCACTTTGGGACCGACGCCGGCGTAGCCGCGGGTGCCGACGTCGTGATCATCTGTGTGCCGACTCCGCTCGTCGAGCACCGTCCTGACCTGAGCGCGATCGAGTCCGCTGGTCGCGAACTCGCGGCGGTGCTCAAGCCCGGCTCGCTGGTGATCCTCGAATCCACGACCTACCCGGGCACGACCGAATCGGTGCTTCGGCCGATTCTCGAGTCGGGCGGGCGACGTTGCGGTCGCGACTTCTTACTGGCGTACTCCCCCGAGCGCATCGACCCGGGCAACGTCAAGTTCGGCCTGCGCAACACGCCGCGGGTAGTCGGTGGAGTGACTCCGGAGGCCACCGAAATCGCCGCCACGTTCTATCGGCACATCGTCGACCAGGTCGAGACGCTCAGCACGTGCCGCGCCGCGGAGATGGCCAAGCTGCTGGAGAACACGTTTCGCATGGTCAACATCGCCCTGGTCAATGAACTGGCGATGTTGTGCGCCTCGCAGGGCATCGATGTCTGGGAAGTCGTTCGTGCGGCGGGTACGAAACCGTTCGGGTTCATGCCGTTCTACCCCGGGCCCGGTGTGGGGGGGCACTGCATTCCGCTGGACCCCACGTACCTGTCCTGGCAATCGCGGCGCGACACCGGGCGTCGCTTCCACCTCGTCGAGCTGGCCCAGGACATCAACGAGCAGATGCCGACCTACGTCGCCGATCGCGTCGTCGAGGCTCTCAACGACCAGGGCAAGACGGTGAAGGGCGCCCGGATCCTCGCACTCGGGGTTACCTACAAACCCAATGTCGGCGATATGCGCGAGTCGGCTTCGCTTCAGGTACTGAGCGCGCTGCACAAGCGCGGCGCCCGGATCACCTTTCACGATCCGTACGTCGCGTCGATCACCGTCAACGACGTGCGTCTGCGCCGCAGCGCTCTGACCGACCGAGCGCTGTCCGGGGCCGACTGCGTCCTCTTGTTGACCCCACACGCCGCGTACGAACCCGGGATGCTGGTCGAACGCGCTCAACTTCTCTTCGATGCGCAGAACGCCGTGCCCTCGCGCGACCAGCCCAGCGTCGTGAGGCTGTGAAGGAAGACGTGACAGCTGCGCGAGGGCTTGATTCCCGCCAGAACAGCCTCAACTTTCTCCGTCTCGTATTCGCGGTCGCCGTCATCGCTTCGCACACTGCATCCGTCGGCGGGTACGGCCGAGAACCGGAACTGCTCGGGGTAACAATCGGAACCTGGGCGGTCGCCGGATTCTTCGCAATCTCAGGCTATTTGATTGCAAACAGCCGCACGCATCGCGACTTCGGCGGCTTTCTCGTGCGACGAATCCTACGAATTTATCCGGGCTACCTCGTGTGCCTCGTCCTCACCGCGCTCGTCTTCGCGCCGTTGGGCGCAGCGATCGGATCCGGTGAGTACAAGTGGTCCAGTGCACTCGGGTATCTGTACAAGAACTCCTACCTCAAGATCAATCAGTACGACATCAGCAGCACTCTCGACCACGTGCCCTACCCGAAGGTCTGGGACGGATCTCTGTGGACCCTTCGCCACGAGTTCATCTGTTACCTGCTCGTCGCGGCCGTTCTCACGCTACGGCGACACCGCCTCCAAGCTGTGCTGGCGGCCTTCGTGGCGCTCGCTGCGATCGCCATCTTCTCCCAACACCACAGTCATCCGGCGCAGGTCGGCACACTGAGCTTGCTGGCGTCCACCTTCTTCGCGGGATCGCTCATTGCACTGCTCGGTGAGCGCATCTCGCTGACCTGGAAGCTCGCAGTGCCAGCATGCGCAGTTCTGGTTGCGAGCGCGCTGGCCGGAGAGATGAACACGCTCGGCGCAATACCGCTCGCCTACATCTGCCTGTGGCTTGGCCGCGCCCTCCCGTTTCACAAGGTAGGTAGGCGAAACGACATCTCGTACGGCATCTACATCTATGGCATGCCCGTGCAGCAGCTGCTTGTGCTCGCGCATGTTCAGAGGGTGTCTGCACCATTGTTCACACTCATCGCAACCGTCGCGACGATTCCGCTTGCGATGGCGAGTTGGTTCTGGGTGGAGCGACCCGCTCTCAGAGCAGCCGGACGATTCGATACGGTGATCAGACGGCAGCTGCGGATGGGGCCGCCCCTGCCCACTCCGGCACCCGGCAAGGCATTGATGGGCCCGAGGCACGCACGTCAAGCACGAGACGTGGTCGGGTGAGCACAACAGCGCTGCCCTACTGCCAGGACCCCCGAGCGGCCGCATTTCGCGCGGCAGTCCCAGTCGATCGTTCAATTCATGCGCGCAGAGCGCGCCGGACGTACACCCAGTTCGCAACCACTTGCGAGAAGTACACGCCGACTGCCGAGCCGATGACCGGGCCGGCCGCACCGATCTTGATGGCCAGGTACCAGGACAACGCGAGATTGACCGGCAACAACAGCAGCACGATCATCACTGCCTGAAATCGCAGTCCCCGCGCGTCGGTCATGTACATGCCCAGCGGATACTTCATGGCCTGGAACACCATGAAGATCGAGAAGGACACGATAAGCGGGATACCGAGATGGATGCGGCCGCCGGATGCCCACGCGGCCAACCATGGCGAGGCCAGCGAAAGCAGCGCGCACACGGCCGCGGCAGCGCCGCCGAACACGATCGACATCCGCATCGGTGACACCCCGGCGTGGCTGCCCCCAACCCGCGCCTTGGTAAAGATGGGCCACAGGGCAATGCCCGCCGCACTGATGACGTAATACACGGGGATATACATCTGCGACGCCAGGTTGTACTCGGCCAGGTTCTTCAGGTTGGAGAAGTGGCTCAGGAGCAGGCGGTCGGTCTGCATGGCGATCGGCAGGGCGATCAGCTGGATGAGCATCGGCCAGGCGACGTCGAACACCTTGCCGCCGCGTACTGAGCGCAGCCGCGGAGCGTCGCGCAGCGCCCCCCAGAACACCGGCCCGATCTGCTTGCCGGCCAGCAACGTCGAGCCGGCCGAGATGACGAAGGTGACCACGTAGGGAATGACCGGCAGGTAGGAGCCTCCCGGGGCATGGAAGGTGACGATGCCGATCAGACAGACCAATACGACCGGCGTCTGCAGCCCCAGTAGCGCGATCGGGACATGATTGCGTCCGAGCCCAGTCCATAGGCGCTGTCCGATGCCCGACGGTATCGAGATGCCGATCATGGCAGCGCACAGCGCCGCCGCGGCCGGCCCGCTGTGCGGGAGCAGGCCGGCGCCGAGCAGTCTCGGCCACCATCCGGCTACCGTGATGACGCCCGTGACCAGCACGATGGTGGCCGCCGAGCCCGTCAGTACCCGGATCGCTGTGGTGAGTACCCGCCGCACGTGCGGGTCGTGCGCCGGGTCTTGCGATGCCGACACGGCGTTCATCAGCGCTGCCGCCATACCGAGGTCCGCGAACGGGATCAGTGAGCCGATGCCAATCAGCAACAGGTACTGGTTGTAGGTGGCCGTGCCGAAGTGGCCGACGATGAGCCGGGTGCTGACAATGCCTAGGATCGCGCTGACCGGCAGCACGAGGATGCGGGTCCCGGCGCTGCGCCGCACACTGACCCACGCGCCCGTCGGAGGCGGCGCCGCATGCCGCGGAATGTGGCGGGTCGCCACAGTCACGGCCGGCGCACCAGGGCAGCGAGGGCGACCAGCAGACCTGCGGCCGAGCCGCGCACACCTGCCCACACCGTGGATGGTGACGTGACCAGGCCGCGGGGGCCGCCGCCGCGCATCATCACCCGCACGCTGGCCACGGGAGTCGCGATGACCCACCGCAGCAGCGCGCCGGCCGGCAGGTGCTTGGTGGCAAACAGCAGCCGGTTGCGGCAGTTGAAGTAGTAGTAGCCACGCGACTTCGTCGAGGCGCGCACCGCACCCTGCGTACCTCCTACCTCGTGCACCGCGGTCAGCTCCTGGCGCATCCGCAGCCGCCCACCGACCGCCAAGCACCGCCGGCTGAGGTCCACATCCTCCCAGTACATGAAGAAATCAGGGTCGAAGCCGCCGAGCCGCTGCCATAGGTCGCGGTGCACCATCAGGCACGCACCGGTCAGCCAGCCGACTGCATCATCGACGGCTCCGGCGCGGACATTGCCGGAGCGGATGTCGAGGTTGCCCCCACGGAACCACACCGTGCCGTCCGGCCGGATGATGCGCGGGCACTGCATCGTCAAGGGGTCCGACTCGCACGCTCGCCACAACTCCCGGATCGACTCTGTGGAAATCCGCGCGTCCGGGTTCAGCAGTAGGAAAGAGCTGCAGCCCAGCACTTCGGCCTGTCGGACGCCTTCGTTGGCCGCGACACCGAAGCCGAGGTTCGCCGGCATCGCCAGCACGGTCCAGCCGTGCTGGTGTGCGATCGAGGTGACGGCACTGCGCGCCGGGTAGGAATGAAAGTTGTCGACGATCACCACCTCCGCGTCAAGAGCGCAGGTGTCGATTGTGGCCAGGTTCGTCTGGAGCAGTTCGGCGGCGCCGAACGTGACGACGACGATGGCCAGCCGCCCGCGCCCGTCAGACGGCGAATGACCGGCCTCGCCACGCTCACTCACCGGGCACCGATCACCATTGCTGCAGACGGCTGCGGGCGGGCGTACTCCACATAGGCATGCCCGTAGGCACCGGCAATCATGCCTGCACCCCGGCGCACCAACCGCCGGCCGCGGGCTCGGTGCACCGTGGCGCCGATCAGGACACCGGCAACCGTTCGCATCGCGCCCGCGACAATCCGGGCACACCCACCTGCCGTCGCCCGCACTCGCACCGCGAGACGTTCCGAGCGCGAGCCACACAACGCCAGTGAGGCGAGGACCTGGGAGTTACCGCCGCGGTAGGCCCTTCGCAAGATCCACCTGTGGGTCATTCGTGAGACCGGAACCCGGTCGAACGCGATCGCCTCGTCGCACCAGACCATCGGTGCACCCATGCGGGCCAGGGTTCGGCTGAACAGATGGTCGGATCCGCCGAGAAGGCCGAACCTGCGATCGAACTGCACGCCATAGGTCGAAATTTGCGCCAGATCCAGCAGCATGTTCCCGCTGGCCGCGACGTTCAACGGCGTACCCGTGGTCAACCGCCGGCGGATGAAGAAGCGCCCGGCATGCACCCACTCGTCGGGCTCCGCCTCGTATTCGGGCAGCACCGGTCCGGCGACGACCGCGGCGCCGCTTGACCGTTGGGTGCGCACCAGCGCAGCCAGCCAGCCATCGTCGGGATGCATGTCGTCGTCGATGAACACGAGGAAGCGGGCACCGGCCTCGCGCAGTGCCCGGTTGCGTGCCGCTGCGATCCCAGGCTCCGGTTCGTGGACGTAGCGCACGCCCCGATCCGCGAGCGGCATCACCACCGCCTGGGCGCCTCCGTCGGGATCGTTGTCGATGATCAGCACGGTGGCCGGCGGGGTGATTGTCGCGGCCTCGCGCAGCAACGGTGGGATGGCCATCACCAGGTCGTCGTTGCGGCGATAGGTGAGCACGCCGATGACCGTCGCGTCGTTCATCGCTCGCTCAGTCGCCATCGGGGGCCGCCTCCTCCACCTTGGGTGGCCTCGGGCAACGATAATCGCGCGCGGGCGCCGGTATCGCACCGACCGTGCTGACCAGGCGCGCTACCTCGTCGCGATAGCGGGGCGGCGCGTGACGAGCCCGCGCTAACGCCGAGTCGTCGACGGCGCAGCTGCGGTAGTGCGGCCAGTTGTCGAGGATGGCGCAGACAGCGTCGGCGATGGCCGCCGGCTGACCGGGATTGACACTGACTATCGATTCGTAGCCCGCCGCGGCCTCCAACAGGCCCGATGTCGCGCTGACCACCGCCGGCCGCGCCGCCAGGACGGCTTCGACGGCCGTGTTGCCGAACGGCTCGTCGAACTGGGAGGGCACGATCACGATGTCACTCGACGCAGCGTGCGGCCACACGTCCGAGACGAAGCCGTGGAAGCTCACGCGATCACGCACAGCGGGATCGGCGGCCACCGTCGCGGTGAGCTCGTCCCCGAACCACTCGTAGCCCGGAAAGACCGACCCCACCAGATCGAGCCGCACGTCCCGGCCCCGCCCGACCAGGATCGACAGGGCCTCCAACGCCACAGCGGGCCCCTTGCGCGGCGACAGCCTGCCGATGTAGAGCAGCCGTGCCGTGCCGGAGATGTGTTCCCGGGCTGCGCCCGGCTGCGGCGGGCCGACGATCCCGTTATACACGACCGTCGCCTTGCGGCGCAGCGAAGGAAAGGACTCGGCGAGAACATCCAGGCTGAACCGGCTGTTGACGAGCACGTGATGTGTCAGCAGAAGCGGTGCCGCCAGCAGGCGGCGCATGAGGGCAGGCGCGGACCGCTCGCCCTCGTGCACGTGGCACACCACCGAGCGGCCGGTCAGTCGCCCGAGCACCACCCACAACGGAATCGTCAGGGTGTTGACGAAAACGACGTCGGGTCGGGTCGACCGCAGCATCCGAAGCCCGGCGGGAATACCGCGGACCGCATCGCCGGAAAACTTCAGGGCACCCCGCGGCCGCAGCATCTCCTTGCGCAGGACCGGCGTCGGGCAGAGGTCAGCGACTCCTCCGCGAGCCCGGATCTCGGTGACGAGCGGGCCGAACGACGGCAGCGCGACCACCACGGTCACGCCGTGTTCACACAGCCCCTGCACCGTCTCCAGCAACACCCGGTCCGAGCCGTACAGCTCGGCACTCGGGTGCGCAATCAGCACCGTCGCCGGCGCCTGGTTGTGAGTCACCGAGTACGGCGGGCCCTGATCATCACGAGCCCACCGCTCTGACCTGCGGCCGTTACGGACCGGTGATCGGTCCGACTGTGAAGTTCTGGAAGCTCGCCACGATCGGTGTATTCGTCGCGGTGGTCGAGACATAGGTGCTCAGCCCGCTCCCGCCGGGTCCCAGCGGGTTGGTCGCGTCGGTCGATGTCACCTGCCAGCCCGGCTCCGCCGACCCGACCGTCCACACCTTGCCGCTGAGTGCGACCGATGTCGTGCCACTGACCCGCAGCCGCAGGCGCAGGTACTGGCCGGGCGTGAACGCCACGCCGCTGATGGTGCTGGTGGCCAGCACCGTCTCCGCGCCGGAGACGACCTTCGTCAACGACAGCTGGATGCCGCCGATGCCGACCTGCTTCAGCCGCAGCCGGTACTGCGAGGTGCCGGTGTGCCTCGCCCCGAAGTAGGCGTAGAGGTTGCTGTTACCGCTCTGCGCCTTGTCGGCAGTGAAGTCCACCCAGGTGTCCGAGTCGCCGGCCGACACGCCGTTCAGATAGGCGCTGGGCCCGGCGCCAGCGGCCGGAAGCTGCATGCGGCCCGTTCCCGACGACACCGAGAAGTTGCTGCTCGCCACACCTGCCACGGTCCACGGGCCACCCGTGTCGGCTGTCCCCCACCCGCCGGTGACGGTGCGAGCGAACGTGTCGGCGGCGATGACCGATGACGACACTGCGACTTGCTGCGTCGTCTGATTGGTCCCACCCTGGTTGTCGGTCACGGTCAAGGTCACCGAGTAGCTTCCGGTTGCCGCGAAGGTGTGGCTTGCCGTGACCCCGGTAGCGGTCACCCCGTCACCGAAGTCCCAGGCGTAGCCGGTCACGGAGCCGTCCGGGTCCGAGGAGGTCGACGCGTCAAAGTTGCACGCCAGGTTCGAGCACGACCGCGTGAATGCTGCCACCGGGGGGGTATTCGCCCCGGCGACCGTCACGGTCTGCGCCGACGAGGCGGTCCCACCCTGGTTGTCGGTCACGGTCAACGTCACGGTGTAGGTGTTGTTGGAACCATAGGTATGACTTGTCGTCACTCCGGCTCCGGACGACCCGTCACCGAAGGTCCACGCATAGCTGGCCACCGAGCCGTCCGGATCCGAGGACGCCGATGCGTCGAAGGAACAGGCCAGCTGGGTGCACGACGGCGTGAACGCCGCCACCGGAGGCTGATTCGCGGCGCCGGTCGAGGCCCGGTAATGCGCCAGCACCTGCGCCGGGGTCAGCGCGAACGAGTACACGGCGACGTCGTCGATCGAGCCGGTCAGGTTGTTGCGTGTCGGGGCCGACGGCCACCCGCTCAGGTTGTCTCCACCGACCCGCCAGTAACCCGCGTAGACCTGTGCGGTTGTCACGGAGGCATCGAAACCGACCCGCGTCCCGTCGACGTAGAGCGCCATCCCGCCGCCGGACAGGGTGGCCACGATGTGGTGCCACAGCCCGTCGCGGTAGGTGCCGGCGCTGTTCACCGTTCGCACCCCACCGGGGTACACGCCGAAGTAGATGTGCCCGACGTTGTCCATATAGACGTGGCGGTCATAGCTGGCACTGGAGCCGCTCTGCGAACCGCCGAAGCCGACGATCTTTCCACCCAGCAGACTCGTCGACTTGACGAAGGCTTCGAGGCTGAACGTATTCGGGCCCGAGATGCTCGTGGCCGTGCCGGCCGTGCCGGTGCTCGTACCGTTGAAGGTGGACGCCTTGTCACTGTCGCCGGCGACTGCGCCAGCAGCGCCGTGCCCGACGCCGCTGCCTTCGACGAGGTTGTTGCCGCCGACCATGGCCACCCCTGTGGTGCCCGACGCCTCCCCCAGTCGCCAGTAGTTGCTCGGCCCGTCGTTGAGCACCTGCTGGACGTACGGGCTCGGATCGGTCAGCGGCATCGTGATGCTGACGTTGTTGCCCGGGATCGTGACGCCGCCGGGATCGGTGGCATAGATCTTGTAGGTGTAGGTCGCCCCCGGAGTCAGCCCACCGTCGAGGAATCCGAGCAACGGCCGGTTCCAGAACTGTGACGTCGCGGTGGTGGTGTAGACCGGGGCACCAGTGTTGTTGTTACGGATCACCTGGTAGGTGAGGTTCTCGTTGTCACGGTCCCAGTTCGCCTGCCAGTTGACGCGTGCCGTGTGTGACGAGGTCGCGTTCACCGTGGGAACGAAGTTGGCCAGGGATACCCGTGGGCCTTCACGGCCGGGAGCGATCGGGCGCGCGGCGAAGCGCACCAGCCCCTGCTGGCCACCGTTGAAGTTGACGCTGGTGAACTCGCCGCCCATGATCACGTAGGTCCCGTTGCCGGTGACCTGCCAGGCGGCCTGGCCCTGACCGGTGAACGTGCCGGTATTGAAGTCCGGGAACCAGTTGTACATCGCCGGCGCCGGCTGGCCGAACCAGTCGGGGTAGTTGCTGTACGTGTTGTGCGCCAGCGTGCCTCTCGCATCGGAGGTGAAGGCGAGGGCGTGGTGCTCGTTGATGAGCCAGTTGGCATCTGTCTGCGGATAGCCACCTACCGGTGAGCAGTAGTGGGCGTGGCTGACCGTGTAGACGACGCCGTTCATCCCGTAGGCACCGTAGGTGTCGCCGTGGCAGTCTTCCATCCAGTTGAGGACGCCCGAATCCGGAACGGCGGAGAACGTACCTTCGAAGTTGCCCCCGGCCCCGAAGACGTAACCGGTGCCGTAGATGGCAGTGCCATCCGTGCTCAGGCTTTCGATTGCCGCCTGGGTACCGGCGTCCCGCACGATCTGGTTCGTCGCCCACGGCCGGACCGCACCCGTCGCGGCGTCGACGGCGACCAAGCCGTACTCCGGCTGCGATCCGACGTTCTGGAATGCGCCACCGACGACGACCAGGCTGCCGTCGGGCGTGATGACCATCGCGTTGACGCTGTAGTCGGCGTTCGGATTCCAAGCCGTCAGCGCACCGTCGGAGGCGTTGAATGCCGCGAGCCGGTTGCGGGCGACCCCGTTTGCTGTGGTGAAGAAGCCGCCGGCGTACACCGTGGTGTTCGTCGCCACAATAGCGTTGACCTGGGTCCCCATGACCGGCTTGAACGTGCTGATGAGTGCTCCGGTCGCGGTGCTGTAGGCAGCGATCCGGGAACGGGCTTGACCGTCGGCGGTGGTGAACGTCCCGCCGACGTAGATGCGTGATCCATCAGGTGAGGCCACGACGGTCTTCACCTGGCCGTTGAGCGAGGGCGCGAAGGAGGTGTTGAGCACTCCGGTGGTCAGGTCGTAGGAGAGCAGGTTGGCCCGCGGCGTCAAGTTCGTGCCCTTGGCCGCCCCCGCGGGCCGGGCATTGGCGAAGTTTCCACCCGCGTACACGGTGTTTCCGACGATGGCCTGCGACCATACGACGCCGTCTATCTGCACGGTGGGCAGCGCATCAGCGGTCACGTTGGTCGCGGTCGGTTCCAACACAGGCGACGGCCCGGACGGCAGCGCCGCGGCCTGCGGCGCCGTCGCCAGCCCTATGGCGACGAGCCCGGCAGCGACCAGCGAGGCCACAGCAGACATCGAGGCGACGCGTCGCGTGGGCGAAGAGGTAGCGGTCATGACGTGTTCTCCTGCATCACTGAGCATCGCCGCCGAACCCCGCTGGGGGCGAGCTCGATGGTGGGCTGAATTTGAGGGTTTGTGGGCTGGCGGCGCGGAGTCAGTGGCCGTCGCTGCTGCTTCGTCGACGATGCGGGGGTCAGCACGACGACGGCATCGCGGCGCGCATACGCCGCCGATGACGTTCTCGTCCGTGAAGACGCCGCAGACGCGGACGTCGACATGTGGGCTGTAGCCCGCACGCTGGTTCCCCCCGAAATCAACCCCGATGCACCGCCCGCGATATTGCGCGAACCATGTGGCCTGGAGCGTACGTCATAATCGCGTCACCTGTGACATCGAACTGCTGGGCCGGCCCATTCAGCCGATATTCCGGATTTCCGACATCAACTGGGCGCTTCGCTTTGTCACAAACGTGGATTTCCCGCAAAGCGCCGCAATTGTCGTGATGCGATAGAGCCGTATGCAGTCTTTCTCGCGCTATGCCGGAATCGACGGACACCCGGCCGGCGGGCCGGCCTGCGCGCGCGAGGTCGGCCATCTAGACCGAGTCCGACATCGCGGCAGCTGGCAGGGCGGACGCCGCAGCCCGGGCCCGGCGGTTCCTGCCGCCGCCTTGACGACGCCCGGACGGGCGTGCCGAGCCCCGCATCCCAGGCGCCGCAAGCTCGAGACAGAGCCCCTCGTATCGGGCTGCCACCTCGTCCCAGTCGTAGCGGTAGGCAGCACGTTGTCCCTGGGCGCCACGCTCCCTGGTCACCTGCGGAAAGGCCTCAGCCAGCTCGATCTCGGCTGTGACGTCGTGGACGGTCGTGAAGTAACGGCCGGTGTCGCTCAGCACCTCGCGGTTGAAGTTGACGTCGAACGCGATCGTGGGCGCAGCCGCCCCGATTGCCCGCAGCAGCGACGGGTTGGTGCCGCCCACCGAATGCCCGTGCAGATAGGTCGCGGAGTTCGCATAGAGCTGGTCGAGCAGGTCCTGGTCCCATACCCCGCCGAGAAAGCGGACCCGGTCGTCGGCGAGGGCATGCACCCGTTTGGTGTAGGCGTCGGCGTACGGTGCGGACCCCACCACGACGAGGGGGTGCTGGGCGCTGCTGCGCCGATAGCCCTCGACGATGACGTCGACGTAGTTCTCCGGCTCGAATCGGGCGACCACCAGGTGGTATCGGTCGGACGCGACGCCGACTTCGGCCAGGCGGTCACGCCGTTCGTCGGTGAGAATCGGCGCGCCGTAGGCGATCATTGCGGTTTCGGCGCGGAACTCGCCCGCGTAATAGTCCGCGATCCCCTGTGCGTCCGCGATCAGCGCGTCCGACCAGCGCACAGCCATCGACTCGGCCAGGCGGTAGTACCTGCGCCCGGCGCCTTGCCACTTCGCGCGCTTCCACTCCAGACCGTCGACGTGCGTCGCCACCGGGATCCCCCGGGCGCGCAGGAGCGGCAGGAACGGCGAGTTGGCCGAGTTGAAGACGATGGCGGCGTCGACCGGATGGCGCATGACGTGAGCCACCGAGAGCGCCGTGTGGCTGAACGTCTCGAGCGACTTCCTGTGCAGGGCGGGCAGGTGGACGAGTTCCATGCCTTCGTAGCTCGGCAGCGGCTCCGCGTCGCGGGCGTCGAGCTCGCGGCAGTACACGACGACGTCGTGGCCGGCCTTCACCAGCCGCCGGCCGACCTCTTCGACACATGTCTCGAAGCCGCCGTAGCGTGCCGGCACACCTCGCGTTCCCATCAGCGCGATGCGCATTGGACTCCCCGATTCCCCCGAAAGAAAAGACATCTAGTAGGCGCCTTCGGCTCGCATGACGGCGCGTGCCGTCTTCCAGAGCACGACGATGTCGAGCACCAACGACCAGTTGTCGACGTAGTGCAGATCCAGCCGCACCGATTCCTCCCAGGAGAGGTCGCTGCGGCCGCTGATCTGCCATAGCCCGGTCAGCCCGGGCTTGACCAGCAACCTTCGACGCGTGTCGTTGCCGTAGCTCGCTACCTCGGAAGGCAGCGGGGGGCGTGGCCCGACCAGTGACATCGACCCGGCCACGACGTTGACCAGCTGCGGTAGCTCGTCGAGCGACCAGCGTCGAAGAACCCGGCCGAGCGGAGTGACACGCGGGTCCTCGCGCATCTTGAACAGCGGGCCGTCCGCTGCGTCGTTCTGGCTCAGCAGCTCGGACACCTGGCGCTCGGCACCGACGTACATCGAGCGGAACTTGAACATCGTGAACTGCTTGCCGTCCTTGCCTACCCGGGTTTGGCAGAACAGCACCGGCCCGTTGCTGGAGCGCCGGACGAGCAGGGTGATGCCGAGCAGCAGCGGCGACAGGACCAGCAACGCGATGCCGGCGAGGATCCGGTCGAAGGCCCCCTTGAGCACGTGCCGGATGCCCGCGAACTCGGGCTCGCTGACGTGGAGCATGGGCATGCCCGCTACCGGCTGGATGTGTAGCCGCCGACCACCGATCTCTGTGAGGCCCGGTGACACCACCAGATCGGTATCCGTCCCCTCGAGTTGCCAGGAGATCCAGCGCAGCCTCTCGGCGTCGACCTCGCCGGAGAGGACGGCGACAGTGCGGGCGCCGCACTGGTGCACCGACTCGCGGAGGGAGTCGACGTCGCCGAGGACGGGCACGCCGAAGGCGAACAAGTCACGCCGGATACTCGAATCCGATGGCATCGAACTCGGCACGCACACCCCGACAACCCGCATCCCGGCGCAACGATCATTGCGCAGCAGCGCGGTGAACCGAGCGACCGAGTCAAGACCTCCGACGGCGAGAACCGGTGTCATCGATCTGCCGCGCCCCCGGCTATGACGCAGTCCCGCGCGAGCGGCTCGGCGGCCCGCCAGGTCCAACACCAGCGCGAGTGGCAGCGCCACGACGATGAATCCGCGGGCGACATCCTGCTGGAGCGCGTAGGCAACGAAACCGGTGAGTACGGATATGTGGAGGAACGCGCGGAACAGCCGCTCGTACTCGGTCGTGCCGGCACCGATGACATGGCCTTCGTAGGCACGATTGAGAGCGAGCACGGCGACCCAACCGAACGGCATGGCCAGCGCGAAGGCCAGGTCGACGTCGCTGCCGCCGACCGAATCGAAGGCACCGAATCGGCCGGCGAAGCCCAGCACCGTGGCAACGCCCGCAGCTACGACGTCGATCGCGACGAGCAGCAGTTGGTATCGGTGTATCCAGCCGTCCGAGCGTGCCGCGGACGCTTCGGCGACACGGAAACGGTCGCGTGTGCCCAGGCGACGCCCGGCCGTTGGGGTGGGCTCTGCACCGTCAAGCAGGCCGAGCGATCCGGCCCCTGCCGGCGCCGACGAAAGTGCCGAAGCGCTCGCCAACGTGAAGCTGGCCGCGCCCCCCATTCCCCCGTCGGTGGCTTCCAAGCCACGCGTGAACATGTTCCCCCGATGTGCGCCCCGCGTCGAAACGCGAGACGGCTCCCCCGATTCCATCGTCGTAGCGGGGGTTCGGCGTCACGTCGTGGTCCCCCGATCCAACGAATGACTCGCTATGTATAGCCTGCCTTCCGCCAAGAACAAAGCTCAAACATCCAACCTAGCCCGAAGGGGCAGCGTTTAGTGGGGAAACACCCGAATTGATCTGACTCAAACATCGACCTACACCCACGCGAACTTGACACGGTGTGCCAGCTCGGTGATGGGTCGCCCGATCCGCAGACTATGCGCCGGTGCGGCGGTAACAATGCCATTGCCGGGTACAGAAAAAAATGGAACGCGGCCCCGCTTCGCCGGACCGGCAGAACGAGACCGCGTCACCACTGGACGTTGTCGGTCGAGACCCCCGAGCCCGGCCGACATACTGGCACGGGGATCGCTGCTGATCCACCCACCTGCCTGAGGTGAATCGAGTTTTCCAAACGATGCGATCAGCTGTCAAGTTTAGGACACCCGATGCTCACGCCTACCTTTTATCGGACACAAGATCCAGTCTCCGATTGTGTCCTACAGGTGGTTGCGTATACACTGAAATTGCCCAGGCGGTCGTTCCCCCGATCGACCGCTTGGGCGTTTCTATGTAACTTTCAGAAGGTCTCCCATCTCGCACCGCCGCGTTCGGCGAGCTGACGCACGCTATGGCCGTGCCGGTCGTTTCGCGTCGCCGCGCGGGCGCCCAGCTGCGCCGGGGTGCCGTGGTCCATCGGAGACGGCGAGATCGCGCCCCTCGACGAATGGCAACCCTGCCAGCGCCTCGCTCGAATGATGCGAAAGACTGCCCTGGTGGCCGACCGCCCCGACGATCTGGAACTGCGTGCCGACGTGCGCCGCGTCGGCGTCCTGCTTGGCGAGTCGCTGGTGCGTCAGAAGGGCCAGCAGGCGCTCGACCTCGTCGAACGGGTACGGACGCTCACCAAGCGGAGCAAGGAGCCCGACGGCCAGGAGGCGCGCGACGAGGTCCGCGCCCTGCTGGCCGAAATCCCGATCGACATCGCGTCGGTGCTCGTGCGCGCGTTCGCCGACTACTTCCACCTGGCCAACGTCGCCGAGCAGGTGCACCGGGTCCGCAGCCTTCGCCACCGCGCCGCTGATCAAGGATGGCTCGCACAGACCGTCGCCGCGGTGGCCACGGCGGGCCGCAATGCCGGCGAGCACAGCCGCGCCGGTGCCCCTGCCGCCCTCACCGACGCGCTGGTGACCCTCGCCGTCCGGCCGGTCTTCACGGCCCATCCCACCGAGGCCAGCCGCCGGTCGGTGCTGACCAAGCTGAGACGCATCGCCGACATCCTGGCAGTGCCGAGTGCGCCCGACACTGTCGTCCGGGTCCGCCAGGACCGCGACCTGGCCGAGATCGTCGACCTGATCTGGCAGACCGACGAGCTGCGCCAGCAACGCCCCAGCCCGCTCGACGAGGCCCGCAACGTCGTCTACTACCTGCAGGACCTCGCCGACGAGACGATCCCCGAGCTCGCCAGCGACCTCGCCGCCGAATTGGAGCGGCACGGCGCCAGTCTCGGGCACGACGCCTCGCCGCTGACGTTCGGCACCTGGATCGGCGGCGATCGCGACGGCAACCCGAATGTGACGGCGGAGGTCACCCGAGACGTGCTGCGCATGCAACATCACGCGGCGGCCCGGGCGATCACACGCGCCATCGACGCGCTCATTGCCGAGCTGTCGTCGTCCACGACGGTCGTGGACGCCTCGGCCGAGCTGGCCGCCTCCATCGAGGCCGATCTCGCCGTGCTCGAGATCGAGCCGCGGCTGATTGCGCTCAACGCCACCGAGCCGTACCGCCTGAAGCTGACCTGTCTCAACGCGAAGATCGCGAACACCCGTCGCAGGGTCGACGATGGCACGGCCCACCTGCCCGGGCACGACTACCTCGGCAAGGCGCAGCTGCTCGCCGAACTCGCGCTGCTGGGCGAGTCGCTGCGAGCGAACTCCGGCACGCTGATCGCCGATGGGATGCTCGCCCGCGTCCAGCGCACGGTCGCCGTCTTCGGCCTGCATCTGGCCACGATGGACGTCCGCGAGCACGCCGACGCCCACCACTACGTCATCGCCCAGCTCGTCGACCGGCTCGTCGAGCAGAGCGTGCTCTACGACGACGTCCCGCGCGAACACCGCCTGGAGCTGCTGTCTCGAGAGCTGACATCGCGGCGCCCGCTGGCCTCCTCGCCACCGCCCCTGGATGAGACCGCGGCCCGCACGTTCGCCGTCTTCACCACGATCCGCGACGCCCTCGACACCTACGGACCCGAGGTCATCGAGAGCTACATCGTCTCGATGACGCGTGGCGCCGACGACGTTCTCGCCGCGGTGCTGCTGGCTCGCGAAGCGGGGTTGGTCGACATCCACGGCGCCGGCGCCGGGGGTGGGCGCGAGCCGGTGGCCCGCATCGGGTTCGTGCCGCTGCTCGAGACCGTTGACGAGCTACGCCGCAGCGGTGACGTGATCGACGACCTGCTCCGCGATCCGACCTACCGGCGCATCGTGGCGCTGCGGGGAGACGTCCAGGAGGTGATGCTCGGCTACTCCGACTCGAACAAGCAGGCGGGCATCACCACGTCGCAATGGGAGATCCACAAAGCGCAGCGAACGCTGCGCGACGTCGCCGCCAAGCATGGCGTCCGGCTGCGCCTGTTCCACGGTCGCGGCGGCACGGTGGGCCGCGGCGGCGGGCCGACCTATGACTCGATACTCGCCCAGCCGTGGGGTGTGCTCGACGGTGAGATCAAGTTCACGGAGCAGGGCGAAGTCATCAGCGACAAGTACGCCCTGCCCGAGCTCGCCCGCGAGAACCTCGAACTCACCGTCGCCGCCGTGTTGCGCGCGTCAACCCTGCACCGCACGCCGCGGCAGTCGGGCGCCCAGCTCGAGGGCTGGGACGCCTGCATGGACCTGGTCAGCGACGCCGCCTTCCGCGCCTACCGCGCGTTGATCGACGATCCGGAGTTGGCCGACTACTTCCTGGCGTCCACGCCGGTCGAGCAGCTCGGCTCGCTCAACATCGGCTCGCGCCCGTCGCGCCGGCCGGCCTCCGGTGGGGGGGTCGACTCGCTGCGCGCGATCCCGTGGGTGTTCGGGTGGACGCAGTCACGTCAGATCGTGCCCGGCTGGTTCGGCGTCGGCTCGGGGCTGGCGGCGGCCCGAGCCGCCGGCCTGGACGACACGCTGGCCGAGATGCACGACCAGTGGCACTTCTTCGGCACGTTCGTATCCAACGTGGAGATGACGCTCGCGAAGACCGATCTCGAGATCGCGGCCCACTACGTGAGCACGCTGGTGCCGGCCCGCCTCCACCGCCTGTTCGACATCGTGCGTGCCGAGCATGCGCGCACCGTCGCCGAGGTCCTGCGGATCACCGGCGAGGCCGGGTTGCTCGACAACTCGCCGTCGCTGCAGAGGACGTTCAGCGTGCGCGACGCCTATCTCGACCCCATCTCCTACCTGCAGGTAGACCTCCTGCGGCGGGTGCGCGACGCGGACACCACCGCGTCGGCCGAGTTGCGCCGGGCCCTGCTGCTGACGATCAACGGCGTGGCCGCCGGGCTGCGCAACACCGGATAGGCTGTCCCGGCCCTGTGTGGGGCCTTGACCAGCCCCTCCGGCCGCCCCACGCCAGGAGGAGGCCGGGGGGAGACATCGTGCGGATTGCACCGATTCGGCGCAGCCAGTGGCTGGTGGTCGCCGCGCTTGCGGCCGTGGGCACGGTGGCCGCATGCGCGACGACGGTTGGCGGCAGTGGCCAGGTCCGGACCTCGGGGGCCACGGCGGGGACGGCGGCAGGCACAGACTTCCCGTCGGCGGGTACCACGGCGCCTTCGTCCGAGCCGGCGCCCAGCACGACTGCGTCCCCGGCACCGTCCGGGACGCTGCCCGTCGCCCACGACATCACCAGCGTCAGATACAAGATTCCGGCCGGTTTCGTGCGCAACAACAACTTCCAGGAAGCGGTACCGCTCGAGGCCAGCTACCAGGCCAAGTTCTTCACGCCCAGCTCCGCCACCGCGTCGGGGCTCGACGTCATCACCGTCCTGCTCTACCGCCTGCCAGGGACGCACCTAGTCGACACCCGCGCGCAGCAGGTCGCCCGCGTGCTCGCCTACAACCGCAAACTCAGGGTCATCCTGAAGAGCTCCCTGGAGAACACCATCGTCGGCGGACGGCCCGCATTCGACGAGGCCGTGGTGCAACCGGGCGGATACCACTACACGACGTGGTTCCTCTTCGGTGGCGCGCATCTGGTGCAGATCAGCTGTCAGGTCGCCACCCACGTCGCCGCGGTCGCCGCGGGTTGTAAGACACTGCTCGCTTCCGTCATCGTCGGCTGAGCTCTGGCCGCGTCACCGGCCCGCGGACGGTACTGTCCGAAAACCGCCAGCCGTTGTCGGCGGGTGGGGGCAGACTTGGGCGGGTGATCCTGCCCGACCCGGACACCTGTTACCGCGCGGTCCAGGCCCGCGATCCCCGATTCGACGGATGGTTCTTCATCGCCGTGCGCACTACCGGCATCTACTGCCGGCCGTCCTGCCCCGCGATCACCCCCAAGCGCGGCAACGTCGAGTTCCACCCCAGCGCGGCCGCCGCACAGCGGGCGGGCTTTCGCGCCTGCAAGCGGTGCCGCCCGGACGCCTCGCCGGGGTCCCCGGAGTGGAACGCCCGGGGCGACCTGGCCGGGCGGGCGCTGCGACTGATCAACGACGGCGTGATCGACCGCGACGGTGTGCCTGGACTGGCACGGCGGCTCGGCTATTCCGAGCGGCAGCTCAACCGAACGCTGCTGGCCGAGGTCGGCGCCGGCCCGATCGCATTGGCCCGGGCCCAGCGCGCGCAGACTGCCCGCGTGCTGCTCGAGACCACCGAGCTGCCGAGCACCGACGTGGCCTTCGCCGCCGGGTTCTCCAGCGTGCGGCAGTTCAACGAGACGATGCAGGACGTCTTCGCGACCACGCCGACCGGCCTGCGCGCGAAACGTCGACGCATCCCCCGTCCGGAGGCGGGGACGATCCAGCTGCGGTTGGCATACCGGGCGCCGATGGACCTGGGTGCCACTCTCGACTACCTCGGCACGCGGGCGATCCCCGGCGTCGAGGCCTACCTCGACGGCGTGTACACGCGCGCGGTGCGCGCGCCCGGTGGCCCCGCAGTCGTGTCATGCTCGACGGGCGAGGGCGCGGTCGCGTGCCGGGTTCGCCTCACCGACCAGCGTGACCTGGTGGCCGTCGTGGCCCGGGTGCGGCGCCTGCTGGACCTGGACGCAGACCCGACAGCCGTCGACGCACAGCTCGGCAGCGACCCGGCGTTGGCCCCGCTCGTCGTCAAGCGCCCCGGGCTGAGATCGCCGGGCGCGATCGACGGCTTCGAAATGGCGGTGCGCGCGGTCATCGGGCAACAGATCTCGGTGGCCGGGGCCCGCACGCTGCTGGGCCGTGTCGTCGCAGCCCACGGCTCGCTCGCCTTCGAGGGTGAGCCGTGGCTGCTGTTCCCCACCGCCGGTGAATTCGCGAGCACCAATCCGGCGGTGCTGCCGATGCCGCGGGCGAGGGCGGCGACGCTGCACGCCGTGGCGCGCGCGCTCGCCGACGGTGCGCTGAGCCTGGACCCGGGTGCCGACCGGGCCCGGGAACGGGACGCCCTGCTCGCCCTGGCCGGCATCGGGCCGTGGACCGCCGACTACCTGCGGATGCGCGCCCTCGCCGACCCCGACGTGCTCCTTGCCCGCGACCTCGGCGTCAGCAGATCGGCGTCCGCGCTGGGAGTGACGCTCGCCGACACACGCGGCGACTGGGCTCCGTGGCGGTCCTACGCCACCCACCACCTATGGGCGGCCCTGCACTGATGCCATCCCACCCGGCGGTCCTACGCCACCCACCACCGATGGGCGGCCCTGCACCGATGCCATCCCACCCGGCGGTCCTACGCCACCCACCACCTGCGGGCGGCCAAGCACCGATATGCCCCGGCGACCAAGGAGACCTCAGCATGCGATACGCCCACCTCGACTCACCGCTCGGTGCCCTGCTCGTGCTGCGCGACAACGTCGGCCTGACCGGTCTGTACCTGCCGACCGGCCGGCATCCGGTGACGGTGGCGCCGGGTTGGCTGCGCGACGATGCCGCGTTCGACGACGTCCGCACCCAGCTCGCGGAGTACTTCGCGGGGCGCCGGCGTGCGTTCGACCTGGCACTGCACCCGTCCGGCACGGCGTTCCAGCAGCGGGTCTGGGCGGCGCTACTCGACATCCCGTACGGCGAGACCACGAGCTACGGCAAGACCGCGGCCGCGATCGGCGTGCCGTCGGCCGCGCGCGCCGTGGGTTTGGCAAACGGCCGCAACCCGATCCCGGTGATCGTGCCGTGCCATCGCGTCATCGGCGCGAACGGCTCACTCACCGGCTACGGCGGTGGGCTGGACGCCAAGCGCTGGCTGCTCGCACACGAGTCCGGTCAGCCCGGGCTGTTCGCGAGCTGAGGGCGATCGCCCAGCCGCACCCGGGCCACGGTGGACGCGTGATCCGAGGGCCACAGTCCGTCTGGCCGGGAAAGATCTGACGCGATGTCACCGACGACGTCGGTTCGCAATGCGGTCCATCCCGCGGTGAGGAACACATCATCGATCCGGTGGCTCAACGTGCTCACCGGACCCCGCAGAGAAGTCTGCCCGCTGGTCCAGCTCGCCGGCGAGCATGGGTTGCCTGGATGGACGAGCGGCCATACCTCGGCCAAGCCGGCGCCTTGCAACGTCGCGTAGGCGATCGTGTTCGCGTCGTCTGGGTCGGGCGGGCGTCGCCACGTAGCGCACATCGTCGGACGTGCGTTGAAGTCGCCGACGACGATCGCGGGGTTCGATGAAGCGGTTACCACGCCAGCCAGCTCCACGGCCTGCGGGTTGCGGATCTGGTCCTTCAGCGGCGGCAGGCCGTACGCCTCGAGGTGGGTGTCCAGGAACCGGAAGGTCCGGCCACGCCTGGTGATGTCGATGCTGGCCCAGCCGCGTCCGACGGACACCTGTTGCCCGAGCAGGGTGACCGTGAACTTGGCCTGGTAATTCGCCTGCTGCGGGTTCGTCACCGTCGCGTGCTTGGCCAGGGCCTTGCTCACGATGATGACGTTGCGGTGGGTGTAACGGGCCGCGGTCGTGTCCGAGATCGGGACGGCCACCGGGATCGCGGTAGCACTGTCGAAGGTGGTGTTGATCGACACGGCTTGGTATTCCTGCCCGTGCGCGGCGAGATCGCGCAGCAGCAGGGCGAGGAAGTCGTAACTGGCCACGTAGGGCCCCACGGCCAGGGGGTAGGGGCCGACCAGCTGGTACGGCGCGAGTGACCACAGCGCAACCTCCTGCAGGCCGACTACGTCTGGCCGCTGCCGCGCGATGATCCGCGCGACGGCCCGCATCCGCTGCTCGGGCTCGCTCGCCTGGACGTCGGCGTAGACCCCGGTGGCAGCGGCTCGCAGCGACGCGATGTCGGTAGCACCGAACAGCGGTGTCAGGTCCGCGCCCAGATCGAGGTTGTAGGTCTGCACGTCGACCGTGACAGCTGGCCGCCTCGGCTCGGCCCCGGCGTTCGGCTGTCCGGCCAGCGCCACGACAACGCCGGCGCACAGCATCGCGGCCAACGAGAGTGCCTTGCCTCGCATAGCTGACATAAGCGAAGTATCTCAGTGTGCCCCGACGTATCCGCAAGTCTTGAAGACCGACTAATCTTGCCGGCCGTGGCCCTGGAATCGGCCCTTCGATGACGACATGGCGGCGCGGCGGGGTCAGTCGTTGAACTGGTTCTGCGCTGCGTCCAAGCCCTGCGCCAGCAGCAGTTCGACGGCGTCGGCCGCTCGGTCGAGCAGAAACCCCAGCTCCTTGCGTTGGGCCGGCGAGAACACGCGCAGCACGTAGTCGGCCGGGTCCTGCCTGCCGGGGGGCCGGCCGATGCCGAAGCGCACCCGCGTGTAGTTGTTGCTGCCGAGCGCCGACGTGGCCGAGCGCAGCCCATTGTGCCCGCCGTCGCCGCCGCCGCGCTTGAGCCGCAGCGCCCCGAAGGGCAGGTCGAGCTCGTCGTGCACGATCGTGATCCGGGCCATCGGCACCTTGTAGAAGCGGGCGATCGACGCGACCGGACCGCCCGCGGTGTTCATGTAGGACTTCGGCTTGGCCAGGACCACCGGCGCACCGGCCAGCCGCCCTTCGACGACGTCGCAGCGACCCTTGTGCGCTTTGAACCTGGCGCCCATGCGTTCAGCGAGCAGGTCGGCGACCAGGAAGCCTGCGTTGTGCCGGGTGCCGGCATAGCTCGGCCCGGGGTTGCCCAGGCCGACGATCAGATGCCTCTCGTCGCCCACAGCGATCCCGGGCCGTCAGCAGGACGCGATCACTCGGAGCTCTCGGCGCCGTCGGACGCGTCCGCGCCGGATTCGTCGCCGCCGGCCTCGTCGCCAGGCTCGTCCGGCTGGTCCTCGACGATGCCCAGCTCCTCGGCCGCTTCTGCCATCTCCGCCTCGATCTGCTCGGCGGTCGGCGCCTCCTGGATAATGAGCAATACCTGCTCGGGGTCGCCGGCCAGCACAGAGCCGGACGGCAGTTTGAGGTCGGCCGCGGTGATCTGGGTGCCGATCTGCACACCCTCGATGCTGATCTCGATCTGCGTCGGCAGGTGGGTTGCCTCGGCCTCGATGCTCACCGACGTGCGTTCCTGCGCGAGCAGACCCTCGACGACGATCTCGCCGACGACCGAGAGCGGCACGTCGATGGTGACCTTCTCACCGCGGCGCACCGCTACCAGGTCGACGTGCTCGTAGGTGTTCTTGATCGCGTGGCGCTGGATGGCCTTGGGGATGACGAGCTGCTCGTCGCCCTCGATCTCGAGGGTCAGCAACACATTGTGGCCACCGTGACGGATCGCATTGGCGAACTCGCGATCGGGCAGTGATACGTGGCGCGGATCGGCACCGTGGCCGTAGATGACGGCCGGTATCTTGCCGGCCCGGCGGGTCCGGCGGGCGCCGCCCTTGCCGAACTCGGTGCGCAACTCGGCGGACAGATGGACCTCGGCCACGGCACTACTCCTCTGAATCTCACTGACTGATGAACGCGGTGCCTCGGACGCGGGACGCGCGTCGACGAGCAACACCGCGTCGATGACGGAGGCTCGAACTACGAGCGAATCCCTCGCCGGGGCAACCCCTGCAGCTTACCGGCCGCGCGCAACCTCGTGATCACGGGCCCGACCGAGCAGCGCGATCAGCGCTTGCACACTTCCCCGCTGGTGCTCGGTCACCGTCCTGTTTTCCCCGCTGGTGCTCGGTTTGCACCCACGAAACCGGTCACCAGCGGGGAAAACAAGTGCCGCCGCGGGCACCAGCGGGGAAAACAAGTGCTGCCGCGGGCACCAGCGGGGCGGACGAGGCAGAGCTCAGCGGCTCGCGGCGCGTTTGTACTGACGCACCGACAAAGGGATGAAGACGGCGAGCAGCAGCACGACCCAGGCCAGCGTGTAGAGCACCGGATGCTGCAGCGACCAGTCCTTCGGCGCCGGGAACTTGTCGCTGGTGTTGCCGAACAGCTCGCGCGCCGCCTGAGTCACCGACGACACCGGGTTCCAGTTGGCGATCGCCCGGAGTCCATGCGGGAAACCGTTGGTCGGGACGAACGTGTTCGCGACGAACGTCAGCGGAAAGATGATCATGAAGGAGGCGTTGTTGACGACCTCGGGGGTGGGGACGATCAGCCCGACCCACGCCATGATCCACGAGATCGCGTACGCGAACAGGAGCAGCAGCAGGAACCCGCCGGCCGCCTCGAACACCGATGAACGGATCCGCCAGCCCACCGCCAGGCCGGTGAGCGACATGATGGTGATGACCAGCACGTTGTTGAGCACGTCGCTGGTCGTACGCCCTACCAGCACCGCCGAACGCGACATCGGCAACGACCGGAAGCGGTCGATGATGCCCTTCTGGATGTCGTCGGCAAGCCCGGCGCCAGTGATGGTGGCGCCGAAGATGACGGTCTGGGCGAAGATGCCGGGAATCAGGAACTCGCGGTAGCTGAGCCCGGGCACGTGGATTGCACTGCCGAACACGTAGGCGAACAGCAGGATGAACATGATCGGCGACATCGTCGAGAACACCAACAGGTCCGGGACCCGCTTGATCTTGATCAGGTTCCGCTTGGCGACTATCGCGCCGTCGCCGAGTGCCTTCTGGATGGTCATGGCGCTCATCGGGTGGATGTCTCCTCGAGCTGCGCGGTCGTTGGTTTCCTTCCCTTTCCCTTGCCCTTGTTCTGCTCCTCGGCCTCTGCGGCGTGCCCGGTGAGGGTCAGGAAGACGTCGTCGAGCGTCGGGCGACGCAGCGCGACGTCGAGCACCGCGACGCCCTCGGTGTCCAGGCGGCGCAGCGCCTCCATGAGCACGCCGGCCCCGCCCTTGACCGGAGCAGTGATCCGGCGAGTGTGTTCGTCGACCACGACCGGGCCGTCGGCGAGCCCGGCGAGCACAGCCTGCGCGCTGGCGAGGTCGGCCGGGGTGCCGACGACTATCTCCACGCGCTCACCTCCGACCTGTGCCTTGAGTTCGTCCGCGGTGCCCTGGGCGATCGCCCGACCGTGGTCGATGACGAGGATGTCGTCGGCCAGCCGGTCGGCCTCCTCGAGGTACTGGGTGGTCAGCAGCAGCGTGGTGCCGGACTTGACCAGCTCGACGATGACCTCCCACATGTCGGTGCGCCCGCGCGGATCGAGGCCGGTCGTGGGCTCGTCGAGGAAGAGCACCGCAGGCTGGGCCACCAGCGCCCCAGCGAGGTCGAGGCGCCGCCGCATCCCGCCGGAGTACGTCTTCACCGGGCGATCTGCCGATTCGGCGAGGGTGAACCTCTCGAGCAGTTCGCGAGCCCGCTCCCGGGATCTGCGGGCGCCCAGACCGTAGAGACGCCCGACCATGTCGAGGTTCTCGTAACCGGTCAGGTACTCATCTACCGCCGCGTACTGCCCCGAGAGCCCAATCTGCTCCCGCACCTTGCCCGGCTGGCGCGCGACGTCGAAACCGGCCACCTCGGCCGAACCGGCGTCGGCCGGCAGCAGCGTCGTCAGGATGCGCACCGCAGTGGTCTTGCCCGCGCCGTTCGGCCCGAGCACACCCAGCACGGTGCCCTCGGGCACGGCCAGGTCGAGCCCGTCCAGCGCCCGCAACTCCCCATACGTCTTGACGAGTCCGGTCGCCCGGATCACGTCCACCATGCCTGCCTCCGCGTGTGTCGGTCGGTGCCGGTCCGGCAACTCGCCCACCCTAGGGTGCACCCCGGACAACGGGGTACGAGTTTTCGCCGAGGGCGTTTCAGCCGGCGCGGCGGGCCCGAAAAGCCGGCAGCACCGCGGCCGCATCCCGATCGGCCAGTGCCGCGTACTCGGCGGAGTCCACCGCATGCAGGGCGGTGCGCCCAGCGGCGTCGAAGTGCACCCCCCAGCCGTAGCGCTTGGGCAGCGGGGAGGCGCGCAGGCAGGCCCGCGGCTGATCGAAGAACTGCTCGCGCAGCGCCGCGAGATCACCGGCGGGTGCGGGGTTCTGTTGCGCGAGCCAGGTCTGGAACAGCACGTCCTCCTGGGTCAGCGCGTACGGGCTCGAGCCGATCAACTCGAAATGCAGGACTGCCACAGTGCGCCTACCGTCCCGCAACTGGGGAGCGACCCCGGTCGTGGCTGGGCAGTCACCGGCGACGGCTATCAAGGTGTCGTGATATCCCATGCCACCAGTATCGGTGCGGCAGACACCGTGGACGATGTCGATCAACTCAGCTCAGCGGCCGTCCGGCGGGCACACTGCGATCACCGCAGCGAGCACTACCATGGGGCCAGTGCCATCCGTCGAATCCGGGCCTGGCGTTCGGGTGCGCGTCCCGGCGAAGGTCAACCTGCACCTCGGTGTCAGAGACCTGCGCGACGACGGTTTCCACGAGCTGGTCACGGTGTTCCAGGCGATCGATCTCGCCGACGAGGTGACGGCCCGTCCCGCTGTCGGCCTCACGGTGCGCGTGTCCGGGGAGGGGTCGGCTCACGTGCCCACCGATCCGCAGAACATCGCATGGCGCGCGGCGGCGATGCTGGCCGAGCATGCACACGTCCCGCCCGACGCCCTGCTCGACATCACCAAGGCGATCCCGGTCGCGGGCGGCATGGCCGGGGGGTCCGCCGACGCGGCGGCCACCCTGGTCGCGTGCGCGACCCTGTGGCGCACCCGTACATCGAGGGCCGACCTGCTCGATCTCGCGGCACGCCTGGGCAGCGACGTGGCGTTCCCGCTGCTCGGCGGCACGGCTCTGGGGACCGGGCGCGGTGAGGTGCTCACCCCCGCCCTGACGACCGGCCGGCTTCATTGGGTGCTCGCGCTGGCGGCCTTCGGGATCTCGGCGGGCGACGCCTACCGTGAGCTCGACCGCCAGCGCGCCGCCGGTGACGCGCGCCAACCCGCCGGCCGACCCGAGGTACTGCTCGACGCACTGCGGGCGGGCGATCCGCATCGCGCGGGCGCCGCACTGACCAACGACCTGCAGCCGGCCGCACTCGCCCTGGCCCCGTCATTGCGCCGCACCCTCACCGCGGGCGCGGACCTCGGCGCGATTGCCGGCATCGTCTGCGGATCCGGACCGACGTGCGCGTTCCTGTGCGCCGACGCGCGCGCGGCGAACCGGCTCGCCGCCTCACTCGCCGCCGAGGGCGTCTGCCGCACGACCCGCGTCGCCGTCGGGCCGGTTCCGGGTGCTCGCGTGGTCGGCTGATGGTCAACCTCGTCAACGTCGAGAACATCACCAAGGCGTACGGGACGACGACCGTGCTCGACGGCGTATCCCTCGGCATCACCGACGGGGAACGGATCGGCGTGGTGGGGCGCAACGGCGGAGGCAAGTCGACCCTGCTGCGGATGATCACCGGCGCCGAGCCGCCGGACAGCGGACGGGTCACGCGAACCAGCGGGGTGCGGGTGGCGATGGTCGAACAGCGCGGTCACCTGCCGGCAGGTTCCAGTGTCCGCTCCGTCGTCGTGGGCGACGCGGCGGAGCACGAGTGGGCCGGCGATGCCGCCGTCCGCGAGGTGCTCACCGGCCTCGGGCTGGCGGCAGTCGGGCTGGATGCCGACGTCGCCCGGCTGTCCGGTGGCGAGCGGCGGCGCGTCGTCCTGGCCCGGGCCCTGGTGCAGCAGGCTGCATTGCTCGTCCTCGACGAGCCGACCAACCACCTCGACGTGGAGGGCATCACCTGGCTCGCGACCTACCTCGCCGCCAGGCGCGGGGCACTGCTGGTCGTCACCCACGACCGCTGGTTCCTCGACGCGGTGTGCCAGCGCACCTGGGAGGTGACCGCAGCGTCGGTGCTGCAGTACCAGGGCGGGTACGCCGCCTACGTCCTGGCCCGGGCCGAGCGGGCCAAGCAGTCCGACACGGCCGAGGCACGGCGTCAGAACCTGCTGCGCAAGGAGCTCGCCTGGCTGCGTCGCGGGCCACCGGCGCGGACCACCAAGCCCAAGTTCCGTATCGACGCCGCCGAGGCGCTGATCGGCGACGTGCCCGAGCCGCGATCGTCGGTCGAGCTGCGCTCACTCGCCCAGCGCCGGCTGGGCCGCAGCGTCTACGACGTCGAGGACGTCACGATGCAGGTCGGCAACCGCACGCTGCTCGACCACGTCACGTGGCACGTCGGGCCGGGCGATCGAATCGGTGTGATCGGGGTGAACGGCTCGGGAAAGACGCACCTGCTTCGACTGCTGGCGGGAGAACTGGCGCCCACGGACGGCACCGTGAAGATCGGGCAGACGGTGCATGCCGGCCACCTGTCGCAGGAGGTCACCGAGCTGCCCGGCGAACTGCGCCTGTTGGAGGCTGTGCAGCAGGTGCGCACGACCGCGACGCTCGACGGCACCGAGCTCTCGGCGACGCAGCTGGCCGAGCGGTTCGGTTTCGCCGGCGATCGGCAGTGGACGCCCGTTGCGGACCTCTCCGGAGGCGAGCGGCGGCGCCTGCAGCTGCTGCGGCTGCTGCTCGTCCAGCCGAACGTGCTGCTGCTCGACGAGCCGACCAACGACCTGGACATCGACACCCTCGCGGCGCTGGAGGACCTGCTCGATTCGTGGGTGGGCACCCTGGTCGTCGTCAGCCACGACCGCTACCTCATCGAGCGGGTCTGCGACTCAACGGTGGCGCTGCTCGGCGACGGATCGCTGGCCGCGCTGCCCGGCGGCGTCGAGGAGTACCTCACCCGACGGGCCAGCGCCGGTGCCTCCGCAGCAGCGCAGCGGCGCGAGCGCAAGGGCGACTCGCGGGCCGCCCGCCGCGAGCTCACCCGACTCGAGCGGCAGCTTGCCCAGCTGGACAAACACGAGGCGGCGCTGCACGACGAACTCGCAGCGAGCGCCACGAATTTCACCCGAGTCTCCGAGCTGGACGCTGAGCTGCGGGCAGTCGTCGCCGAGCGTGCGACGGCGGAACACGCCTGGCTCGAACTCACCGACGACTGAGGCTGCGAGGCCCATCCCCCCGCGAGTGGTCGCCTATGCGTCGAGCGGTCACGCGCACGTGACCACCCGACGCGTACGCGACCCGTCGCTGCCCAGGGTGAGTCGCGGTGCCGGCCGTAACTGGTTGGTCGAGGACGTCAGTCCTCGTCGCCGTTCATGATCAGCTTTGGTTTCGGCTCCAGGTGAGCCAGGCCGTTCCAGCCGAGGTTCACCAGGTGTGCCGCGACCTCCTCGCGCTTGGGCTTGCGCTCCTCCAACCACCATTGGCCCGTCAACGCCACCATGCCAACGAGCATCTGCGCGTACATCGGCGCGAGCTTGGTGGAGATGCCCCTGGCAGAGAACTCGCGGCTCATGATGTGCTCGACCTGGCTGGCGATATCGCCCAGCAGCGAGGAGAACGTCCCCGTCGACCCGGCTACCGGCGAGTCGCGCGAGAGGATCCGGAAGCCGTCGGTCTCCTCCTCGATGTAGGTGAGCAGCGCGAGTGCGGCCTGCTCGACCAGCTTGCGCGGATGGCCCGCGGACAACGCGGACGTGAGCCGGTCGAGCAGGTCACTCATCTCGCGGTCGACGACGACCGCGTAGAGCCCCTCCTTGCCCCCGAAATGCTCGTAGACGACGGGCTTGCTGACACCCGCGCGCGCCGCGATCTCCTCGATCGACGTCGCCTCGAAGCCCTTCTCGGCGAACAGCGCCCGCCCGACGTCGAGCAGTTGCTCGCGCCGCTCGCGCCCGGTCATGCGCACCCGGGGCCTGCCCTCGAAATCACTCATCACCGATGATGGTGACATGACGACGCCGTCACAGCCTGCCCATCCGGTGCCCGCGACCTACGGCGGCTACCTTCGCCTGGACGACCTGCTCGCCTGCCAGGCCCCTGCCACCGAGCAGCACGACGAGATGCTCTTCGTGATCATCCACCAGGTCTACGAACTGTGGTTCAAGCAGATCCTGCACGAGGCTGCCCTGCTGCAGGTGCGGCTCGAGGAAGGTGGGAGCGCGGGTGCCCTGGCCACCGCGCGCCGCATCGCGAAGATCCTGAAGACGATCGTCGGCCAACTCGATGTGCTCGAGACCATGACTCCGAGGCAGTTCGCGTCCTTCCGCCCCGAGCTCGGATCAGCCAGTGGTTTCCAGTCCAACCAGTTCCGGGTGATCGAAGCTGTGCTCGGGCGCCGCGACTTCGCGGGGCACGAGGACGAGCCCCAGCTCGCCGCGGCACTACACCGCCGCTCGGTCTTCGACTCGTTGCTGCGCTACCTGGCCAAGACCGGTTACCAGGTCCCAGCGGAGTTCATGGACCGCGACCCCAGCGCCGCCTGGCACGCCGACATGACCATCCAGGCCCTGCTCGTCGATGTCTACCAGGACGACACCGCGCCGCCGGCCGAAGTGTGCGAGGCCCTCGTCGACATCGACGAGGGCATCCAGGAGTGGCGCTACCGGCACGTGAAGATGGTCGAACGCATCATCGGCACCAAGATCGGCACGGGCGGCTCAGCGGGGGCGCAGTACCTGCGCTCGACGCTGTTCCGGCCCGCGTTCCCCGACCTGTGGGAGATCCGCTCGCGGGTCTGACGGTGCCGCCGCCGCCCACTGCGCCGCGCGATTTCCCGGGCCCGATCCTCGTGCGCTGAATGACCTCGCATACCGAACAGAAATTGACTCCTCTTGTGGATCCAGGTGTGGACGGATCGGTGGATAATCGCGAATTCTGGGGATAACCGTGGCCATTCTGTGGACGGTCAGAAATTCTCAAAAGAATCTCGACACAACGCCCCGATTCCTCTTGTGCGAGCCGCTCGCCCGCAGTAGAACTACTCCATCGCAGGCAACGGATACCGATCCGGGGGCGACCCTGGAAGCCAAGAGAGGCCGGGAGACCGGCACTGGAGGTAGGTGTTCTGAACCGGCGGTCGACCCGGCAACGCGGGCCCGCCGAGCAATCGGTAGGCGGTGCAGCTGGGCCGAGTGGGGCCCCTCCATCTCATACATGGAGGGGCCTCACGTCATTCTGACCCACGTCGCCGGCCGTCGCGGCACACGACACGGTAACGAAACGACAATTCGTCATGAATTCCTCCGAGGAGACCGTGGCGGCCCGACGTCACCGGACGCGGGTTCGGTGCACGGACGCCCACGGCGACTCTGCCTCGGGCTGGTGGCACCACCCGCTCACGACCCGGTGTTCAGCAGCTGCGCGATTCGGGCTTGGAGCTGTTGTTCGGCCGCGAATGTGACGAGCTTCTGGTCCGGGTTGTCGGCCAGTTGCAGCACGAGGTGCTGGAACTCGAGATCACCGAGCGTGGGATGTCGGATCAGCTTGCGCCCGGAGCTCAGCGGTGCGACGTCGTGCCGCGGCCACCATTCTCTGACTTCGGCGCAGCCGTCCAGCAGGAGCTCGATGAGGGAGACGAACTCGATGTCATCGGGGTGCCGCGCGGCGGCGGTGCGGAAGCGCGCGAGCTGGGCCGATGCTTCGCTTTCCCACTCGACGAGCACGGTGCGGGCAGCGGGGTCCATGAAGGTCCACCACAGCACATTGCGCTGCTCGAGCGGCAGGGCCGGCCAGTCGGTCCACAACGCTCGGGCGGCGCGATTGGCCGCGAGGACATCCCAGCTGCGACCGGTGACGTAGGTCGGGTGCGGGTCGAGGCGCTCGACGAGGTCGACCAGGGCCGACGGCACGGTCTCGACGGCGCCGCGCGTCGCGGCCGTCGGACCCGCCGGGACGCCGCGTACGAGCTCATGCAGGTGAAGGCCTTCGGTACGTCCCAGGCGCAGGGCTCGGGCCAGCGCGTCGAGCACCGAACGGGACGGGTTCAGATCGCGGCCCTGTTCGAGGAACGTGTAGTAGGTCGTCGAGATGCCGGCGAGCTGCGCGACCTCCTCCCGCCGCAGGCCCGGCGTCCGTCGGCGAGCGGAACCGGGCAGTCCGACGTCGGCGGGCTGCAGCCGTTCGCGTCGAGAGCGCAGCAGGCTTGCGACCTCGCGAGCGCCCCCTGCGGGTGGAGGCCCGGCGGCAGGGGCGTCGACGCCCGTCCGGTCGCCGGCGCTCATCCTGGTACCCCTCTTACCAGCATGATTCGAGTATGGCTACCACTGACAGCCCGGCCTAGCGTCGGGGCATGAGATCACGATCTTGGCGTCCCGATGACCCGCCGGCGGCGCTCGCGCAGACCCGAACACCGCAGTGAGCAACCCGACGGTCACCGACCAGCCGCGCGACGGTCACCGGATCGACACGGCGTGGGTCGACGTGCCGGTGGGGCAGCACGCGAGCAGCACCGCGGCGACGATGTCTGCGTACCTGGCACAACCTGCCGAGCGCGGACGGTGGCCGGTTGTCCTGGTCGGGTTCGAGATGTTCGGCGTGACCGGCTATGTGCGATCGATCGCCGACCGCCTGGCCACCGCCGGATACGTGGCGATGGTCCCCGACTTCTACCACCGCCACGACTCCGGCAGCGGCTCGCACGTCGAATTGTCGGCCAATGCCGAGGGGCGTACCCGCGGGCTGGAGTTGGTGGCCGCACTGCGCCGGGACGAGGTCCGCGAAGACGTGCAGGGCGCATTGGACTATCTGGCCTTGCACCCCGCCGGCAACGGCACGACGGCCATGCTCGGACTCAGTGCCGGCGGCCACATCGCCTACTACGTGGCCAGCCAGGTGCCGCTGTCCGCTCTGGTGGTGTTCTATCCCGGCTGGCTGACCGGCACCGACATCGCCCTGAGCCGACCCGAACCGACCCTGGCCCTGACGCCGCGCATCGCGCAGTTGGGCACCCCGGTGCTGTTCCTGGTGGGCGAGGACGACCACCTGTTCACCGCCGGGCAGCGCGATGAGATCGCCGATCAGATGGACCGGGCCGGGCTGCGCCACGAGATGGTGGTGTACCCCGACACCCCACACGGATTCTTCTGCGACGAGCGCGACACGTACCGGGCCGATGCCGCCGTCGACGCCTGGGATCGGGTGCTGCGACTACTGGCCGCATCAGCCGGCCTGCGGAGGTGAACCGGGCGCCCCCACCGCCAGGGCCGGGTCGTGAGCGTGCCGGAGCATCCCCAGCGCGGCGGCCGGTCACGGTGCTCGCGACCCGCCGGCCCCGCCCCGGGTGCGAGCGCGAGTTCGCGGCGTTTCTCCGCCACCTGCACGAGGTGTTCAGGGCCTCGCCCGGCAATCTCGGCATGACGGTCCTGCCGCCGACCGAGCCGGACCGCGAGTATGTGGTGCTCTACCGCTACGACAGCCCCGCCGCGCTACGCGCCTGGCACCACTCGGAGCAGCGGCGAGCGGTCATCGCCGAGTCCGCCGCGCTGACGCAGGCCGCTCCGCTGGAGCGCACCCTGAGCGGGATGGAGACCTGGTTCGTCAGCCCCGGCGACGGCGTCGTGCGAGCGCCGGCGCGGTGGAAGATGTGGCTGCTTTCGGCCTGCGGCATCTACCCGGTCATCACGCTCATCACAGTGCTCGCCGGCCCGCTGCTTGCACCCATGCCGGCGCCCGCTCGATTCGCGCTCGTCGTCCCGGTCATGAGCGCAATGATGACCTGGCTGGTCATCCCCACTTTGAGCCGGCTGTTCGCGCGCGTCCTGTATCGCTGAACTGCGGCGCAGGGCCGCGGCGCGCTGTGCGCGAGCCGGCCGGCCGTGCACTCGCCGCGGCGCTGCTACCGGCTCCGCTCGGCGACGGCTGCCCGGCGACGCCGGAATAGCTGCGTGCGCCACGCCGGCCGGGCGACCCGCATCAGCTCGACCGCATTGAGCACGCCAACCGTGAGGGCCAGACCCGCGAGCGCGGCCAGCGCCGGCAGGTGCGCGCCGACGGGCAACGAGACAGCGACCACGGCCGCGGCCGTCAGGCGAGTCCACGAGACGAGCCGGAACATGGCCCAGCGGGTGAAACCGAACGTGGCGAGGTAGAGCGCGACACCGCCGTAGAGCAGCCCGCCCACCCCCCAGCCAAGGGCGTGTCCCGGGAGGGCCACCGCATCGCGCATCCCCACCGCCACGAGGATGATCGCCGCGATGAAGGACAGGTGGCCGTAGGACAGCACGAGGCGGGTGATGTCGACCTGCACCTTCGCGGTCTGCAACGCGTGCTGGATGGCGTCGGCAGCGAAGTGGAAGTACACCCACCACAGTCCGCAGCTCAGCGCGAACGCGGCGGCCACTGCGCAACCGACCGCGACGTTCAGGCGATGACCGGACTGTGCGGATGCCCCGATTGCGACGACGGACTCGCCGAGAGCGATCAGGACGAACAGGCTGAAGCGTTCCGCGAGGTGTGGCGCGTCGAAACGCATCCCGCGCAGTCGGCTGCGAAGCAGCGTCGGCGTGGCGAGGTCGAGGAGCGCGGCCAGCCCCCAGAGGCCCTCCCGCACACCGCTGGGGCACAGGGCACCGACGATCAGCAACGGTCCGGTGAGCACGATGCTGACGGTGTAGGGATTGACCCGCCGGAACCCCCCCGCCGCGGACCGGAACAGCGGGGCCCCGAGGATCACCCGCCCGGCCCAGTAGGCCAGTGCGTACAGCAATCCCAGGTGTCCGTACGCCTCGGGCAGGGCCAGCGCCATGAACACCGCCGCGAGCGCAACGGCGAAGACCTCAACCCGCAGGCCGGGGCGGGAGATGTCGCGCAGGTTCGTCTGGATCGCGGTGCCCACCCACATCCAGTAGATGGGCACGAACAGCACCAGCGCACGCAGCAGCCCGGCCCAGGAATGGTCGCGTCCGAGCAGCGCCGAGAGCTCGGTGACGGCGAACACGAATACGAGATCGAAGAACAGCTCGGCCGAGCTGACGCGCTTCTCCTGCGCCGGCAGGCTTTCCCCGTCAGCCGCGCTCGAGGTCCTCGACTCGCTCATCGTCGACATTGTGCCGGGCGAGCGACCGGGTGAAGTGGCCGGGCACTGCCTCCTCAGCGACCATCTCGTGGCCCGAACGTGGCCACTGCCTCGGCGTCGCTCGCGCGGGCGTGCAGGTAGTAGTCGGTCCACTCGGCGACGTCGGGATAGGAGGACTGCCTGCACACGGCTGCGCAGGCCAGATCCGGATCGAATGCGCTGCGGCGCAGTGTCACGGCACCAGCGGCGAGCAGTGCCCAGTGCGCGCCCTGACGACCGTAAGGCATGCCGACGCTGCCCGGGTTGATGATCTGTCGTCGGTGCGCCAGTCGGACGAACGGCATGTGGGTGTGCCCGCAGACCACGGTCTGGACGTCCTCGGGCAGCTCGGCGAGTACCTCGCTCCAGCGTTGCAGGCGAGTGTCGACCAAGACGACCTCCTCGTCGTCCCTCGGGGTGCCGTGACAGAACACGACGTCGCCGAAACCCTCGACGGCCAGCGTAACCGGATGTTCCAGCCGGGCGAGCACCTCGACGTGCTGCCCGGTCAGCTGCGCGGCGGCCCAGGGGGCAATCGGATCCGGAATCGTCGTGGTGCCACCGCGGGCGAGGCAGACGAGCTCCCGATCAGCGTTGCCGCGCACCCAGGTGACCCGGTCGCCGAGGCCGAGGAGCCGGTCGAGGACCTGCACCGGCTGTGGCCCGGCTGCGATGTCGCCGGTGAGCACGATGCGTTGCGCCGCCGCGACGTCCGGTTCGGCCAGCACGGCCTCGAGAGCCGGCAGCACGCCGTGGATATCAGACAGGACCGCTACCGACGTCAGCATGGCTCCCAGCCTCGGCCGCCACCGCTACCGGCGGCAACCGATCCCGCTGTGGGCGAACACCCGACCGGTCTCGGTCCAGCGGAGCGAGTTCAGCGAGGAGTGCCTCGCTGTCAAGAGCGGTGCGGGACGCGGTGACACAATGGCCCGGTGCCCACCGTGCAAGCCGAGGTGTTGGTGCCCGTCCGGCCGGCGTTGGCGTTCGCGGTCTCCCAGACCCACGGCGAGGTCCGCTACCGCTGGGATCCGTTCGTGCGAGAGCAGCACTTCCTCGCGAGGGCGGCGGAGCCGGGCAAGGGCGTGCAGACGTTCACCCGTCAGCGCTTCGGGCTGTCCATGATCAGTGAGTACGTGTCGTACTCGCCGCCGACGAACGTCGGAATGAAGATGGTGCAGGGTCCCTGGTTCTTCGACCTCTTCGGCGGCGGTTGGCGCTTCACCCCCACCGACGACGAGGGGCGAACGCGCGTCACGTGGCGATACAACTTCCGCTGCCGGCCCTCGTTCCTGCGCCCGATCGCGCACCCGCTCGGACGGTGGCTGTTGGGGCGCGAGATTCGCCGTCGTATCGACGGGTACGCGGCAGGATGTAGCGACGAGGTCGTGCTCGCCGAGGCGGAGCGGGCGATCGCCCGGCGCGACGAGCGCTAGCTGCGGGCGCGCTCAGCCGACGGCGCTGCGGACATACGCCAGCTGGGGATCACCGCGTAGGTCGCGCAGGAGGCGCCAGCCGAATATCGCGGCGGCGGCAAGCGCCACCGGGGCGGCACTGAGCCACTGCCCGGCACCGTGGCCCGACGCACCGACAATGGCGTCCACACCCAGGCCGAGCGTCCAACACCCCGCGGTACCGAAGATCGTGAGTGCGATGGTGTCGCTCACCACCCGAGGCAGCGGCGCCCAGCGTTCAGGCGTGGCTCGACGCCGGAGCATGCCGAGCGCCACCAGCGCCAGGCCGCCGAGAAGTCCCAGCGCGATGCGGTAGACCACCGTCTCCGCCGCCCAGTCGGACAGCGCCGCCTCCCGGCAGCTGCGGGCACCAGGGTCCGCGGCCAGCCAGCGCGCGCAGTCCGAGGCGGACAGCACCCGCCCCGGTGCCACATCGACGAGTGCCTGCGTGCCCGCGACGAGACGGATCAGCGCGGCGATCACCCCGCTCGCGCCGACCGCCACCGCGCCGAGCCCGCCGAGGAGCAGTGCGCTCGTGAGCACCCGGCGCGCGAGGTCGCCGATGGGCAGCACCGCCCGGGCCCGTTCGGCAGCGACGAACTCCCGAGCCGGGCCGAAGCGGTGCACCGCCTGCGCCTCGGCTTCATGCGCTGGCATCCCGGCCGCCATGGCCTGCTCGGCGTCGTCGCGCAGGTGCGCCTCGGTCTCGGCGACGACGTGGCGCAGCTGCCGGGGTGATCGCGCAGTCAGCCCGGCCACCACCGCATCCAGGTAGGTCTCGATCGGGCTTTCCTGCTCCCCGAAGTCAGTCATAACGCCCCTACCGCCGTGGCCGGTGCCCGGCCGAGAACGGCCTCGACCGCTGACACCAGGGCTCGCCAGTCTCGGCGTTCGGCCTGCAGCGCGCGCTGTCCAGCCGTGGTCACGCGGTACATCCGACGCCGCCGGCCCGCGACCGGCTGCCACTCACTCGCGAGCAGCCCGAGCTCCTCGAGGCGGTGCAGCGCCGGGTACACCGAGCCCTCGGTGAGGTCCAGCGTCCCCTCGGTGCGGGCCCGCAGCGTGGTGATCACCGCATACCCGTGTCCGGGCGATTCGCTCAGGACGCCCAGTAGCACGAGGTCGAGATGACCTTTGATCCGGTCGACCTTCATACCTAGTTAGGCTAGGTATGAAGAACCGGTTCGTCAAGCATTCGGCGCGGGGCGTTACTCATCGGTCGATCGCAGACCCATCGAGGCGGCACCAGCGGGAGTCGGCACCTGTGCCCAGCGCCGATTGACGCGGTCCTCGCAGGTGGTAGCGGATCGAGCCGGTGGTCAGGTAAGACCGGACGCCTTCGACGGCTTGGGCGGCGGTCTGGCTTACCGGCATGGTCCCGATCGGTTCTGCATCATGACCTCAGCTGGCGCAGCGCGCCGGCTACGCCCAGAGCGCCCAGAGCACCCACGCCGGCCGCGGCGGCCAAGGCGATGTTCTGACGGCGGATCCGCCCGGCGATCTGGGCGTAGGGCATCGTGCTGAACGACACGAGCTCGTAGCGGGAGACGTAGCGCCCGGCCAGCCGTCGCTCCAGGGCGTGCAGGGCGGCGGTCTTGAGCTGGAAGGCCCGCGAGTTGACCTTGTCGCGCATCTCGACGAAGTTGTCCAGCGCCATCTCGGCGATCGCGTCGCAGTTCGCCTTGCGACGGTGCTGGTAGACGGCCAGCGCCCGGTCCCAATCGCCGCCGTTCTCGGTGAGACAGCGGTCGATCTCGATGCAGTCCTCGAACGCGCAGTTGGCGCCCTGGCCGAAGAACGGGACGATCGCGTGCGCCGCATCGCCGACCAGCGCGACGGTACACCCCTCGCCGGCGTGCACCCACGGCCAGCAGCGCACGGTAACGAGCGAGCCGACCGGGTTGTGCGTGAAGTCCTCGACCAGGCTGGGCGTCAGGTCGACGATGTCGGGGTAGCGGGCGCCGAAGTACGCCTCGATCGCTGCGCTGGCGCGCAGTGCCTCGAACTCGGCGCGCGGCCAGAACAGCGTGCAGGTGAACGAGCGGTCCAGGTTCGGCAGGGCGATCATCATCGCCGATCCGCGCGGCCAGATGTGCAGGGCGTCCGGGTCGAGCGCGAATTCGCCGCCGCGCGCCGGGATCGACAGTTCCTTGTAGCCATGCTCGAGGTAGTCCTGGCTGTAGTCCAGGCCGTGGGTGACCGCCTGCCGGGTCGCGCTGTAGGAGCCGTCGCTGGCCAGCACCACACCGACCTGCTCCGCCAGCGTCCCGTCGGGTGTCTGGAAGGTGAGGCGGCCCGTCGCGGCGTCGAGTTCGACCAGCCGGTGCCCGAAGCGCAGCGTGACCCCCGGTGTCTGCTCGGCGGTCTCGAGAAGTGAGTGATTGAGCTCCGCGCGGCTGATCGAGTTGATGGCCCGCTGCCCGTCGGCGCTGTACGGGCGAAAGCTCTGCCCGCCGCTCACCGGGTGCACCATCCGACCGTGCATCGGCAAGGCGCGAGCCAACGACCGCTCGCGCAGCCCGACGTGCTCGAGCGCGTCGAGACCGCGTGCCGAGATGGCGAGGTTGATCGAGCGGCCGCGTTCGGCACCGGTGACGCGCGGGTCAGAGCGCCGCTCGTACACGGTGACGGCCATGCCCCGGCGCCCGAGCAGCGTGGCCAGCAAGGAGCCGGCCAGCCCGGCGCCGACCACGACGACCCGCTCAGCCGGCACCGGAGTCCATCACCTCGGCCAGCGCCGTCGCCGCGCGCCAGCAGTCGTGGAACGTGGTGTACATGGGCGCGGGCGCCAGTCTGATCACGTCGGGCTGGCGGGCGTCGGCGAAGACGCCGTGCCGGCGCCGCAGCCGCTCGCTCACGATGCCGGCCGCGATATCGCCGACCCGCACTGACAATTGCGCGCCGCGCCGCTCCGGCTGGCGCGGCGTGATGATCTCCACCTCGCAGCCGGCGCAGACGGTGTCCAGCAGCGACTCGAGGTAGCCGGTGAGGCGGCGGCTCTTGGCTTCCAGCGCCGGCATCCCCACCGCGTCGAACACCTCCAGCGAGGCCAGCACCGGGGCAAGTGCCAGGATGGGCGGGTTGGACACCTGCCACGAGTCGGCCGAGTCGACCGCCTCGACGACTGGACCCATCCGGAACCGGGTCGAGGGATCAGTGCTCCACCAGCCGGCGAACTTCGGCAAGGACCGATCGGCCAGGTGCCGCTCGTGCACGAACGCTCCGGCCAAGGCGCCTGGACCGCTGTTGAGGTACTTGTACGAGCACCACGCGGCCCAGTCGGCACCCCAGTCGTGCATCCGCAGCGCCACGTTGCCCGCGGCGTGCGCGAGGTCCCAGCCGACGATCGCACCGGTGTCGTGCCCGGCACGGGTGATCGCCTCGATGTCGAGGAACTCGCCGCTGTAGTAGTTCACCGCGCCGAGCAGGACGAGCGCGACGCCCTCGCCGGACTGCCGCAGGAACGCCGCGACGTCCTCGCTGCGCAGCGCCGTCTCGCCCTCGCGCGGACGCAGCCGGATGACCGCCTGGTCCGGGTCGTAGCCGTGAAAAGCCACCTGACTGCGCACCGCGTAGCTGTCCGACGGGAACGCAGTGTCCTCGATGACGATCGCATGCCGCCCGGCCGTGGGCCGGTAGAAGCTGACCATCATCAGGTGCAGGTTCACGGTCAGCGAGTTCATCACCACGACCTCGGCGGCCAGTGCCCCGACGAGGCGCGCCGCGGGCGCGCGCAGCAGCTCGTGGTACGACACCCACGGTCGGGTGCCTTCGGTGTGCCCCTCGACGCCGAGACGGGCCCAGTCGTCCAGCTCGCTGGCCACCCGCGCCGCGGTCACCTTCGGCTGCAGGCCGAGCGAGTTGCCTGCCAGGTAGGCGGCCTCGGCAAAACGGCCACCCGGCGCAGGCGGGACGTGGAACCGCTCGCGCAGGGTGGGCAGCGGGTCACCGGCGTCCAGCTCGATCGCGTGCTGCTCGGCCAGGGCCAGCGCCGTCATCGCGAACCCTCGCCGGTGCGGCCGAGGAACGTCTCGGCATTGCCGTGCAGGATCTTCCCGCGCTCGGCGGCGTCGAGGAACGTGCTGCGCCGCACGACAGCGCCGGCCGGCCGCTCCCCCAGCGGATACGGGTAGTCGCTGCCGACGAGCACCCGCTCTACGCCGACCGTGTCGACCAGCAGCCGCAGCGCCCGCTCGTCGAAGACGACCGAGTCGACGTAGAACCGGCCGAGGTAGTGCGACGGCTCATGCTGCGACGTGCCGAGCACGTCGTTGCGCTCCCGCCAGGCGTTGTCCAGGCGGCCGACCCAGAGGGCGAAGGAGCCGCCCCCGTGTGCGAAGCAGATGCGCAGGTCCTCGCCCACCTTGTCCAGGACGCCGCCGAGTATCAGCGCCAGGATCGACAGGTGCGTCTCGGCGGGCATGCCCGTCAGCCATTGCCCCATCCACCGGTCCAGCCGCGGCGAGCTCGGCATGTCCCACGGGTGCACGAACACCGGTGCTGCCAGGGATGCGGCGTGCTGCAGGAACGTCGCGATGCCCGCGTCGTCGAGGTCGCGGTCGCCGACGTGGTTGCCGATCTCGACACCGGCGTGACCGGCCGCGAGGCAGCGCTCCAGCTCGGTGCACGCGGCGTCGGTGTCCTGCAGCGGCACCTGGCAGAACGGCAGCAACCGCTGCGGCGCGGGCGCGCAGATCTCCAGCGCGAGGTCGTTGAAGATGCGGGCCAGCCGCGCCGCCTCGGCCGCCGGGCGGTGGTAGCCGAACAACGCGGGGGTCGGCGACACGACCTGGACGCTGACCCCGTCGGCGTCCATGTCGGCCAGGCGGTGCTCGGCGTCCCAGCAGGTGCTCTGGATGCGGCGGAACTCCTGCGTGCCGAACATCAGCATCGCCTCGGACTCGGTCTCGACGCGCAGCCACGGGGCGTCCGCGCAGTCGAGTTGTGGCCAACCACCCGGCACGTAATGGGTGTGGACGTCGATCGCGGGTTCGGCCAGGTCCACGGACTCCCCCAAGGCGGCTCAGCCCTTGCCCGGGTGCACGGTGCCGCAGTGCACGCAGGTACGGGCCTGCTCGTCGGCGTAGAACGCAGTGAACACCGGCGGCAGGTCGGCGACGATGTCGCGGACCTGCAACTCGACCTCGTGTACCAGGGCGTTGCAGTTCGGGCAGTACCACTGGAACTTCTCCAGCGTCCCCTCTTCGCGGACCCGCTCGATGACCAGGCCGACCGAGCCCTCCTCGGGGCGCTGCGGCGAGTGCGGCGTGTCGCCCGGCAGCAGCCAGGTCTCGCCCTCATGAATGTGCACCGACTCTGGCGCGCCGTCGATCATCAGGTCGACGTGGATGGTGCCCTTGACCTGGTAGAACCACTCCTCGTACGGGTCGACGTGAAAGTCCGTGCGTGAATTGGGGCCGCCGACAACCTGCACGATGAAGTCCTTGCCGACCGTCATCGTCTTGTTGGCGACCGGCGGCTTGAGCAGGTGCTGGTTGTCGCTGATCCACTGCCCGAAGTTGATCGTCGGCGGGATGCTGGTGGTCATGCACGTGCCTCCTGGCGTGGTAGGTGAGCTACCGCCTGGATCTCGATGAGCAGGTGCGGGTGCGGTAGTTGATGCACCGCGACGGTGGTGCGCGTCGGACCACTCTCGTCGAAGTACTCGCCGTACACCTCGTTGTAGGCGTCGAAGTCGTTCATCGAGACCAGGTACGCGGTGACCTGTACAAGGTCGTCGAGCCGGGCGCCTATGTCGCGCAGAATGTCGGTGATGTTCACGATGACGGCCCGGGTCTGGGCCCGGATGTCAAGCATGGGCGTGCCGGTCGCGTCGACGCCCGCGCCCGCGATGCTGTCGTCGGGCTGTCGCGCCGACGTCCCGGAGACGTAGACGAACTCGCCGGCCACCTTGAGGTGCGGGAACCGGCCCCGAGGCTGGGCCGAGCCTGCGACGACGCGCGCCGTGCTCACAGCTGCACACACACGTTGGTGGGTTCGCTGTAGAAGTCCAACGAGTGCTGCCCGCCCTCGCGGCCGATGCCCGACAGGCCCACCCCGCCGAACGGCGAGCGCAGGTCACGCAGGAACCAGGTGTTCACCCACGAGATCCCGACGTTCATCCGCTGCGCCACCCGGTGCCCGCGGGACAAGTTCGTGGTCCACACCGAGGAGGCCAGCCCGTAGTCGGTGTCGTTGGCCAGCGCGACGGCCTCGTCCTCGGTGTCGAACGGGACCAGTGCCGCTACCGGGCCGAAGATCTCCTCGCGAAGCGGACGGTCGACGTTGGTCAGCCCGGTCCACAGCGTCGGCTCGATCCAGGACCCGCCGTCCAGGCCGTCCCCCAACTCCGGGATGCCGCCGCCGACGAGAGTCTTCGCGCCCGCTTCTTCGGCCAGGCGGTAGTAGCGCAGCACCTTGGCGCGGTGCTCGGCCGAGATCAGGGGTCCGGTGGTCGTCCCGGCCTCCTGCGGGCGGCCCAGGCGCAGGTCACGGGCCCGCTGCGCCAGCCCCTCGGCCACCTCGTCGAAGATCGGCCGCTGCACGTACACCCGCTCGGTGCACAGGCACACCTGGCCGGTGTTGGCGAAGACCGAGCGCGTGAGCCCGGCCAGGGTCTCGTCGATGTCGGCGTCGGCGAATACGAGCGCCGCGTTCTTGCCGCCGAGTTCGAAGGACACCGGCCGCACCCGCGGCGCGACGGCGGCCATGATGCCGGCGCCGGTCGCCGTCGAACCGGTGAACGTGACGCCGTCGATGCCGGGGTGGGCGATCAGGAACTCGCCGGCCGCACCCGGGCCAGAACCGTGCACGACGTTGTAGACGCCAGGCGGCACGCCGGCCTCGGCGAGAACCTCGGCCAGCAGCGTCGCGGTCGAAGGCGTCTGCTCACTCGGCTTGACGACCACGGTGTTGCCGCAGGCCAGTGCCGGCGCGAGCTTCCAGGTCAGCAGCAGCAGCGGCAGGTTCCACGGCACCACCACCGCGAGGACCCCGAGGGGCTTGCGCACCGCATAGTTCAGCGCCTGCCGCCCGGCGGCCAGGTCGGTCATGAACGACGTCTGCCCGGTCGCTGCGACGGTGTCGGCGAACGAGCGGAAGTTAGCGACCGCCCGCGCGACGTCGAGGTCCCTGGCCTGGGCGACGGGCTTGCCGGTGTCGGCGACCTCGGCGGCGACGAAGTCCTCGAAGCGGTCCTCGATGCGCTCGGCCACTTTGCGCAACAGGGCCGCACGCTGCCCGACCGCGGTGGCCCCCCAGGCGCCGTCCAGCGCGCGGCGCGCCGCGGTGACGGCCCGGCCGACGAGCACGGCGTCGGCCTCGTGCACCCGCGCGCCGACGCTGCCGTCAACCGGATCGATCTTGTCGAAACACGCACCGTCGTCGTGCTCGACGAAATCGCCGTCGACGAAGTTGCGGATGCAACGCACGGTCATCCGACCAACATATGCCAGCCGGTTCCTCGTTGAGTGACGTATCTACTTGATCAGAGGCGGCGAAACCGCCGTCTCTGATCGACGCGATACGTCACTCACCGGCAACGACGCGCAGTTTCGCAAGGCGCTCGGGCTTGGGCCAGCGCACGTCGGTGGCCCAGCCCAGCTTCTCGAACAGCCAGATCACCCGCGCCGATTCGTCGATCTGGCCGCGCAGCACCCCGTGGCGGGCCGACGTCGGATCGGCGTGGTGCATGTTGTGCCAGCTCTCGCCGAAGCTCAGGATGGCCAGCGGCCAGAAGTTGGCGCTCTTGTCGCGGGCCGCGAACGGACGCTCGCCGATCGCGTGGCAGACCGAGTTGATAGACCAGGTGACGTGGTGCAACACGAAGATGCGCACCAGCGAAGCCCAGAAGAACGCTGACAGGGCACCGGCCCATGACGAGGTGAGCAGGCCACCCAGCGCTGCCGGGGCGAGCAGCGAGACCGCGGCCCACAGCGGGAAGAGCCGGTCGACGCGGGCGATGTCCTTATCGCGCATCAGGTCCGGCGTGAACTTCTCGCGGTTGGTGTGCTCGACGTCGAACATCCACCCGATGTGGGCGAACGCCAGCCCCTTCATCAGGGCGGGGACGGTCTCGCCGTAGCGCCACGGCGAATGTGGGTCGCCGTCCTTGTCGCTGAAGGCGTGGTGACGGCGGTGATCGGCGACCCATCGGATAACTGGTCCCTCGATCGCCAGGCTTCCGGCGATGGCCAGCCCGATCCGAAGTGGGCGCTTGGCCTTGAACGAGCTGTGGGTGAACAGGCGGTGGTAGCCGACCGTGATGCCCAGCCCGGACGGGATGTAGAACGTCAGGAACAGCACCACGTCGGTCCAGTTCAATCCCCAGCCCCACGCCACCGGAACCGCGGCGGCGAAGGCCAGGAACGGCAGGATCACGACGGCGTAGAGCGCGATCTGCTCGCCGCGGTGCTTGGTGCCCTCGAAGACCGGTTTGGCGGCGGCCTTGGCCGCGCTGGCCGGGCCCGCCGTGGCGATGGCCGGGCTGGCCGGGCTGGCCGGGCTGGGCCGGGAAGTGCTGCGTTCGTCGAGCAGTGTCATCGATGTCCTCCTGCGCGCGTCCGCGTCACATGATCCGCGTCCATGAGAGCTATTCGTGTGCACGGGGCTGCCTGGATGCCAAGCCCTGGTTACGCAAGCGTAACTTACGCAAGCGTAGGTGCCAAACGCCCGCCCGCCGTTGAGTGGCGTATCCCGATGATCAGAGACGGCAAAATCGCCGTCACTCAACCGCGCTATGCGTCACTCAACCGCGCACCCCGGGCGGCGGGTGACCCGCCGGTAGGCTGAGGGCCCATCCGATGGGGGATGGGGTAATCGGCAGCCCGCCAGCCTTTGGTGCTGTGCAGTCTCGGTTCGAGTCCGAGTCCCCCAGCCATCGACCCACCCGCCGTCGAAAGGTGCTGGCCCGCCGTGACCGACTCCCCCGCACCCGCCGGATCCGGCGCGCCGAGCAGCGGACCGGGCGCGGCTGGGATCGTCGCGGTCCTCATCCTCGCCGCCGGCGAGGGCACCAGGATGAAGTCGAGCACTGCCAAGGTGCTGCACGGTTTCGCGGGGCGCTCGTTGCTCGGTCATGTGCTGGCGGCGGCGGCACCCCTCGGCGCACAGCGCACGGTGATCGTCGTGGGGCACCGGCGCGTCGAGGTCATCGCCCATCTCGCCGAGATCGCGCCGCAGGCCACCGCCATGGTGCAGGAACACCAGCTCGGAACCGGGCACGCCGTGCTGGTCGCATTGGACGCCGTGCCCGCCGACGCGCCCGGCACGGTCGTGGTGCTGCCCGCCGACACGCCGCTGGTCAGGACCGAGACACTCGCCGAGCTGGTCGAGGCGCACATCACGGCTGGTGCAGCCGCCACCCTGCTGACCAGCGCGGCCGTCGACCCGAGCGGCTACGGCCGCGTCCTGCGCGCGGCGGACGGCGGCGTCGAACGGATCGTGGAGCATAGGGACGCGACCGAGGCGCAGCGCTCAGTGACCGAGATCGCGTCGGGCGTGTACGCATTCGACCACGCTGCGCTGCGCGACGCGGTGGGTCGGCTGTCGACGGACAATGTGCAGGGTGAGCAGTACCTGCCGGACGTGATCGGGATCCTCGTCGCCGACGGCCAGCGAGTGGTCGCGGTCACGGCCGACGCCCCCCAGACGGCAGGCGTCAACGACCGGGTGCAGCTCAACGCCGCTCACCGTGTCTACAACACCGGACTGCTCGAGGCGCACATGCGCGCCGGCGTCACCGTCGTCGATCCGGCCACGACGTGGCTCGACGCGAGCGTCGTCCTCGAGCCCGACGTCACCCTGCTGCCATCGGTCGACCTGCATGGCATGACCCACGTCGCCGCGGGCGCCACGATCGGCCCGCAGGTCAGCCTCACCGACACCACCGTCGGTTCGCAGGCGCGCCTGGATCGGACGGTGGCACACAGCGCGAGCATCGGTGCCGGCGTCACGATCGGGCCGTTCGCCTACCTGCGCCCGGGCACAGTGCTCGGCGACGACGTCCACATCGGCACCTACGTCGAGGTCAAGAACAGCGAGATCGGGACGGCGACCAAGGTGCCGCACCTGTCCTATGTCGGCGATGCCACGATCGGTGCGCACGCCAACATCGGCGCGGCCACGGTCTTCGTCAACTACGACGGCGTCACGAAGCACCGCAGCGTCATCGGCGATCACGCCCGCACCGGCGCCGACAACATGTTCGTGGCGCCGGTGTCCGTCGGCGAGGGCGCGTACACGGCGGCCGGTGCCGTCATCACCGAGGATGTGCCGGCCGGGGCATTGGCCCGATCGAGTGCCCGCCAACAGAACGTGGCAGGCTGGGTGGCGCGGCGGCGACCGGGCACCGCGGCCGCCGCGGCCGCCGAAGCTGCCGACGCCGCCGAAGCCGCCGAAGCCGCCGAGCCGAGCGAGGAGCGGGATCAGCGATGAGAACCGGACGCGAGTCGCCCAGCTCCATGCCGGCCACGGTGATCGTGGCGGTCGCGTCGACATGAGCGTCATCTCGGTAGCGGGGCGCAAGAGCCTGATGCTGTTCTCCGGGCGCGCCTATCCTGAGCTGGCCGACGAGATCGCCGCGCACATCGGCGTCACCGTCACCGACACCACCGCGCGTGACTTCGCCAATGGCGAGACCTTCATCAAGTCCAACGAGTCGGTGCGCGGCTCGGACGCCTTCGTCATCCAGAGCTACACCACGCCGATCAACCAGTGGGTCATGGAGAGCCTGATCCTCGTCGACTCGCTCAAGCGGGCCTCGGCCAAGCGGATCACCGTCGTGGCACCGTTCTATCCCTACGCCCGTCAGGACAAGAAACACCGCGGCCGCGAGCCGATCTCGGCACGTCTGATCGCGGACCTGTTCAAGACCGCGGGTGCCGACCGGTTGATGGCCGTTGACCTGCACACCGCCCAGATCCAGGGCTTCTTCGACGGCCCGGTCGACCACCTGTTCGCACAGCCCCTGCTGGCCGAACACGTCAAGGCGACCTACGCCGAGGAGGACATCGTCGTGGTCTCGCCCGACACCGGTCGGGTGCGTGCCGCCGAGCAATGGGCCGACGAATTGGGCGGCCTCGACATCGCGTTCGTGCACAAGACCCGCGATCTGGACGCGGCGAACGAGGTCGTCGCCAACCGCGTGGTCGGTGAGGTCGCCGGCAAGTGCTGCTTGCTGATCGACGACATGATCGACACCGGCGGCTCGATCACCAAGGCGGCCGAACTGCTCTTCGACAGCGGCGCCACCGACGTCGTGATCGCTGCCACCCACGCGATCTTCTCCCCGCCGGCGATCGACCGGCTCAAGAACAGCCGGGTGCGCGAGGTGATCGTCACCAATACGCTGCCGGTACGCCCGGAGCACGACTTCGACAAGCTGACGGTGCTGTCCATCGCGCCGCTGCTGGCGCAGGCCATCAAAGCGGTGTTCGAGGACGGCTCGGTGACCAGCCTGTTCGCCGGGCGCAGCTGAGTGCCGCTCCGCCCGCGCCTGGCGCGGTCAGCGGCTCACCGGCCTCGTTGCCACGTCGGCTTGCGCTTGGCCAGGAACGCACTCATCCCCTCTACGGCGTCGGGCAGTTGGCTTGCGGCTGCCATCACCTCGACGGCGTAGGCATACGCCTTGGGCTGATCCAGATCGACCTGGGCGTAGAACGCCTGCTTGCCCAAGCCCTTGCTCTCGGCGCTCCCCCGGGTGATGCGCTCCAGCATGTCCTGCACGGCCGAATCGAGCTGCGCGTCGGGCACCACCCGGTTGACCAGGCCCCAGTCTGCCGCCGTCTGGGCATCCACCACGTCGCCGGACAGGGCCATCTCGAACGCGCGCTTGCGCCCGATGCTGCGGGCAACGGCCACCGACGGCGTGTGACAGAACCAGCCGCCCTTGCCTCCGGGCAGGCAGAAGCCGGCCGATTGGGCCGCGACCACGACGTCAGCGCTGGCCACCAGCTGGCACCCCGCTGCCGTCGCCAGCGCGTGCACCCGGGCCACGACCGGCTGCGGGATCTGCTGCATCAGATTCATGAGCTCGGTGCAGGTCCACAGCAACGATCGCACCGTGGCGTGGTCGCTGCCGGCGACGTCGGCGAAGTCATGGCCGGCGCTGAAGACCGGCCCGTTCGCGGCCAGTACGACGCCGAGGGCATCGCTGGCGCCGACCTCCTCGAACGCTCGGATCAGTTCGTGCAAGTGCGCCCGGGACAAGGCATTGCGCTTGGCCGGGTCGTTCATCGTGACGGTGGCGAAATCTCCGGAGCGCTCGAGCAGGACGTGGGTGTACTCAGCCATGCCCCGAGTCTGCTCTTATTCCCGCCGAAGGTGTCCCTTCGTCTCCACCGCTCGCTGCCGCTCGGGTGGATCCGGCGGGCCACACTCGCCTCCGGCTCGTCGGCGGCTCTTCGCGCGAGCGCTCATCGCGTTGGGGTGATCCTCACGAACTGCGACCGTTGCCTGCCACCGCCCATTGGCGCTCGGGTGGATCCGGCGGGCCACACTCGCCTCCGGCTCGTCGGCGGCTCTTCGCGCGAGCGCTCATCGCGTTGGGGGTGATCCATGGGGTCTTGCGGCGGCTATGCGGGCGAAGGCAGCCAGGTCGAGGGTCTCGCCGCGGGCGGTGGGCTCGACGCCGGCCGCCCCCAGCACCGCCACCGCCGCGGCGGGCGAACCGGCCCAGCCCGCCAGCGCCGAGCGCAGCATCTTGCGGCGCTGGGCGAATGCGGCGTCGATGACGGCGAACACCTCTGCGCGCGCGACGGCGACCTCGGGCGGCGGATGCCGGACCAGCCGGACCAGCCCGGAGTCGACGTTGGGCACCGGCCAGAACACCGCGCGCGGGACGGTCCCGGCCCGCGTGGCCCGGGCATACCAGGCGGTCTTCACACTGGGTACGCCGTAGACCTTCGAGCCGGGCCCCGCAGCGAGACGATCAGCCACCTCGGCCTGCACGAGCACCAACCCGGTGCGCAGTGACGGCAGCGTCTCGAGCAGATGCAGCACGACGGGCACCGCGACGTTGTAAGGCAGGTTCGCCACCAGTGCGCTAGGCGCGGGGCCGGGCAGCGACGCAATCCGCATCGCGTCGGCCGTGACGACGGTCAGCGGTGCCTGCGGCAGGTGCGCCTCGACCGTGTGTGGCAGCGCGTCGGCGAGCACGGCGTCGACCTCGACCGCGATCACGGCATGTCCCGCCGCGAGCAGGCCCAGGGTCAGTGAGCCCAGCCCTGGACCTACTTCGAGCACGATGTCGTCACCAGCGAGTTCGGCGCTACGCACGATGCGACGGATTGTGTTGCCGTCGTGCAGAAAGTTCTGCCCCAGCGACTTCCTGGGTCGCAGTCCCAGTTCGGCCGCCAACATCCTGATCTCAGCCGGGCCGAGCAGCGCCGCCGTCACGCGCCGAGTCTGGCAGAGCATGCAGTGCCATCCCGGTACGCTCCCGGCGGACGACGGTTCTTGATCTTCGACTTGGTGGGAGGAACGCGTGACCATCAGCTATGTCTTCGCAGGCCTTCGGTCACGCATCGGGACAAGTCGCTTGCCTGGTACGAGCGGCTACTGGGTCGGGCTGCGGACTTCCTTCCCAACGACGACGAAGCCGTGTGGCAGCTCGCAGAGACCGGATCGCTCTATCTCAGGGCTGACCCGGCCGATCGGGCCGCGGCGAAATCACGCTCGTCGTGCCGGACCTCGACGAGCATCTCGCCGGTGTGCAGGCCCGCTCAGTCGAGCCCGGGGAGATCCAAGAGATCGCCGGCGCCGGCCGAAGATCCCCAGTCGTCGATCCGGACGGGAACGTGATCTGGTTCGTTGAGCTCGTCACAGGCCAGTGACTCGTCGCCGCGGCCCCGGCACCGCGCGGCTACCGGGCCGAAGCGAAGATCAGTACCAGCCGTTGGCCTGCCAGCTCGCCCACGCGTTGCACGGGTCGTGGTAGCGCCCCGCTATGTAGCCCAGGCCCCAGGTGATCTGGGTGGCCGCGTCGGTCTGCCAGTTCGGGCCCGCGGAACTCATCTTCGACCCGGGCAGCGCCTGCGGGATGCCGTACGCGCCGCTGGGATTGGCAGCGTTGGTGCGCCAGCCGCTCTCGTGGTCCCACAGCTGCACCAGGCAGGCGAACTGATCATCGCCCCACCCGCGCGCCGCAGCCAGCGTCTTGCCGACGGCCTGGGCCGAGCCGGGTGTCACGATGACGCCAGGCACCGGGCGCGGCTTGGTGCCGACCTTGACCACCTGAGGCGTCGGCGCGGTGACGACGACGGTGTTGATCGGTGTCTTGCCGATCATCTTGCCGTCGACGTACACGACGGCGTAGGTGATGCGCGCGGCGCCATCCTGGCCCGGCGTGACGACCTGGGTCACGCCGACCTCGAGCTTCGGGTCGGGCTTCTTCGTGGTCGGGAACGGCAGGACCGACGCGCTGGTGAGGACTGCCTTCCTGACGCGGGAAACGATGATCTTCTGGTTTGACGTCAGGGCCGCGCCTGCTGCGACGGAGAGCCGGTCATTCGGTCCGAGCGCGATGCCGAGGTCGCCCAGCAGGCGAGCGACTGTGGCGTCGGTGCTCATCACCCGCTCCGACTTGCCGTCGTGCACGACGGTGACGAGCCGGGGCGTGCGCACCGTGATGTCGGTGGGCCCGAGGGCCAGACGCCTGGCGCGCGACACCGAGGTGAAGTCAACCGTCGAGTAGCCCAGCTGCGAGAGCGCCTCGGAGACTGTCGGCGCGGTCGTCCACACGTCCCGGCGTACGCCGTTCACGTCGAGGTGCAGCAGCCGGCCCCGCTTGTAGACGACCGTGCTGCCGTCGTGGACCTGCACGCTCGGGGCGGGAGCGACCAGGTCGTGTTCGCCGAAGTGGTAGCCCGCGTCAACGAGGACGTCGGAGACCCGGCTGGCAGTGGTATGCAGATGCCGCGACTGTCCGTCGACGAGCACGTTGACGGTCTTGTCGACGTTGCCCCAGGCAACCGTTCCGGCGACGACACCCGCCAATACGGCTCCGTAGAGTCCGTACTTCACACTGCGTAGCAAGAACCGGACTCCTTCGGCGAATGTCCATGACTGGTGCAACCGGGGTCACGGAACAGTAACGGATAGCGTCAAAACGCAACAACCCCGGGTGAGCGGGACGAACCGCGGCACAAAGCCCGGCTGCGGATGGAGCCGTTACCGCTGCAGCCGGGCTTCGTGACGTCTGGCTCCTACAGGCGGGCCCCACATACCGGCCACGGGCTCGAGCCGCGGGCGTTGTAGAGCACGGTGGCGACAGCGATCTGCTGCTCCCGGCTGGCCAGGTCGGCGCGCGGCGCGTAGGCCCCACCGCCGTTGGACAGCCAGGTGCCGTAGTCGAACTGCAGGCCACCGTAGAACCCGTTGCCGGTGTTGATGGCCCAGTTCCCGCCGGACTCGCATGCCGCGACGGCGTCCCAGTTCAGGCCGCCGCCGCCGGATGTCGGCGGAGGGGACGGGGGTGCGGGCGGAGCCACCGGGCGGGCCTTGGTGCCGACCTTCACGACCTGCGTCTTGGGCTGCGCGACCAGGTGTTTGCTGAGCAGTTTGCGCCCGCTGAGCTTGCCGTCGACGAAGACCTCGTAGTAGGTCAGGTTGACGGCTCCGGCGACGCCGTGGGTGACCACGGTCGAGGTGCCCTCGTACGTGGACGGGTCCTTGACCTGGGTCACCGGGTACTGCACCGTCCCGTGCACCGTCGTGTGCTTCTTGACCACGCGCCGCACGATGATCTTCTGTCCGGCGGTGACCGCGTGAGTGCGGGCCGGCGTGACCCAGTCGATCGCGCTGACGTGCACGCCGAGATCCTGCAGCAATTGTCCGACCTGGGCGTCGGTCGTCGTGACGCTGCTCTTCTTGCCGTCGTGGACGATCACAACACTCTTCGGTGCGCGCAGGGCGATCGAACTTGCTCCGAGCGGCAGACGGTTCGAACGCGAGACCGACACGAACACCGACGCGGAGTAGCCCAGCTGGGTCAGCGCATCGGAGACGGTCGGTGCCGTCGTCCACACGTCGGTCCGCTTGCCGTCGATGTCCAGATGCAGGAGCCGTCCCCGCTTGAGAACGATCTTGCTGCCGTTGTGGATGTTCGATGCGACAGCGGGGGCGACGATGTCGTGACCGCCGACGCGGTACCCGGCGTCGCCCAGTGCGCCGCTCACGTCGCTCGCCGTGGTGTGGATCTTCTTTGCTTGCCCGTCAACCACCAGGGTGACGGTCTTGCTCTTCGCGGCGGTCGCGTAAACGGCAAAGCCGCCCACGAGACCCGCCAGCACGGCACCGTAAATGCCGTACTTGACGCTGCGACGCATATGGTCTCCGATCTTTGTCGCACGTTGCGGTACTCGTTTGGTCACGGAACGGTAACCAGGAGTCGCGTCGGCGGCAAAACCTGAGCAGGTCGGATGGCAGCTAATCCGCCCCGCCGACCGGGTAATTGGATCCCAACTGTTGACATTGTCTTTACCTCGCCTGACCCGGGCCAGGGCGGTGGCGCCGGGCGGGCTGACGGCGTGCAGGGCAACGATTGCGGCCCCTGCGGAGCGCCGGGCAGCGGTTGCACGGTGCTGGCGTTCAGCGCGGTCGCGAAAGCCCCAGGCCGGCGGATTGCAATTTCCGGCAACTTTGTGTGAACGGCGCCACGTTGTTCCAGAATCCTCACGAATCAGGCATATTGCCAAATGCCGAGTCGCCAATCGGCGCAGCGTTACTCGGTGGGCAGGCCGAAAATTCGGGCACCGTTCGCGGTGATATGGGCACACAATTCGTCCAGGTCGTGGCCCGCGGCCGCGGCCAGTCCGCGCACAGTCAGCGGCAACAGGTGCGGAGCGTTCGGGCGGCCCCGCAACGGGTGCGGCGTCAGGAACGGGGCGTCGGTCTCGACGAGCAGCTGCTCGGGCGGCACGAGCGCCGCAGCCTCGCGCAGGGCTGGGGCATTGCCGAACGTCACCACGCCTGGGAACGACAGGACGTAGCCGGCCGCCACGCATTCGCGGGCCATCGCCGCGTCGCCGGAGAAGGCATGAAAGACCACCAGGTCAGGGGCACCCTCCTCCCGCAGGAGGCGCAGCACGTCGGCGTGCGCGTCCCGATCGTGGATCATCAACGGCTTGCCCACCCGCTTGGCCAGGTCGATGTGCCGGCGGAAATGGTGCTGCTGAGCAGCTGGCTCGGTGCGCTCCCAGTAATAATCCAGGCCGGTCTCGCCCACTGCGACCACCCGCGGATCGGCGGCAAGCCGTTCGAGTTCGGCATAGCCGAACTCGTCCAGGCCGGCCACCTCGGTCGGGTGGACGGCGACGGCTGCATAGACGCCGGCATGCTGGTGCGCTGCTGCCACGCACCACTGTGACGCACCGACCGTGTCACCCACCGTGATCGCCCGGGCGACGCCGGCCGAGGCGGCCGCAGTCATGACCGCGGCGACGAACTCAGCCGAGGCGTCCAGGCCGGCGCGCTGCGCCATTGCGTCCAGGTGCGTGTGCGCGTCGAACACCGGCACGGCCAGCGGCTCGACGGCGGCGGGCCAGCCGTCCAACCCCGATCGGGCAACAGCCTGCGGCGTGGGTTCCGTCGGCTCGCTCATCGACTGCTCGCGCGAGCACACATCACGTCGCGATCACTGGCCGGCCTCGAGGCGGGCCAGCTCCTCGTCGACCACCGAGGGATCGAGCTTGGTGAACACCGGCGTCGGGGGCGCGATCGCCCGCCCTACCTCGATCGGGTTCGACTCCCAGCGTGCAGCGGTGTCGTAGTCACCGGTCAACACCGAATAGGACGGAGAGCCAGGCGCGGTCGCTTCGTCGACCTCGACCAGCCGCGGCATCGCCGCCCACTCGCCCTGTCCGCCGAGCTGTGCGTGCACCTTCGACGAGGACGACGGCAGGAAGGGAGTGAGCAGGGACTTGACGTCGGAGACGACCTGCAGCGCCACGTGCAGCACGCTGGCCATCCTGGCGGCGTCGGTGTCGCGCAGCTTCCACGGCGCCATGTCGGACAGATACTTGTTCGCGGCGCCGGCCACACCCATCGCCTCGGCCAGCGCCGCCTTCTGCCGCGAGCGGCCCAGCAGGTCTCCGACACGGTCGAACGCCGCCTGCGACGTCGCGAGCAGGTCGCGGTCGGCATCGGTGAGGGCCCCCGGTGCCGGGATAGCGCCCAAATTCTTCGCCGTCATCGACAGCGTCCGGTTGACCAGGTTGCCCCAGCCCGCCACCAGCTCGTCGTTGTTGCGGCGCACGAACTCGGCCCAGGTGAAGTCGGTGTCCTGGTTCTCCGGGCCCGCCGCGGCGAGGTAGTACCGCAGCGCGTCGGCGTCGTAGCGGCTGAGCATGTCGCCGACGTAGATGACGACATTGCGCGAGGACGAGAACTTGCGCCCCTCCATCGTCAGGAACTCACTCGACACCACCTCGTAGGGGCGGTTGAGCGCGCCCAGCGAGCCGGGTGTCCCGCCCTTCGCGCCGATGCCCGAGTAGCCCATCAGCATCGCCGGCCAGATCTCGGCGTGGAAGACGATGTTGTCCTTGCCCATGAAGTAGTAGGCCTTGGCCTGGTCGTTCTGCCACCACGCCCGCCACGCCTCCGGGTCGCCGGAGCGGCGCGCCCACTCGATCGAGGCGGACAGGTAGCCGACGACGGCGTCGAACCATACGTAGATGCGCTTGTCCGGCCGGTCGCGCCAGCCGTCCAGCGGCACCGGGATGCCCCACTCCAGGTCGCGCGTGTACGAGCGGGGCTTGAGGTCATCGAGCAGGTTGACGCTGAACTTCAGCACGTTCTGGCGCCAGTGCGACTGCTTGCCCAGCCATTCGGCCAGCGCGTCACCGAAGCCCGGCAGGTCGAGCATCATCTGCTCGGTCTCGACGAACTTGGGCGTCTCACCGTTGATCTTCGATACCGGGTTGATCAGGTCGATGGGGTCGAGCTGGTTGCCGCAGTTGTCGCACTGGTCACCGCGGGCGTGCGGGTACCCGCAGATGGGACAGGTGCCCTCGATGTAGCGGTCGGGAAGCGTGCGCCCGGTCGACGGGCTGATCGCCCCGAGCTGCTTGTGCGGGAATACGTAGCCGTTCTTGAGCAGGCCGAGGAACAACTCCTGGGTGATGGCGTAGTGGTTCTTCGTGGTGGTGCGGGTGAACAGGTCGTAGGACAGACCGAGATCCTGGAGGTCCTTCGCGATGACCAAGGCGTTGCGGTCGGCGAGCTCGCGGGGCGAGACCCCCTCCTTGTCGGCCTGCACCTGGATGGGCGTGCCGTGCTCGTCGGTGCC